>JABDJC010000209.1 GCA_013003395.1 Acidimicrobiia bacterium
GCGCTCGAAATGGCGACTCGAGGATCGGCCGAGGTCTTGGGAAGGAGCGACATCGGGTCGCTCGAGGCCGGCAAATGCGCCGACGCCATCGCAATCTCGTTGAATCGAATCGAATACGCCGGCGCACTCCACGATCCGGTCGCTGCCGCCGTCATGGCTGCACCGGTTCGCATCGACCACTCGTTCGTCGGCGGATCGGCTGTTGTGACCAACGGCAACCTCGTGACGACCGACCCCGAGCGGCTCGTCGCCGAACACAACGCCGAAGCGAAGCGCCTTCTGGCTGGATGATGGCCAGGCAGTTGGCTAGCGTCCGCGCCATGAAGCCTCACACTGCAGTAGTCGTCGGCATGGGCGAAATGGGATCCGTGTTCGCACGCGGATTCCTGAAGTCCGGCCACCAGGTCTTTCCTGTCCTGCGTTCCACCGACCTCGGCGATGCCGCAGCATCGATACCGGACCCGATCGTGGCCGTCGTCGCCGTAGGCGAAGCCGACCTCGACGACTCGCTCGACAGCACACCACAACCGTGGCGAGACGACCTCGTCTTGCTCCAGAATGAGCTGCTGCCGCGGGACTGGCAGCGGCATGGCCTGGAGAATCCGACGGTCATCGTGGTCTGGTTCGAGAAGAAGAAGGGTATGGACACCAAGGTGATCATCCCGTCACCGGTGCACGGACCTGCGAGCGCAGAGATCAGCGCAGCGTTGGCGACGCTCGACATCCCGACGATCGAAGTGGACGCCGCCCAACTCGTGCATGAATTGGTCCGCAAGAATCTCTACATCCTCACCGCCAACATCGCCGGCCTCGACTCAGGTGGAACCGTCGCAGAGTTGTGGGCCGAACACCGTGACCTGGCCGCCAAGGTCGCTCACGAGATTCTCGACATCCAAGCGCGGCTCGCCGGGCCGCTCGATCGCGACGCCCTGGTCGACGGAATGGTCGAGGCATTTGACGCAGACCCGGACCACGGTACGACCGGCCGATCAGCCCCAGCGCGTCTCGCTCGGGCAATCGGGCATGCTCGACAGCTGGGGATCGAGACACCCACGCTCGACGACATTGCCTCGCGGCACGGTGTGACGCCCGACGCTTGAGCAATCGGCGCTCTACAGTGCGTGACGGAGGTACTCAATGCACATACTCGTGGCCACCGACGGAGCACTCGACACGGAAAAAGCGGCGCCACTGGTGGCCCGTCTCGCCGGCGAGGACGGAACCGTCACCGTGCTCAGCGTTGTCGAGATTCCGAGACGTATGTTGACCGAGCTCCGAGCGGTCTACGGTGAACGACCGCCACCATCGGTCGATGCCGACGGAGAATACGTTGGTATCTCGAAGGATCGACCGCCACCGGTCGGGTGGCCGGGTGACGACGCAATGGTCGAGAGGTACCTGGCCGACAAGCGTGACGAAGTGATCGCTCCGATTCTCAGGGTTCTCGCCGAGGCCGGGGTCTCCGCCAATGGTGAGGTGTTGGAAGGTGAGAATGCCGCCGCCGTCATCCTTGCCGCGGTGAAAGATCAGGCGGCAGACGTGATCTGTCTCGGGTCCCACGGCTCCGGGAGGTTCGAAGGGCTGCTCGGATCGACCGGCACGAAGGTCACACGACACTCTCCGTGTCCAGTTCTCGTGATCCGCTGAGAGTGCAAAACCCTCAATCGGCCCGTTTCGAGGCCGAAGTCGTTGGGTAGGCTCGACCACGTCAGAAAGAAGGGGTGAGCTGGTGCGCAAGCAAATTGTGGTTCTCGCAGCCGTGCTGTCCTTGGCAGCAGGTGCCACGCCTTCAGTGGCACACGGTGCATTCGCCGCACCGGTTCGCGCGCGTGCAGCTGCTCTCCAAACCGACGTGTCCCAATTCGACTTCCTTCGCATGGGCGATGTCATCCAGGTTGGTGACTGGCAACTGACGATCCCTTCTTCGATCACCGGCCCTTCGCTCACAGAAACCGGTTGGACCGAGGTTCGCGCAGCGGTCACGATGGTCAACACCGGTACTGATCCGGTGAAGTTCGACTACGCGCCGTTCGTAGACGACGGAACGTATCCGACGTTCGCGATCCGCGATGCACGCGGCAACCTTTGGCCGATCAAGCGCACATCCCCACTCGAGGGAACCATGCCCACCACCAACCTGCACCAGGTGCTTCCGTCATTGACTGCTCGATGGACGATCGGCTTTCAGGTCCCATCGATCAATGACGACGCGCTCGAACTCGAGGTCTACCTCAACGGCCTGGTAGTCGGTTCTTACGATCTGCTGTCGACGCCGACAGTTGCCGCATGGCCGGCTCCGAACATGCCCCGCACGCGAGTTGGTGCACCAATCGAATGGGCGCCAGGAGTCACTGCTTCGGCAAACGCCATCAGTTCACGGGTTTGCGGCAACCCCGAAATCGAGACCGTCACACAGATCGTTGCGGTGACCCTCGACGTCGAGAACGAGAATTCAGCCGACTTCTTCTGGCCTGGTGTCGACCTCCCGACCAATCTCGCGATCGCACAGTGGAGCGATGGTACGGCGGCACGCTTCTCGCTCGAGTCGTACGTCGACAGCACCTTCGAACCACTCGAGAGGTACTCCGGCAAGTGGGTCGTCCTACCACCCGGCGCCGAAGTGACCAGAACGTTCATCTTCGCCACCGCTCGAGACGCTCGCCTTGGCCTCCACGACGACTTCCCGGACGGCATCTACCTGCAGCGCCCGGACTTCGACGGGTTCGACGCCGACGGCATTCCGGCCACCGTGTCGGTTGAACCTCTCTGGCTCGACCTCGAAGGTGCATCGACAGATCTCGAGATCCCGGCAACGTTCTGTGACCTGGGATTTGGTCCAGAGCCCGTCCAGTATGCGTACTCGCCCGTCGCCAAATACGCCGTGGGTGGAGAGGCACTTCCCGCCGACAAAGCGCTCGTGGCAAAACGTGCCCGCAAGCTCATGACCGAAGCCCTCGCAGCAGCTTCCCTGTACTACGACCTCAGAGGCAGCACCTTCGTTGGTGCAGACGTTGAAGACATCGAAGCACTCGCTCTCGGCGTGCCAATGGTCCGTCGCAGCGCTCTGGATCCGCCGACAGCGGCCGTTGGAACGGTGTTCGTCGACTTCGACCCGTTGGATCCACGGTTCATCTACCTGTTGACGCAGGCAAGCAACGGCGATTGGTATTGCACCGGTACCGCCGGTTTCGTGGCGCAGCTTTCGGCGGTAGGCAACGTTGACGAGATCCCACAAACCTGCTTCGTCAACGCCTTCCTGGTTGACACCACTGCCACCACGACGACCACGACGACCACGACGACCGCAGCGCCCTGACAATCAGCCGGTTGCGGCGAGATCCAGGTACTGCCGCCAGACGGGGTCGGGGCTTCCCCCGAGAGTGACCATGATCCAGCCATCACGTCGCGGGACTCGAGGCTGCCGCAGCAGGCGCATGCCTGCCTCCGAAGGAGTGCGACCGCCCTTCTTCGTATTGCAGCGGCGGCACGCTGCGACGACGTTCTCCCAGGTGTGCTGTCCACCTTGAGTTCGCGGATGTACGTGATCGATGTTTTCGGCAGGGCGTGAGCAGTACTGACATTTCGATTCGTCGCGGAGAAACACGGCTCTCCGATTGAGCGGAATGCGCCGTGCGTATGGCACCTTCACGTAGTGCGTCAGGCGTATCACCGACGGCACCGCAAAAGACGAACGCTCCGAGTGCCAGGTCCCTTCGGCCGATTCGAGCATCACTGCCTTCTCCCGCAGCAGGAGAACCACGGCGCGACGAGACGACACCACTGAAAGCGGTTCGTAACTCGCATTGAGAACCAGTGCTCTACTCATGCCGACCGCAGGCTACTCGGATCGCGGATCACACTGCGTTGACCGACCTCGTTCGATGATCAATGACCAAGTGAGAGAACTGCGCGCTGCTACGATCGCCTCGATTTCGAACTCCGGGGAGTCAGGACCAGTGCGAGTTGTCGGCTACATACGGGACTCGCTCGCGACCACTGCCACAGGCACCGCATATGCCCAATCGGAAGCGATTCGGCGATGGGTCGCCGAGAACGGGCACCGAGTTGTCGCCATCTGCCAGGACGTCAAGACGCCAGGTCATGCGCTCGGGCGCGAGGGACTCAGAGCGTTGGTGGGCATCATCGACTCCGGTCAGGTCGATGCCGTCATCGTCGCTGATCTCAACTCCTTTGCGACAGACCTGGTTGTGCAGGAGATCGTGTTGTGGGATCTGCGGGCTCGAGGGGTCAGTGTGCTTTCTGCCAACACGGACGATGTCGCAGCCTTGAGTGACCCTCCAGGCGACCACACCCGGTTGCTCCTGCGCGACGTCCTCGTACGAGTCGCTGAACACCAGTCGTACTTCGTCGAGTCCACCTCGACGGCAGCCGTGATCGATCTCAACTCGCTAGACGCAGTTGGTGACCGGCGCGAGCCGGCGAGCATCCCGGTCGAAATCGTCCAACTCATCGCCGCGTCCGACTGAGCGCCTCGTTGACGGCGTTTCAGCCGTTCAATGCCTGCCAGACCGCTTTGGCCAGGCCGTACGCCCTGCCACCGTCGAGCATTGCCGCACCGGCTCGGCGACGGCCTGCGCCGAGGTCCAGCAAGACGGTGACAACGTTGGAGCCGTCCAGTTCCTCGTCACGCACGACGAGCAACGCCGGGCACGGCTGACCGGGTATCGACAGCTCGGCAACGACCGCTACCACCGCCTCTGCCACGCCGACCGCGCCTGGCCGCGCTGGACGAGTAGCGATACCGCCATTCGACGACGAAGCGGTGACCGTGACTCCCCCGACTCCCTCGGTGACTGCAAGCGATTCGAGGCGGTTCCGCCCGTCGGAGTCGCTCATCCCAATCGGGACGAGCGTCGGTTCACGAGACGACTCCTTTTCGCTGTCACTCAGCAGGCCATGGGCGCTCAACACCTCGTGGACCAAGAGTTCGACCACAGGAACGTTGGCGTCCGGGGACAGCACGACCCGCACCGACTCGGGAGAATCCAAGCCTGAGACGATCGCCTCGGACACGCCATCGATGCTCAGCAATTCCGAGCGCAGCACGTCGACCATCACGAAGCCCGTCGCTGTCTCGCTCGCCACTCCAGGAACGAAACGAGATCATGCGGATCGATCGCCTGGTCGGCAGATCCGTACGCGGTTGCGACACGCCATTCGGCGTAGGCCCTGTCCAAGGTTGGGAGGAACGGGCGGCGACGCCACCATCCTCTCGGACTAGCCGACAGCGCGTATCTCACTGCCTCGAGCCAGAGACGAGGTCGTCGCAAGAGCGTCCCTACCACTGCGCGATCGATCATCGAGCCGATAGTACCTCGTCGGATGGCTCGGCATGAGCACAATCGCCCGGTTGGTAAGAAGCCCTCCCTGATAGGCTGTCCGCCAACCGAATAATGGAGGCAGCAGACGTGACCGTCACACAAGACGATCTCTCCTGGTTCCGCGACCAATTCAATGCAGTGACCGACAACATCGAGCGCGTCATTCAGGGGAAATTGGACGCGATCCAGCTAACGACGATGTGCATGCTTGCTGGGGGCCACACCCTCATCGAGGATGTTCCCGGAGTGGGCAAGACGCTGCTTGCCAAGTCACTCGCCAGGTCCATCGACTGCACCTTCTCGCGGATCCAGTTCACTCCGGACCTGCTGCCATCGGACGTGACCGGTGTTTCGGTTTGGGACCGCGACCAGTCGGGCTTCACTTTCCGGCCAGGGCCCGTCTTCGCCAACGTGGTGCTCGGCGACGAAATCAACCGAGCGAGCCCGAAGACGCAGGCCGCACTGCTCGAGGCGATGGAAGAGCGACAGGTCACCGTCGACGGCGAGACTCGCAACCTCGAAGCGCCGTTCATGGTCGTTGCAACCCAGAATCCGATCGAGCATGAGGGCACGTATCCCTTGCCCGAGGCACAGCTCGATCGATTCATGATGCGCATCACGATGGGGTACCCCGAGCGCGGCAAGGAGATGGCGATGCTGGACGCCCACAGCCTGCGCTCGACCTACGAGGACCTGAAGAGCGTCATTCACGCCGAAGATGTGGTGCGCATGATGGACGTGGCTCGCCAGGTCCATGTAGCGGACGTGGTCCGGGGATACATCCTCGACCTGGTCGAGGCCACCCGCCGAGACCCTGATCTCCTTCTCGGCGCCTCACCCCGTGCCTCGCTGTTTCTGCAGCGGGCTGCCCGAGTGAGGGCTGCCGTCGAAGGTCGCGAGTTCGTATCTCCTGACGACGTGAAGAAGGTCCTCAGTCCTGTGCTGGACCACCGACTCATTCTGCGACCGGAAGCCCAGATGCGCGGAGTCTCGATCCACGACGTAGTCAGCGGTATCGGCGCGGGCACCGCGGTGCCGGGAACGCGCGCGGGGGTCTGATGCCAACAGTGCGCGGTTGGGCTGCGGTAGGCGCAGCTGCTGCGCTTGTTGTGTTGTGGGTTGCGTTCGGAGAGCGTCTCTTGTTGGCGGTCGCGCTGTTTCTCGGTTTCGCGGTGGCGTTCGGGCTGATCCACGTACGCCGCACCGCACCGCAGGTGTCGATCACTCGCACACTTGCGCCACCGACGATCAACGACGGCGGACGTGTCCTCGTCGACGTCCATCTCGACGCCACGAGGCGCATCCGCCATGTCATCGTCGAAGACGAGGTGACGACCCTGGGAGCGGCCCGCTTCATCGCAGATCGTGTACAACCAGGCGACACCCTGGCCGGCCGGTATGAGGTGATGTGCAGACCTCGCGGCCTGTATCGAGTCGGACCGGCCAACGTCACAGTTCGCGATCCGCTGGGCCTCACCGAAGCCGGCGGGCCGGTGGGCGTAGCCTCTGAGCTCGTCGTCTATCCGGCTCTCGAAGAACTCGACGGGCTTCCGGCGGTACGGGGCCAAGACCCAACCGTGAGGACCGCGAGAGCCAACCACTCACACACGGGAGGTGAAGACTTCTTCACCCTGCGTGAGTATCAGCAAGGCGATGACATCCGCCATGTGCATTGGCCCTCGTCGGCTCGTCGAGACGTGCTGATGATCAAGCAGCTCGAGATGCCTTGGCAATCTCGCGGCCTCATTCTCTTCGACACCAGACGTGAGGTGTACCCGAGCGACGATGACTTCGAGCGCGCGGTCATCGGGGCAGCATCCGTGCTCAAGCACCTCTTCGCAAACGGATTCGGCCCGACGCTGTGGACAGGCGACGAATCAGCACTTGTCGCCGACGGAGACGCGTTCACCAACGCCATGCGGACGCTCGCCATCATCACGCCAACGGAAAGAGTCGACCTTGCCTCGAGCATTGCGCGCCTCAGACGATCCAATGTTGGAGGCGGACTCTTCATCATGGTCACCGGAGCAGGAAACGAGGGAAATCTGGCTGCCTATCGGCTGCTCTCGCGGGACTTCTCGCGCACGGTGATCTTGGCTGCCGCACAACAACCGTCTGATGACATACTGAAGCTCAGGGCAGCAGGCGCCGTGACGGTCAGCTCGGCTCCCGGATCGACTTGGGCGCCGTCGTGGCACTCGGCAATGGAGGGCACGTGGTCTACCGCTACAGCTGGATAGCTGGACTGGCAGCCCTCGCGTTCGGGCTCTACCGCTTGAACGGACTCCTACGTCCCAACGTTGATGGCGCGCCTTGGCAACTCGTCGTCCTCGCCGGTGTGCTGCTCGGCACGATCATCACCTGGACGGCGCTCACGTATCAGTTGCGCACGTGGTCGGTTGCGGCCATCAACCTCGCCGCGTTGCTCGTCGCTGCGTTCCGGGTCGCGGCGCCCAACGAGGGCTTCTTGTTTCTCCCAACGCTCGGCAGCTTTTCGACGTTCTTCGAGGAGTTGGCGTTCGCCTCGGGCGTGATTCGGTCATCGGTCTCGCCGGTGATTCCTGTGCCAGGCCTGATCGTCATCGTCATGGCGTTGTTCTGGGGCCTCGGTGCTGCGCTCTCCTGGGGGCTGCTGCGAGACCGCCCATTCGTCGCCACGATGCCTGCGCTGGTGGTGGGACTCCAGCTCTCTACGGTCGATCGCCAGCCGACGTCCAACCTGTTGACGCTGGTGTTTCTCACGATCCTCGCTGCCGTCCTGCTTGCGGTGGTCCTGGACCGCCGAGATCAGCGGATCGGACGCATGACCCGACTGGGCGGAGCGAGCCAACGGCCTTCACAGGTTCCCGCGAGGTCGGCTGCAGTCCTCGGACTCACGTTGGTCGCTTCACTGCTGTTGTCTGGCGGTCTGCGCGACGTGGTGCCTTATGACGGAGTGCTTGCCTGGCGATCTTCTACTGGACTCACCGGCAGCTTCTACGGAAGCGTGTCATACAACCCCTTCATCGGCATCCGTCGCGGCCTGGTCGCCAACAGTGGAACGACGGTGTTCTTCGCTGAGATCGGCGGCGAACTCGACCCGAGCGACGTGTACTTCCGACTCGTCACCATGGAGAGTTTCGACGGAACACAGTTTTCCGCCAGAGATCCTCAGATTCGCCCACTCGAAGGAGATGCCGCGGGCGAATCACCCGCATCGACCTTCACCGGACCAACGGCAGCGGTGACCCAGCGAATTCGTATCGAAGGATTGAGCCAGGACTGGCTACCTGCGTCCTACACGCCCGTCGGCATCGAATCATCCGACGATCGACTCCTCAACAACGTCTCAGTGCGTGACGACGGATCGCTCGTGCTCGACGGCGGATTGACTCGGCGCGGGATGGAGTACTCGGTCATTTCCGAAGTGCCGCAACCCGACCTCGGAGTACTGAGCGTGGACGAGAACGGTCAACCGACAGCCGCCTTTGCTGCAGCAGTGGCGGCGGGTCGCGAACCGATCCTCCCTACCCCGGGCGTGGTCGAGGTTCGTCCCGAACCACCCGATGTCGAGCAATACCTCAACCTCCCAGACGACATCCACGCGGGCATCGAGGTCCTTGCACGAGAGCAAACCGAGAACCTCGACACGGACTACGAACGCGGGCTTGCGCTCGAAGCGTTCCTGCGTGGTTTCAACTACTCGCTCGAGGTCCCCGACGGTCACGCCGGCGACGATCTGGCAAGCTGGTTGTTGGACGATACGGCGGTCGGGTATTACCGGACCGGGTACTGCGAACAATTCGCAACGTCGATGGCAGTTATGGCGCGCACGTTGGACATCCCCAGCCGAGTTGTGCTCGGGTTCACGCCAGGCGAGCCCGTGTTCGACGACAACGACGACGCCGTTCCGGGCGTGGTTCGCGTACGCGACCGCAATGCCCACGCTTGGGTCGAGTTGTGGATGCCGTCACAGGGTTGGGTGCGGTTCGACCCGACGCCGCGCAGCGACGGCATCAACCCGTCGACGTTCGAGTCGCTTCCGTACGACATCACGCCGTTCCTCGACTTACCCGATCCGGAGCCGGTCTTGGCCGACACCGGCGGTGGACTGCTCCCGCCGTTCGCAGACGACGTCGAGTTTCCGACTTTTGTGGGTGGCAGTGGTGGAGCTGAAGAGAACCAGGGATTCACCATCCCCACGTGGCTGCGATGGGCTGTACCCGTAGGTATCGCGCTCGCAACGCTGTTTGCGTTCATTCCCGCCATGAAATGGGTGAGGCGGAGGCGCCGGATGCGGAGGCTCGAGACGGGCGACATTTCAGCCGCATGGACCGAAATCGTCGAGCGACTCACCGATCTCGGAGTCAGTCCGAACCCTGCGTTCACTCCCGCCGAAGTGGCGGCACACACAGACCCGGCGATGGTGCCGCTCGCAACCGTCTACGGCGAGGCGCTGTACGGACCGCCGGGTCGCGTCGACGCGCAACGGATCCAGACGGC
>JABDJC010000238.1 GCA_013003395.1 Acidimicrobiia bacterium
CCGGGCCGGCGGCGATCTACGGATACGTTTGGGACTTCGGGACGGGCAACGAGTCGGTAGGGCATCGGCGGTGGATTCTCGATCCAGAGGCGCTGACGATGGGAACCGGTTCGACGGATTCGTCCAACGCGCTCTGGGTATTCGGAGCCACTACGCCTCGTCCCGCATCGCCCGAATTCATCGCATGGCCCCCGGCCGGGAACGCGCCGGTTCCGCTCGTCTTCCCGCGATGGTCGTTCGCTCCCAACACGTCGTCGGCAGACGTGTCCGCCGCCACAGTGACAATGACCCAGAACGGCACGCCGATATCGCTCACCATTCTTCCGTTCAGTTCGGGCGCAGCCGACGACACCATCGTCTGGGAGCCAGACCTCGAGGTGGATTTCGGGATGACGGACACCACCGTCAATGTCACCGTTGGCAACCTCGTCGTTGACGGCTCGACCACGAGCTACTCGTACGAAGTGACGATCGTCGATCCCTTCCTCACGCCAGTCATCCTCGGTGGAACCGCCGCCGTCAGCGAAAACACGAAGGCGCTCGTCGACAACGCCGCCTCGGGAGTCGCCGTTCGCATCGCCGGCGCCGACCGTTACGACACTGCCGCCAGGATCGCGCAAGAGTTCGATCCCGGTGTACAGGCCGTGTTCATCGCCACTGCCTTCGACTTCCCGGACGCTCTCGCCGGCGGGCCGGCCGCTGCGAGTCTCGAATCGCCGATTCTTCTGGTGGGCGGCGGAATTCCGACAGCCACCCGAGCCGAGCTCGATCGACTCAACCCGGGCAAGATCTACATCCTCGGAGGGACGGGCGTCATCTCCGGCACGATCGCCAAAGACCTGCAGGCGTATGTCTCGACTCCTGACGAGGTGATCCGACTGTCTGGCACGGACCGATGGGGTACCGCCGCCGCAGTGTCAGCGGCGATGTTCAGTCCAGGCGTTCCTGTTGCCTACGTCGGAACCGGACTGGACTTCCCAGACGCGTTGGCCGGAGGCGCTGCTGCTGCAAGCGAAGGCGGCCCAATGTTGCTCACTGCTCCCGACGACCTGCCGCTTGCCACGCTGAACGAGCTGAAGCGTTTGAAACCGCAGAAGATCGTGGTGATCGGTGGCAGCGCCGCCGTATCGGACGCGGTGTTCGATCAACTCGTTCCGCTCAGCGCCGGTGCGGTCGTGCGGTATTCGGGCGCCGACCGCTACACCACGGCAGCCGACGTGAGCGCAAGCGTCATCGAAGGTCCCATCCATCGGTTGTACATCGCGGTCGGCACCAACTTTCCCGATGCGTTGGCCGGTGTACCGCTTGCTGCTCGTGAGGGAGCGTCGATCCTTCTCGTCGACACCGACCTCGCCCCAGATGCGACGCTCATCGAGGTTGCCCGCCTCGACTGGTGAGCGGTCAGGCGACAGCTGTTCCAGAGCCACGAGCACCGCTCGCGACGCGATAACCGGCCCACAACAGGACGGCCCCAAGCAACAGCGTCACGGACAACGCCGCAGCCTCGCCGAACGCCGTCAACGAACCTCCGAGGGTTGGCGCAAAGGTCCCGGCGACTATCAACAGATTGCCGATGGCGAGTTTCCGTTTCGACTTCCAGAATCGAATCGCCGAATAGCCGGCAAGCGCGATGATCACGAGCGAAGCCACTCCCCCGGCGATGGCCGCCGGAATCCGTGGTCCCGGCAAAGTGGCTCCATCGGCATCGAACGTGAAGTCGAAGACCTCGGACCCAGCGGGGATGCCGACGCCATCGATGTTGCCGATCAACGGTGCCGACAACGTCAGCCACAAACCGAACGCCAAGAAGGCGAGCGTGCCGACGAGCACCCGCCGCCCGGCGCGCTCCCCGACCACCAGATACACCGACCCCACCGCCAGCAACGGGATGTTGACGATGGCGCCGAGGAGATAGAACGTCCGAAAGGTCAGATCACTCCATCCGGAGGTGAGACCGAAGAACAGCGCCCAGGTTGCTGCGGCGTAGGCGCCCATCGCCGCGGTCCATGCCAAGGCGTGGGGTCGCTTGCGACGCCGGTAACTCGCCCCCAGTTCTACCGAGAACGCTGTTGCCGCCGCAGCTGCAATGAAAGCCAGTGCCGAGTCCACGCCGGGAAGCTAGGTCTGCTGTCGGCGGGTTGCCAATCAAGCCGCCGACCACGTAGGCACGCTCGACGCGTACTCTATGGGGATGATCACGAGCACCGTCCGCAAGGTTGCCGTGCTGATTGGAGGGGGACTACTCACTCTGGTCGGCATCATCTTGCTGTTCATTCCAGGGCCCGGACTGGTACTCATATTCGCCGGCCTCGCCCTCCTCGCCACCGAATACCCCTGGGCGCGTCGTCGCCTTGATGACATGAAGGCAAGAACCCGCCGCTTGATGCACCGTCAGTGACTCTCGTTTGACGCAGGTAGTGTCCGCGCCTTGAACATCATCGAAACCTCGGGGCTCGGCCACGCGTACGGAGACGTCGTTGCTCTGCATGGCCTCGAACTGGAACTCGAAGGCGGCACCATCGGGCTCGTCGGAGCGAACGGAGCGGGCAAGACCACCCTGGTGAAGATCCTGCTGGGAATCCTGACACCAACGCTCGGCTCGGTGAAAGTGTTCGGAATCCCCGTCGCCGAACGCCCGCTCGAAGTGAGAGCCCGAGTGGGGTACATGCCAGAGCGCGACTGCCTCCCAGAAGATCAAACGGCGTCAGATTTCGTCACATACACCGCCGAGCTCGCAGGCCTCCCCAAGAAGGCATCACGTCAGCGGGCGTCTGACGTCCTCACGCTCGTCGGTCTCCACGAGGAACGATTCAGGCCAATCGGTGAGTTCTCGACCGGCATGAAGCAACGGACGAAACTGGCGCAAGCCATCGTTCACGATCCCGATCTCGTACTACTCGACGAGCCGACGTCGGGCCTCGATCCGCAAGGTCGGGAAGACATGCTTTCGCTCGTTGGACGTCTAGGTGGCTTCGGCATCAACGTGGTCACTTCATCGCACGTCCTAACGGACATCGAGCAGACGTGCGACTGGGTCGTCATGCTCGACGGTGGCAAGGTGCTGCGGAGCGGCCCCCTCTCCGGACTCGGACAGACCGGCGTGATCGAGGTCGAGCTGACCTCGCCTGTAGATCCGTTCATGGCGTGGCTGGAAGCCAATGGCGCCTCGACGCACTACGACGGTCGAGTCATCTTCGTCAGAGCCGAACGAAATGGTTTCGAAATGGTGCGCGATGGCCTCACCGCAACCGAAAGTGGGCTTCGCAGACTCAGGGAGTCCTCGACCTCACTCGAAGACATCTTCATGGGGAGAAGCACGTGACTCAAGAGGCTCCGAGCGGCGTCGTCTACGACCTCGGCTACAAGCCCCACGTGGGCGAATTGCTCGGACGCCGAGCCGTGTTCTTCGCCGTGCTCAAGGACGGATTGCGTCGGGTCATGGGACTCCGGCGCCGCGCCAGACGCAAGGTGTTGCCGTGGCTGCTCATCATCATCGCCGTCATTCCTTCGGTGGTGGGAGTTGGCATCAGCGCGTTCACCGCTGACTTCCAGCTGGAGCTGCCGGGAGTGTTCACCACATACGGTTCGTTCCCGCAGCTGGCCACCATCGCGCTGTTGTTCACGGCGTTCGCCGCACCGGAGTTGGTGATTCCCGATCGCGAGCAAGGGGTGATGTCGATCTACGCATCGCGTCCCCTCACCACTCAGGACTACCTCTTGGCGCGAGCGGGGGCGCTTGGCGTTCTCGTGCTCACGTTCCTGATGTTGCCGCAGCTGGTCATGTACATCGGGTTTGCGGCGACCTCCCCCGACGGATTCACGACCTATCTGCTCGACCACTTCGGTGACATGGTCAGGGCACTCGTGGCTTCGTTGGTCTACCTCGCAACCTTCGGATCGGCTGCGTTCATCGTGGCGTTGTTCGCCAAGCGAGTCGCACCGGCGGCCAGTGCCTTCATCGCCGGCATGTACGGCTCGATCATCGTTGCCGAGATCATCACCGAATCCGGAGCGTCACTTGGCAAGTGGTTCTCGTTGCTCGCGTTGCCGATGCATCCGCAATTCGTTCGAGACTGGATCTTTGATCGGAGCGGCGACACGATCCCTGACCGAGCCGGGTTCGATCCCTGGGTCTCGCTGCTCGTGATCCTCGTACTCGTCGCCGTCACCGGCGTGTTGATCCTCCGCAGGTATCGGAAGCTCGCATGAATCCAGCCTTCAGCGACGACGCCACGATCGAGATCGACGGACTGTCCAAGTGGTTCGGACCAAAGGTGGCCGTGTCGAACATCTCATGCTCGTTCGGACCCGGAGTGACCGGATTGCTTGGCCCCAACGGCGCAGGCAAGACCACAACCCTGCGGACGATCGTCGGACTGCTGCAACCGTCGGAAGGCTCGATCAAGATCCACGGGACCGATCCGCGAACCGACCCGGACATGTACCGCAACCTGGGTCTGGTCCCCGAAGAGGACGCCGTCTATCCGTTCCTGACTGGCCGTGAGCTGGCCGAGTACGCCGCACGGCTTACGGGCGTGACTGATCCGGCGGCGGCCGCCGATCGGGTGATCCGGTTGGTGGCCCTCGAAGATGCCGCGGATCGCCCCTTGTCCGGTTACAGCAAGGGCATGCGACAGCGCGCCAAGGTCGCCGCCGCATTGGTGCACGACCCCGACGTGATCGTTCTCGACGAGCCGCTGAACGGTACCGATCCCGTTCAGCGAGCAAAGCTGATCACGCTCTTTCGAGAGCTCGGCGACGGCGGCAAGACGGTCATCGTCTCGAGCCACGTACTCGCCGAGGTCGAGCGAGTCGCCAATCGCGTACTCGCCATGGTCGACGGAAAGCTCGCGGCAGCCGGTGACGTGGCCGCGATCAGAGCCGCACTTTCGGACATCCCGTATCGGGTGCATGTGCAAACCGATGCGCCCCGCCGCCTTGCCGCGGCGCTCCTCGAGGAACGTGCCGTCCACAGTGTGAGCATCGACGGAGAGTCCGTGCACGTCGAAACCCACGATCTGCGAATGCTCGGCAACGTCGTGGCTCCGGCCGCCAAGCGCCTGGAGGCCTCGATTTCGAAGTTCGAACCTGAAGACGAGTCGCTCGAGTCCGTGTTCCGCTACCTGGTGCGTCGAACGTGACGGCGGTCATGGCGATCGTGCGGGTGACGTCGCGGCAACTGTTGGGTCGTCGCCGGGTCATCGGCCTGATGTTGCTGTCGATGATCGCCCCATTCATCTTCTTCATGGCGTCCGGTGCCTCGCCGGGTCGAGATCACGTCGAGGAGTACTTCGGGATTCTGATCGGTTTCCAGTTCGGGATCGTGATGGCCGTGATCACGATCGTGGTGGCGTCCTCGTCGCTCGGCGACGAACGCAGGCAACACACGCTGTCGTTCCTGGTGGTCCGACCGCTGCCGCGAGCAGCGATCGCAGGCGCCAAGCTGCTCACTGCGTGGCTTGTCTCGTTCTTGGTGACCGCAACCGGGACGGTCACGATGGCGTTGCTCATGGGCTGGCGCGACGGCACATGGCAATACGTCGCACCGACCATCATCGCTCTCGCAATCGGAACGCTCGGTTACGCCGCCCTGTTCGTACCGTTTGGATACCTCGTGACCCGAGCGACGGTTATCGGAATGGTCTATGTGTTCCTGTGGGAGCTTGCGATCACCACTCCGCTGTCAGCTCTCGCCCCGACTTCGGTCTGGAAGACGACGAACGTGGCGTTCGCCGGCATGGTTGGCGTCACCGACTTCGACTACGGGCCGGTTCTCGGAAACATGGCACCCGGGGTGGGCGGAACGCTCGTCAAGTTCTTGGTGCTCTCCGCCGTTTCCGTGGCCGTGACGGCAGTGCTGTTGCGACGACGTGACATCGATTGACACGGGGCGCGTGCGCGGACTCGGGTAACTTGCTCGGATGACCGAATCTCAGCTGCGGCGACGCATCGGCTCAGCAGCGCTCGTAGTTGGCGTCGGAGTGCTCCTGTCACGCATCCTCGGTCTCGTTCGTGAGCAGGTGGCCGCCGCAATCCTCGGCGGCACCGCAAATGGCGATGTGTACCAAGCCGCCTTCACCATTGCCGATTGGATCAACTACCTGCTCGCCGGCGGGTTCATGTCAATCACGTTCATTCCGATCTACACGCGATTCCTGGCCAACAACGACGCGAAGGGAGGCGCAACCGCCTTCATTGCGATCGCCCGTCCGGTTGCCATCGCCATGACCGCCCTGATCGGCGTGGGCTGGCTGGCAGCACCTGCCGTCCTCGACGTCGTCTACCCCGGGTTCGGTCCAGACGAATTGACCCAAGCCGTTCGCCTCACCCGAATCGTTCTACCTGCGCAGCTGTTCTTCATCATCGGGTCGCTGTTGATGGCTGTGCAATACGCAAACGGAGAGTTCGTCATACCGACGCTCGCGCCGATCGTCTACAACCTGGGGATCATCATCGGCGGCCTCGCGTTCAATCTGGTGTCTGACACGCCTGATCCGGCCGGATTCGCCTGGGGCGTGCTCGGAGGAGCCGTCGTCGGAAACTTCCTCATTCAGGCGTGGGGCGCCCATCGAGTCGGATTGCGGATTCAGTGGTCAACGCCGTGGGCTCACCCCGTGCTTCGCCAATACGTCGTCCTCGCGGTACCGCTGATGGTTGGACAGTCGATCGTGGTGCTCGACGAGCAGTTCTTGAAGTCTTTCGGCAGCCTCGTTTCGGAGGGCGCCGTAGTGCAACTCATCGTGGCGCGGCGCTCGATGTTCGTCCCCGTCGGCGTCATCGCTCAAGCCGCTGGTGTCGCCGCCTATCCGTTCCTCTCTCGACTGTTCGAAGAAGGCAGGCTCGCCGAGATGGCGTCGACGGTGACGAAGGCGCTTCGCTACGTACTCGTGTTGAGCCTCGCTGCAGGCGCGTTGCTCGCGGCGCTTTCGGTGCCGGTCATCCGGGTGTTGTTTCAACGCGGACTGTTCGACGCCGGGGACACGCTGGCAAGCGCGAACGCGCTGTTCTTCTATGCGCTCGCGGTGCCCGTGTGGGGAGCGCTGCAGATCATCACCCGCGGCTTCTACGCCAGACGAGAAATGTGGGTGCCCGTCGCCGTCGGCACCGCCGCAGCCGTATTGGCGTTCCCGCTCTACTGGTCGTTGCGCTCGGCGTACGGGATCAAAGGAGTCGCCCTGGCGAGCACACTTGGACTCACTGCGTACACCATCGGTCTGGCGGTGATCTGGTACCAACGGACGGGCACAGGCGAACTCAAACTCGTCGGCGACACCGTCATGCGAGCTCTCCCGATGGTCACTCTAGGGGGCGGCGCCGCCTGGCTCGTCTCACGATTGATCGGCAACCTCGGAGACGGGTTCTGGCCGTCGCTGATTCAGGTCCTGGGCGGCACGGCAGCGTTCGCATTGACCGCGCTACTGGCCGGCGCCGGCCTCAACCAAATCGCCCGCCCCGACCGACAGGCGGCTGAGGCGGGCGACTCATCGTTATCTGCGAGCGATCAGCTCGGCGGGTAGACACCGGCATTCTTGGACTCGTCGGTTTGCCAGAAGATGTTGCTGACGTCACCGACCAGGTCGAGCAGTTTCTGGGAAACGGCCGGATCCATGGACTTCTTGGCTTCTCCCGCCTGCTTGATGGCCTTCCACACCGTGTCGTGCAGGTTGGGGAATGCCTCGACGTGATGAGGCTTGAAGAAGTCGGCCCACAGCACCATGAGATGGTGCTTCACCAGCTCAGCACGTTCTTCCTTGATGGTGATGCAGCGATCGCGAAACACCGGATCGTCAGAAGCCTCGTACTTGGTGCAACTGTTGTAGACACTCTTGGCTTCGATCATTGCTTGGGCAGGGTCATAGACCCCGCAGAACAGGTCGCAGTGAGCGTGGGCGACCTTGCTCGGCTTGAAAAGCCCCATCGATTCCTCCTCGTTTCGAAGACGCGATTGTCGTCGGGCGCCACATTACTCCAGCCCGTTTGCCACCCAGACAGGCCGCGCGGGGTCATACACTCCCCGACTGCCACGCGCCGTGGAGGAGCACTCATGACCAAGACAATCCGGTTTCGAGCTTTGCTGCTCGCCGGAGCGACGTGGGCAGTGGTTCAGCGGCGCGTTACTCGCTACGAAATCGTGGACCGATCGATGCAACCCACGTTGGAGCCTGGCGATTACGTGCTGGCAGACACCCGAATCTTCCGACCTGAACGCTTCTCGACAATCGTCTACTCGGACCCGAGCGGCATCGACCTGGTGAAGCGCGTGGTCGGCCTTCCCGGCGAGATCGTCGAAATCGGCAACGGAGAGGTGTTCATCGACGGCACCCTGCTCGCTGACCCATGGGCCGAGTCGCAAACCGAATCGAGCGGCACGTGGGTGCTCGGATCGGACGAAGTGTTCACACTTGGCGATGCACGTATCCGTTCGGCTGGCGACTCACGCCACACCGGAGGCGTTGCACTGGATCGCATTCGGGGACGGGTTATCGCCATCTACTGGCCGCTCAACCGCATTGGTGTCATCGGACGCTAAAGCCAGAGCGAATCGATGCCGACGAGATGAGAGCATCCGACGCCACAGGACGACTCTCCATGACAGACAAACACCGCTTGGTCACTCGCAGCGATTTCGACGGACTCGTATGCGGAGTGCTCCTCCGTGAACTGGACATGATCGACGACATCCTGTTCGTTCACCCCAAAGACATGCAGGACGGCAAGGTGCCTGTCACCGACCGCGACATCACCACCAACCTGCCGTACGTGCCGGGCGTCCACCTGGCGTTCGACCATCACCTGTCTGAGACCATTCGCGTCGATCAGACCGACAACTTCATCATCGATCCGGACGCCAAGTCGGCAGCACGCGTCGTCTACGACCACTTCGGCGGAGCCGCAACCTTCCCCAACGTCGGCGAAGACATGCTGGCTGCGGTAGACCGGGCCGACTCTGCCGATTACACCTTGGAGGACATCTTGCATCCCCAGGGCTGGACCATGGTGAACTTCATGATGGACCCGCGCACCGGCCTCGGTCGGTTCCGGAATTTTCCGATATCCAACTATCAACTGATGATGAACCTCATCGAGGCATGTCGGACGATGGACATCGATGGCGTTCTCACGATCCCTGATGTTCAGGACCGCGTGAACCTCTATTACGAACAGCAGACACTGTTCAACGAGCAGCTCAAACGCGTGTCGACGGTTCGCGAGAACGTGGTCACAGTCGACTATCGGGGAGGCGAAGTCATCCACGCCGGCAATCGCTTCATGGTCTACGCGTTGTACCCCGAGACCAACGTCTCGGTGCATGCGATCTGGGGCAAGCAGAAGCGCAACGTTGCCTTCGCAGTCGGCAAGTCGATCATCAACCGGACCTGCAACA
The DNA here is from genome assembly GCA_013003395.1 of Acidimicrobiia bacterium. Taxonomy (GTDB): domain Bacteria; phylum Actinomycetota; class Acidimicrobiia; order Spongiisociales; family UBA5794; genus JABDJC01. Next base: position 9,386 of record JABDJC010000238.1, read on the forward strand.
CGAACATCGGCACTCTGATGCTTGCCTTCGGTGGAGGTGGGCACGCCAACGCCGGTACGTGTCAGATCCCACACGAAGATGCCAACGAGGTCCAGAAGATCCTCGTCGACGAGCTGGTGAGCAACGGCTAGGCCGTCGCCACGAAAACCAAGTCGAGCGCAGTTACCGACGCGCCAGGGACTTCGCGCTCGACCGTCTCGTTCCGGATGATCGACAAGCCCTCGAAGTCGGCCTGCATCTGCTCTTCCGTGAGAAGGATGTCGGGATTCTGAGGACCACCGATTCCTTCTTCGACGTTCCTGACGTGGTGACCCACAACGACCAACCGCCCACCCGCCAGCAGCGACCTCGCCGCTTTGACATGCAGCGGAACCCGCAGTGCCGGGTCGACATGGATGTAGGACAGCACCACGAGCCCAAATGACTGAGGCGCTGGTTCGTACTCGCCGAGGTTCACACACACCCAATCCACCGCAACCTCGCGGGCGGCGGCGAGTTGAGCTGCCTTGGCAAGACCGACAGGCGACACGTCGACAGCGGTCACGCGGTGCCCTTGTGCTGCCAACCACACGGCGTTGCGTCCTTCGCCGCAGCCGAGATCGAGCGCCTCGGTTGGCTCTAGATCGCTGCACGTCTCGACGACATACTCATTCGGCTCGGAGCCGAAGAGGAACTCATCCCCGCTGAATCGCTGATCCCAGAATGCTCGTGCCACGTGACGAGACTACGGCTTCGTGGTCCCGAGCGCGCCGAGCACAAATTCTGAGACCGGTACAATCCCGCTCTCACCCATGACCACCGACTAAAACAGACGAAGATGTTCTGCGCATGGTGTCACCGCGAAATGGGATACGTCCACGGGCACGCTGCGTGCTTGGCGAGCGGTTGCCCCATGTTCGGCCTCAACCAAGCCGAATGCTGCGACGGCGACACCAGCGCAACCAGCCCGAGTCCTGTTTCGCGTATCGCAAACCGCCCAGTCCACCGAAACCCATCCTGAAGGATCACCATGCACCACCTCTCTGCCTCGCGACGCGTGCTCTCTGTTCTCGTTGCGTTCGCACTGTTGCTTGCGGCCTGCGGAGGCGACGACGAAGCGACAACGACTACAACGACCACGTCGACGACCATCGCTCCGACGACGACACCGGCAACCACTGCTGCTCCGACCACAACCACAACCGTCGCTCCGACCACCACCGCGATCAGCGGACCGCTTTCGCCGATCAATGGAATAGTCGCCGAGTCAGACGAAGAGCTGGACCGACGCGTCGTCGCTGTCAAGATCGACAACCACCCTTCGGCCCGTCCTCAATCCGGGCTCGAGCAGGCTGATGCGGTATACGAATTGCTTGTCGAAGGCGGACTGACGAGGTTCATCGCGCTCTTCCACGACAACGACACCGAGTACCTCGGACCGATCCGATCGGGTCGACCAACTGATGCAGAGCTGGTCGGTTTTCTCGACGCCACCTTCAACATCTCTGGAGCGTCGGGATGGATCATTCGCTACCTGGCAAACCGCGACATCCACATGCTGGGCGAAGGTTCTGGCTCGTTCCGCATCGGTAGCCGTGGCGCGCCCCACAATCTCTACGGCAACACGGTCGACATGCGTGACTTCGCCGACCGCAATGACTATCCCGACGAGATCCCTCCTGCGATGTTCGAATTCGGCGACGTTCAACTCGAGGGCGAAGAGGTCACCTCAGTGAGCCTCAACTGGTCGAGTGACTGGCCGAACGTCAATTACGAGTGGGACGGAGAACGCTTCCTCCGCTCCAACGGATCGACCCCATTCATGTGGATGGACACCGAAGGCAATCAGGAACAACTCGCGTTCGACACGCTCGTCGTCATCTTCGGACGCCGGTACACCGCGGCACCGTCCGACCCCTCCCAGGGCGTGGCGGTACCGGCGACTGACACCGTAGGCGAAGGTCGAGTTCTCGTGTTCGCTCAAGGCGTCGTCGTCGAAGGCACGTGGAGCCGAGAGGACCGCCTCACCCCGTTCGAGCTCGTCTACGAGGACGGTTCGCCACTCGTCGTGCCGCCCGGGGTTCCCTACATCGCCATCTTTCCAGACTCTCGTTCAGTGACCTGGGAGTGACGTCTCCGCCGACAGCGAGGGCCATCGCCGAACAAGTTCGGTCCGGCGCAGCGTCGGCCGGCGACGTCATCACGGCACACCTGGGGAGAGTGGCGGAGTCAAGACTGAACGCATTCGTCGCGGTCGACGAGAACGCTCTCAGCCGCGCCCAACAGTTGGACGAGCGCCGAGCGGCGGGCGAGACGCTCGGGCCGTTGGCCGGCGTGCCCATCGCCCTGAAGGATCTCATCGATCATGCCGGCCGCGTGACGACCTGCGGATCGTCCTTCTACCGCAAACATGCTGGAGAATCTGCCACGGTCGTGAAACGTCTCGAAGCGGCTGATGCCGTGATCATCGGCCGCACAGGACTGCACGAGTTCGCCTACGGCTTCACCAGTGAAAACCATTGGTTCGGGCCGGTGCTCAGCCCGTGGGACATGGAGACCGCAGCGGGAGGATCATCAGGCGGTTCAGCTGCCGCCGTGGCCGCGGGCCTCGCCGTCATCGGTATCGGTACCGACACCGGCGGTTCAATTCGCGTTCCCGCGGCGCTGTGCGGGGTCGTCGGCCTGAAGGTCACCCACGGCCGAGTTCCCTTGACCGGTGTGTTTCCGCTCGCCGCTTCTCTCGACACCGTCGGCCCCATCACGCGCAGCGTCGAAGATGCGTCTCTCGTGATGCAGGTCATCGCAGGCCACGACCCTGCTGACAGCTGGTCGACACAGCGCCCATGGACCTCCATCTCGAACATCGATCTCAAGGGCCTCCGAGTCGGCCTCCCCCACCCATGGGTCGATCACGTCACGTCCGCCGACGTCGCTCGAGCCTTCCGCACGGCGCTCAGCCAGCTTGCAGACGCCGGTGCAGAAATCGTCGACCTCGACATCCCTGAACTGGATCCACCGGGTCTGACGCTCCCCTCTGCAGCATTTGAGGCTGCCGCGATCCATCGTGAGTGGTTCGTCGAGCAGCCCGGTTCGTACGGCCCTGATGTGGCCAAGCGTCTTGCCACGGCCATTCGCGTCGATACCAACCAATACCTCGACGCGCTTGCGTGGCGTGCCCATTTGGAACACGCAGCCACGGCTGCGCTCGACAGGGTGCAGGTGCTCGCCACGCCGACCGTTGGGATCGTGGAAAAACCACTCGGCACGGACGAGTTGACGGTCGATGGACATTCAATGCATGCACGCACACTGCTGTCACAGTTCACCGCGCTGGTCAACAACCTCGGCTGGCCGGCGCTGGCACTTCCACTGCCGCTGGAGGCCGCAAAGCGCCCTTCGAGCTTGCAGCTGATTGGCCCGCGCTGGAGCGAGTCCACACTGCTCGGTATCGGTGCCGCCATGGAGAAGAGTCAGATCGTCGAATACACCCAACCAACATCGCGAGTCGACCTATGATCCGGGCCGGCGCGCAACGCACTAATGGAGATGTCAACTCATGAGTTCAGCCGGGCGAATGGTCAGCGGAGGCGTCCTATGACCATCGAAACATCCACTGAAGAACGTTCAGCAATCGTCATTCGCTTTGCGGGTGATTCCGGCGATGGGATGCAGTTGGCCGGCAACCGCTTCACCGATGCGTCGGCCCTCTTCGGAAACGACCTGGCGACGCTGCCAGACTTTCCAGCCGAGATTCGCGCACCAGCCGGCACGCTCCCAGGCGTCTCGTCCTTTCAGGTGCAGATCGCGTCGGACGACATCCTCACCCCTGGCGACGCTCCAGAGGTCTTGATCGCGATGAACCCCGCTGCGCTGAAGTCGAACCTGCGCGACGTGCCGAAGGGCGGTCTCATCATCGTCAACAGCGACGCCTTCGTGGACCGCAACCTCACCAAAGCCGGGTACGAGACCAATCCGCTGGACGACGGCTCACTAGAGGGCTTTCAGGTCCTCACGGCTCCGATGGAAGAGCTAACCAAACTTGCCGTGAAAGAGTCCGGCGTGACCGGACGTGGCGTGCTGAGATCCAAGAACTTCTTCGCCCTCGGACTCGTGTCCTGGATGTTCTCGCGACCGATGGACTCCATCCTCGACTGGGTCAACGACAAGTTCGGCAAGCTGCCCGAAGTGGCCGCCGCCAACACCCTGGCGCTCAAAGCCGGTTACAACTACGGGTTGACGACCGAGGCGTTTCACCACACGTACGCGATCGAGCCGGCACAACTCCCGAGCGGCGAGTACACGAACATCACCGGCAACCAGTCGATCTCATGGGGTCTGGTTGCTGGAGCCCAGAAGGCCAAGCTGCCGCTGTTCTACGCGTCGTATCCGATCACCCCGGCCTCCAGCGTTCTGGAGGAGCTGTCCCGTCACAAGAACTTCGGAGTCCGCACATTCCAGGCCGAGGACGAGATCGCTGCGGCCGGAATTGCGCTCGGAGCCTCGTTCGCCGGACACCTCGCCGTCACCGGAACGAGCGGGCCTGGCGTTGCGCTCAAAAGCGAGACCATCTCGCTTGGTTTCATCACCGAGCTGCCGATGGTGATACTCAACGTCCAACGAGCAGGCCCATCAACGGGTATGCCGACGAAGGTCGAGCAAGCAGATCTCCTGATGACCCTGTACGGCCGTCACGGCGAGGCGCCGCTGCCGGTCGTGGCCGCTGCCACGCCAAGCGACGCATTCGACACGGCAATCGAAGCGTGCCGCCTCGCGTTGAAGTACATGACTCCGGTCATGTTGATGTCAGACGGATACATCGCCAACAGTTCGGAACCGTGGAAGCTGCCTGACCTCGACGCCATCCCCTCGATCGATGTGCCCTATGCCCAAGCTTCTTCCGACGACTTCCTGCCATACCTGCGTGACCCGGGGACGCTCGCTCGACCATGGGCGATACCGGGAACTCCTGGCTTGGAGCATCGGATCGGCGGTTTGGAGAAGGCTGATCTCACCGGCAACGTGTCGTACGACGCCGAGAACCACGAACGGATGACCTACATTCGAGCGGACAAGGTGGAGCGAATCGCGGACGATATCCCCGACGTCGAGGTGCACGGACCTGACGACGCCGACTTCCTCGTCGTCGGCTGGGGTTCAACGTTCGGAGCGATCCGCGCTGCCGTGAAACGGTCGAACCTGAACGGCATCAAAGTCGCACACGCGCATCTGCGCCACCTCAACCCGTTCCCACGCAACTTTGCCAGTCTGATGGACCGGTACGACAAGGTACTCGTGCCCGAGTTGAACGCCGGTCAGCTCTCACTCGTGCTGAGGGCCAAATATCTCAAACCGGTGATTCAACACAACAAGATCCAGGGGCTTCCGTTCACCGCCGCCGAGATCGAGTCCAAGATCAGGGAGATCGCATGACGGACACCCGCTACTCCAGAACCGACTTCCAGACCGACCAAGAGGTCAGATGGTGTCCCGGTTGCGGTGACTACACCATCTTGGCCACGGTCCAGAACTTCATGGCGTCGCTCGACATCGACAAGGAGAAGATCGTCTTCGTGTCGGGCATCGGATGCGCTGCTCGCTTCCCGTATTACATGGAGACGTACGGGATGCACTCCATCCACGGTCGTGCGCCGGCGATCGCCAGCGGCATCGCTGCCGCCAACCCTGACCTGTCGGTATGGGTGGTCACCGGAGACGGTGATGCGCTGTCGATTGGCGGTAACCATCTCATCCATGCACTGCGCCGGAACATGAATCTCAAGATCCTGTTGTTCAACAACCAGATCTACGGACTGACCAAGGGCCAGTACTCACCGACGAGCGAAGAGGGCAAGCGGACCAAATCGAGCCCGATGGGTTCGATCGACCATCCGTTCAATCCGATCAGTCTCGCCCTCGGTGCGGAAGCGTCGTTTGCGGCTCGCACCGTCGACATGGATCGCACGCACAGCACGGAGATGTTGGAAGCCATGTACCAACACCGCGGCTCGGCGTTTCTCGAGATCTACCAGAACTGCAACGTGTTCAACGACAAGGCATTCATCCAGCTCACCGGCAAGTCCGAGCGAGACGCGAACCGCATCTA
>JABDJC010000239.1 GCA_013003395.1 Acidimicrobiia bacterium
ACCGCATGCGCCACGATCGCGATGACGGCCGGGCCGACACCCCGGAACAGTCCGTCCACCCATCCGACGTCACCCCACGTCGCATACAAGAGACTGAGGATCAGAATGGAGACAAACCCGGGAAGCACAAACAGGCCGCCGGCCAGCAGAGCGCCTTTGGGTCCCTTTCGCTGCCAACCGAGGTAGGTCGCCAACTGCTGCGCCTCGGGACCAGGGAGGAGCATGCAGAAATTCAGCGCATGCAGAAACCGAGGTTCGTCGACCCACGCCCGGCGTTCGACGATTTCGTCATGCATGGCCGCGATCTGGCCGGCAGGTCCGCCGAAACTGTTGGCAGCCACCGTGCCCCAGGCGCGCCAATCTTCTCTGTCAAGGGGACGCTCTTGTTCGGCGGTGAGTGTCACGGCGGAACACTAGGACGGCCGCGACCTCGCCGTGACAAAACTCGTTGTATCACGAACAGTCCACGCCGTGCCCTGTGTCTGAGGAGAAATACTCCTCGTTGAAAGAAGGGGGACAGACAGGAGGCGATTGATGACGCTCGGTGCGGCCATCTTGATCGCATTGGCGCTGACGGTTCCGGCATCGGCAGACGAATCTGCAGGACCAACGCCGCCTGGCTACTGGGATTTCGAGCTGACGACATTCGGTGACGGAGACGGCTACGGCGATGGTCAATTCACCGAGTGGGGCGATCACGGATACGGCTTCGCGTATGCGACGTTCAGCAACGGAATTCGCGAGTTCACGTAACGACTTCGGGTGGACAGGAACGTTGCTCGAACGCCGTCCTAACCACGAACTCGTCTACGAGGCCTTCGATGTCGGACCGTTCTCGTTCGCCATCGAGACACGGCTCGAGATCTCCGTGTCGTCACCAGACAAGATCTGGTTCACGGACGGTACGGCGCGAATCGTCAGCGGTGGGACCGGCAGTGCGGTGCACTTCGGCGCATTCGACATCTGGGGACTTCGGTACACCGACCTCGACGGGACGATCTGCTTCTGAGCCTCGGCGCTCGGGTGAAGGCGGGTCATCGGATTCGGTGACCCTCCTTCGTCGTTTGGAGTCGGTCGCATGGGCCGAACAGACGTATAACCTCGTGGGATGTCACCACTACGCCGCCTGTGGGAATACGCCACCGAGTACCGGTCCGACGCCAAGATCGCCACGATCTACTCGTTCCTCAACAAGCTGTTCGACCTGGCTCCCCCGCTGCTCATCGGAGCAGCTGTGGACATCGTCGTGCGGCGGGAGAACTCGATCCTTGCCGACTTCGGGGTCGAAGACACGAGGACCCAGATCGTCGTGCTGGCAGTCATGACGTTCACCATCTGGGGATTGGAGTCGTTCTTCCAGTACGTGTCTTCGCTCAAGTGGCGAAATCTCGCCCAGTCGATCCAGCATGAACTTCGCATGGATGCGTACGGGCACGTCCAGGGTCTGGAACTCAGCTACTTCGAGGACCGAGCCACCGGGGACCTCATGGCCGTTCTCAACGACGACGTGAACCAGCTCGAGCGCTTCCTCGACACGGGCGCCGATGATGTCATCCAGACGGGAGCAACCGTTGTCCTCATCGGCATCGTGTTCTTCGTGCTCGCTCCTTCGGTGGCGTGGATGGCATTCATCCCGATCCCATTCATCCTGTGGGGATCGATCCGATACCAGCGGACGCTCGAACCGCGCTACGCCGCAGTGCGCGAACAGGCAGCGGAGATCAATTCGCAGCTGTCGAACAATCTCGGCGGTATCGCCACCATCAAGAGTTTCATCGCTGAGAAGCGCGAGGTGGCTCGGCTTGGTGACACGTCGCAGCGCTACCGCGAGGCCAATCGCAGCGCAATCAAACTGTCGTCGGCGTTCTCGCCGCTGATTCGCATCGTCATCCTCGTCGGCTTCACGGCGACGCTGGTGTTCGGCGGTTTTCAGTCGCTCGACGGATCGCTCGAAGTCGGCGCATACAGCGTGATGGTGTTCCTCACCCAGCGCCTGCTTTGGCCGCTGACTCGCCTCGGCCAGACGTTCGACCTCTACCAGCGAGCAATGGCATCGACCAGCCGAGTCCTCAACGTCCTCGACACCGAGGTGTCCCTTGCAGACGGCACCGTGGCGCTACCTCGCAAGGACGTCGACGGCGCCTTTGCGTTCGAGAACGTCACGTTTGCGTACAGCGAGGGTCCTGTTGTGCTCGATGGGTTGTCCGTCGAGATTCCCGCTCGTAAGACGACTGCGTTCGTCGGTTCGACCGGGGCAGGTAAGACCACGCTCGTGAAGTTGCTGCTTCGCTTCTATGACCCGGTTTCGGGACGGGTGACGCTGGACGGCCGAGACCTCCGGGAACTCCAGGTGAACGATCTCCGCCACGCCATCGGCGTCGTCAGCCAAGACGTCTTCCTGTTCCACGGTTCGGTTCGAGACAACATCGCTTACGGCAAGCCAGACGCCGACTTCGAGGACATCGTTCGAGCAGCCAAGATCGCCGAAGCCGACGAATTCATCAACGAACTGGCCGATGGATACGACACGATCGTTGGCGAACGCGGGCAGAAGCTCAGCGGCGGACAGCGGCAACGGATCTCGATCGCTCGAGCCGTGCTGATCGATCCGCCGATCCTGGTGCTTGATGAGGCGACCTCGTCGGTGGACAACGAGACCGAAGCCGCAATCCAAAGGTCGTTTGATCGGTTGTCGGTGGACCGCACGACCATCGTCATTGCCCATCGGTTGTCGACGATTCGTTATGCCGACCGCATCTATGTGCTGGACCGCGGCCAGGTTGCCCAGCAAGGAACGCACGACCAACTTGCCGATGCCGAAGGCATCTACTCGGGCCTGTGGTCGGTGCAGACAGGCGAGGCCCACGACCGACGCCCTGGCGAGGTGGCGTGAGCATCTCCGAGGTACGAGTCACAGCTGAGTCGACCGCTCCGCCGCACAAGGTGACGGCACTGCTGGCTGACGGGCAGTCGTGGCCGGACTGGTCCCCGATCGGCGAGGCGTGGATCGACAAGCAGTCGGACGAAGTGGTCGGCGAGGTGCGGCGTTTCAAGACCGGCCGCACCGTGAGCATCGAGGAAGTTGTGGCGTTCGAGCCGGGCCGGCGCCTGCAGTATCGACTGGTGGAGGGTCTACCGCTGCGTGATTACCTGTCCACGATCTACGTCGAGTACGTCGACGGTGGTAGCGCCATCACCTGGCATTCCACTTTTGAGGCGAGACGACCGGGCACGGGCGGTATCTACCGCTGGATGCTCCGCAGGTTTCTACAAGACATGGTGGACGGGTTGGCCAAAGCCGCGGCGGCGGAGTGAACGAGTGTGCCTACAT
>JABDJC010000007.1 GCA_013003395.1 Acidimicrobiia bacterium
CCCGGCAGAGTCCTATCGGACCGACCTGGCGCAAGCAGCAGTCGACGCCCTGGAAGCGGAGGGCCTCGACGTTGACGGTTCCACGTATACCCGCCGCGAAATCGAGCTGCGGCCCGGCGGCGAATGAACTACGCGACCACTGATTTGAAAAGGAGCAATTGATGCCCAGCATTGTCAGAGCAGCAATCGTGCAAACCGCTTGGACCGGCGACAAAGAGTCGATGATCGAAAAGAACGCCGACTACGCCAGACAAGCAGCGGCCCAAGGCGCCAAAGTGATGTGTTTCCAAGAACTCTTCTACGGGCCGTACTTCTGTCAGGTGCAAGAGAATGATCACTTCGAGTACGCGGAACCGATCCCAGACGGACCGACGACGCAGCTCATGATGGATCTCGCCAAGGAAACGGGCATGGTGCTGGTCGTTCCCATCTTCGAAAAAGCGGACGAAGGCTTCTACTACAACACGGCCGCGGTGATCGACGCTGACGGCTCCTATCTCGGCAAATACCGCAAGACACACATCCCACATGTGAACGGTTTTTGGGAGAAGTTCTACTTCCGGCCAGGCAACACCGGGTACCCGGTATTCGACACCGCGGTGGGCAAGGTCGGGGTGTATATCTGTTACGACAGGCATTTCCCTGAGGGCTGGCGTGCGCTTGGGCTCAACGGAGCCAAGATCGTGTTCAACCCGTCGGCGACGAGCCGAGGATTGTCGATGTATCTGTGGAACTTGGAGCAACCGGCTGCAGCTGTCGCGAACGAGTACTTCATCGGAGCCATCAATCGGGTTGGCAAGGAGCCTTTCGGCGACAACGACTTCTACGGCAGCTCGTACTTCGTGAACCCTCGGGGGCAGGTCGTCGAGGGCGCGGCGTCTGATACGGACGAAGAGCTCGTCATCCGAGATCTCGATCTCGACCTGATCGAGGAAGTCAGACAGCAGTGGGCCTTCTATCGAGACCGACGACCTGATGCCTACGGACCGTTGGTCGCTCCGTAGTGACGCTGAGCGCCGACGACGTTCAGATCTGGCTCGACGCCTATGTGGCAGCTTGGCGCAGCGGTGACCCGGGTGACATACGCGCATTGTTCTGCGATGACGCCGAGTACTGCTATCAACCGTGGGGCGAGCCTGTCGTCGGCGCCGACGCCATCGTCAACGACTGGTTGAAGGATCGAGACGAGTCAGAGGTCTGGCAAGCCCACTATCAGCCAGAACTGGTTGACGGGACTCGCGCAGTCGCCATCGGTGAAACGGTCTACCCCGACGAAGGCCGCACGTACGCCAACCTCTTCCTGCTGGAGTTCAATGAGGACAAGCGTTGCTGCAGCTTCACGGAGTGGTTCATGAAACACCCCAAACCAAGGGACTGACGCACGCACAACAGGCCGCGAGCGCGGCGACGGACTAACTTTCGCGAGAGACACTGAAAGGTTTCCATGGGAGAGCACGCAGACCTCTTGGCACGGCATCGGCAGGTCCTGCCGAAGTGGATGGCCCTCTACTACGACGAGCCGATCGCCATCGTCGACGGAGAAGGACGCTACGTATGGGACGCTGAAGGTTCGAAATATCTGGACTTCTTCGGCGGCATTCTCACGACGATGTCGGGTTACAAGATTCCCGAGGTCGTCGACGCCATCAAGGCGCAAGCCGACAAGATGTTGCACACCTCGACGCTGTACCTGATCGAGTCGCAGATCGAGCTTGCGGAGAAGATCGCCGAGTTGTCCGGCATCCCGGATGCGAAGGTCTTCTTCACCAATTCGGGGACTGAAGCCAACGATGCGGCGCTCATGCTCGCCACGCAATACCGGCGCTCCAACCAGGTTCTGGCGATGCGCAACAGCTACCACGGCAAGTCGCACTCGGCGGTTGCCATCACCGGCAACGCAGCATGGTCGGCTACGACCTTGAGCCCGTTCCAAGTGACGTACGTCCACTCCGGGTACAAGCTGCGCAGCCCGTTCGGTCACATGGACGACGACGACTTCGTCGCCGCATGCCGCGCCGATCTGGAGGACTTGCTTCGTATTGCGACGGCCGGTGACGTCGCCTGCCTCATCGCTGAGCCGATCCAGGGGGTCGGCGGATTCGTGACCCCTCCAGACGGCTTTTTCGCAAGCATCCAGCAGGTGCTCGACGAGCACGGAATCCTGTTCATCACGGACGAGGTGCAGACCGGCTGGGGTCGCACCGGTGAGAACTTCTGGGGCTACGAAGCGCATGGGATCGTGCCTGACATCCTCACGTTCGCCAAGGGCCTCGGCAACGGTCTGGCGATGGCCGGAGTCGTGGCGCGCGCTGACATCATGGACTGCCTCACGGCGAACTCGATCTCAACGTTCGGGGGCAATCCGCTTTCGACAGCCGGAGCCCTCGCCAACCTCAACTACGTCCTCGAACACGACTTGCAGACCAACGCCCTCAAGGTGGGAAATCAGCTCAAGGACGGGTTGCACCATCTGGCTGACGAAGTGCGCGAGATCGTTGAAGTGCGTGGCAAAGGTCTCATGCTCGGGGTTGAGTTCGCCGACCCAGACGACATGACGCCAGACACCGCACTCACTTCCGCGGTGATGGAAGAAGCCAAGAGCGGTGGCCTGCTCATCGGCAAGGGCGGGTTGTACGGCAACGTCCTGAGAATCGCGCCGCCGCTGACCATCACGGAGCCCGAGGCAACCGAGGGACTCGACAAGCTGCGATCGGCGATCCGGCGCGCCAAGGACAAGTAGACAGATTCAGAGGAGGTAGAGATGGCAAAGACACTCATCACCAACGGGACAGTGGTCACCGCAACCGAGACCATGCACGCCGACGTCGTCATCGAAGATGAGCGCGTCGTTGCCCTTGTCCAGTCTGGCGCCATGGACGTCGTCGCGGACACGGTCATCGACGCCGCCGGCAAGTACGTGATGCCTGGTGGCATCGACGTCCACACGCACATGGAGTTGCCTTTCGGCGGCACCTTCGCCGCCGACACGTTCGAGACCGGTACCAGAGCTGCTGCGTGGGGCGGAACCACCACGATCGTCGACTTCGCCGTTCAGGTGAAAGGCGAATCGGCGATGGAGGGGTACGAGAAGTGGATGGCGAAAGCCGACGGCAACTGTGCCATCGACTACGGATTCC
>JABDJC010000008.1 GCA_013003395.1 Acidimicrobiia bacterium
ACGTTGCGGGTCTCTGCCGCGCTGGTCGGCCAGACGGGAACGACGTCGTACGCCGCTGCTGCCGATTCGGTGACCTGGCGGTGCAGTGCGCCGGTGAAGCCAGAGGCTGCAGGGTTGGCGATGAGAAGGAGGCGGCGCATCTGGAGATGGTACTCCTTTGCCAGACCACATCTTCGTGCGGAGCGCCTACTCGAGATCGGCTGGTTCCCATCGGCGTGGCTCGTCATTCACGCCTGCCAAAACGATCCGCCCGACGACCAGGAATCCCACCAACGCTCCGAGCGCCGCGGTCCGCGGCAGGTTGAACAGGTCGACGGTCACCCCCCACACCAGTGGCCCCAGCACGGTCGCGAACCTGCCGACCGTTGCATACAAGCCATAGAACTCACCGAGGTGTCGTGGCGGCGAGATGCGTGCCATGTACACACGGTCTGCTGACCACGTCGCGCCCAACGCGAAGCCTCCTGCGGCGCCCAAACCCCACGCCAGAGTCCGTAGGTCGTAGGTGGCGGCCACGATGCCGAGACTCATGGCGATGATCCACAGTTCGATCGCAAGGTGCAGCGTCCGTCTGGCACCGAAACGGTCGACGATGACACCACCAAGCAGGCCGCCGGCGATGGCGGTGACGATCGCCAGCCCGAGGAGCAATTCGACTTCGGAGTCCGTGAACGACAGTTCCTCGATGACGAAGATCGTCAGAAAGCCGGCGATCAGCGTGTTGATGGCGTCGGTGTAGAGAAACCGACCGACCAGGAATCGTGTCACGCCTTCGTATCGCGACGCGAGCCTCCACGACGCAATCAGTTGTTGAACGCTGTCCCGCAGACGAGGCTCGGGTCCGGTTCGTGCCGGCCGTGGACGCTCGCGGACGAAAATGAATGTTGGTATCGAGAACACGAGGAACAGCACCGCAATTGTCCTGAACACCGTTGGATAGCCCCATCGATCCAGGGCAACGATGCCGACCCCGAGCGCGATGAACGAGCCGAGGTATCCGACGCCGACGCCGAGTCCTGAGACGATTCCGCGGTTGGCGGTAGTCGACACGTCTGGGAGAAGCGCGTCGTACATCACCGAGCCGAGATTGACTGCGATGAGCGCAAGGGCAAACAAAACAAGCGATGGCAGGACACCGACGGTCGCGAGAAAGAACGTCGGGATGATCGCCAGCACGGTGAAGCGAACCAGGTACGGCATGCGACGGCCGCGGTGGTCGCTTCTCGCTCCGAGCAGGGGCCCCGCTGCGATGACGACGATCATCGCGGCAGAGACCGTGATGGAGAGGCCGATGTCGGGCACGTTGCGTTCGGTGATCCAACTCGCGAAGTACAGGGAGCCGACACCGAGGGCAAAGATGGTGTTCGCCAGGTCGTACATCACCCAGGCAGCTGTGCTGCTGCGCGGGGGATGCCAATCGACGTCGACGACCGGTTCGTTCACCAGCACTCCATGATGGGGGCCAACGGAGTGTACGACCGTTATCCGGGGGTCCCCTGATTAGATGGGCATCGGTGGGATAATGTCGTCCCGCCCTCTCGGAGCCTCTAGCCCAATGCGCCTCATGTCTGCATCCGTGTTGTTCGCCGTGCTGGTCTCGGCATGCGCCGGCGACGTCGCCATCATGGACGCGGCGCCGAGGGGAGTGGCCGTGCCCGCCGTCACCACCTCACTGCCCACCTCGACGACCACCACGACTTCGACCATTCCACCGATCGTCAATCGAGGCGTCGCTGTGGTGAACCCTGGCGGTGGAGATCTGATCGACGGTCCAGAAGGATCGGTCATCCAATCCATCCATCAGGGGATTGCACTGGGATTTGACGAGCGTGATGGCACGAAGTTGCGAGTGACCACGCCCTGCAACGACACGGCGTGGATCGACGAATCAGATGTGTCGGTCATCCCCCAGTCGGTGCGTGGCACGCCGGGGCCGGGTTTTGATCTCGCCAAGGCGGTGGTCGTACTGGACCCCGGCCATGGAGGTCGAGATTGGGGTGCCGTTGGTGCCACGAGTCTCGGTGAGAAGGAGGTCAATCTCGCCATTGCCGAGATGGCCAAGCAGTTGTTCGAATCGCCACACGCCATCGACTGGACAACGGGAGCAGTGAGCGGTGGCCGCGAGTATCCAGGCGTAGCTCGGGTGGTGTTGACGAGGTCGTCGGACGCCGCAGATGACGGTGACTACGAGATCGGTCTCGGATACCGCTCGGCCATTGCCGAAGCTGCTGGTGCCGATGTGATGGTGTCCATCCACAACAACTCGGTGGCCCAACGCGACCTCGAGCAACCCGGGACGGAGATCTACTACTCGGTGAGCAACGACGAGTCGGCGCGCCTTGCGGGCATCATCTACGAAGAGATGTTGCTGAGTTTGGAACAGTTCGACGTTCCGTGGACAGGAGGCTTCGTCACAGGAGCCCGCGCCAGAGTCGACCCTGAGACCGGTGATGACTACTACGGCTTGCTCCGTCGATCGAGCATGCCGGCCGTCATTGCCGAAGGGGTCTTCCTCACCAATCCAGAGGAGGAGGCGCTGGCACGCACAGACGAATTCCGACAGGCCTACGCCGAGGCTGTGTATCGGGCAGTTGTTCGGTTCCTCACCACCGACGATCCGGGCAGCTCGATCAACCCGCCGGAACCGTTTCCCGATGATGCAGGCGTCGCCAGCACCGCAAGCTGCCGAGTACCGGAACAACCGTGAAGTGGCTCAAACGCATCGTGGTGTTGACCACCGTCGTCGGTGTTGGTGCGGCCATCTGGCTGGTCGGGTATCAGCAGGGTTCCCAACAGCCGGCCGCGGCGCCCCCTGGCGTGGTGACCACGAGCACGACCACGCAGGCCTCCGAACCGCCGCCCACGTCTGGGAGCGAATCGACTGACGTCTCGACGACGACGACCATCGTCGGACAACGGGTGGTGGTTCGCGGTGCGCCGCTTCCTCCGGCTCCGCCTCCCGAGCCAGGCGTCGACCCTGATTTCGAAGGGTATGGAGTTGCGATCGTCGCGGTTGGTGGCGCAGATCTGTCGAACCGGGTTGACGGAGACCCCTACGTTCGAGCACACGAGGGACTCACCCTTCCGGTGCTTGCGTCGTACGGGGAGTGGGTCCAGGTCATGACCCCGTGTGACGACGTGTCGTGGGCACGCCGCGGTGAGCTGGCGATCACCGCGCACCGAACGCCTCCCGAGCCGGGCCCAGGCTTCGACTTGTCGACGGCTGTGATCGTTGTCGATCCTGGTCATGGCGGCG
>JABDJC010000020.1 GCA_013003395.1 Acidimicrobiia bacterium
GCTCCAGGCCGACTCGAGCACCTTCAACGGATTGGGAGCCGGCTACCACGGGTACTGGCAGGTGGACTACTCGTCGATCGATCCGCACTTCGGCACCAACGCCGAGATGCAGGACCTCATCGCAGCCACACACGCGCTGGGTATCGACGTGTTCTTCGACATCGTCGCCAACCACACCGGTGACGTGATCACGTACGAAGAAGGCTCCTCGAACTACATCTCCAAGGCCGACCAGCCGTATCTCGACGCCGACGGAGTGCCGTTCGACGACGCCGACTACGCGGGGACCGGCACGTTCCCGACGTTGGACCCAGCGGTGACCTTCCCGTACACGCCAACCTTTGACGATCCAACGGATGCAACTGTCAAGAGTCCGGAATGGTTGAACGACACGACGCTCTACCACAACCGGGGTGACAGCACGTTTGTCGGTGAGAACTCGTTGTACGGCGACTTCTTCGGACTCGACGACCTCTTCACCGAGCACCCGACTGTCCAGGACGGTCTCATCCAGGTGTTCAAGGACATGATCACCGACTTCGACATCGACGGGTTCCGTATCGATACGGTCAAGCACGTCAACGACGAGTTCTGGGAAGCGTTCGGACCAGAAATCGCCGCGCACGCGGCGTCGCTCGGCAAGACCGACTTCTTCTCGTTCGGTGAAGTGTTCGACGGAGACCCGGCGTTCACATCACGATTCACCACTGAGCTACCTCTCGACGCGGTGCTCGACTTCGGCTTCCAGGGCACGGCCCGCAACTTCGCATCGCAGTCGGGAGCAACCGACAATCTCGCCGGCTTCTACTCCACCGACGATTACTACACCGACGCCGATTCGAACGCGTACAGCCTCCCGACCTTCTTGGGCAACCACGACATCGGACGCATCGGTCTGTTCCTGTCTCAAGACAACCCTGGCGCTACTGACGACGAACTGTTGGCTCGTGATCGGCTGGCATACGCTCTCGCCTACTTCGGCCGGGGAATGCCGGTCGTCTACTACGGCGACGAGCAGGGTTTCACTGGCGACGGCGGCGACAAGGACGCCCGCCAAGACATGATGCCGAGCCAGGTGGCGAGCTACACCGACGACAATCTGATCGGGACCACGGCCACGCCGGCAGACGACAACTTCGACGACACGCATCCGTTGTTCCAGACGTTGGCCGAGTACGCGGCGCTCCTCGACGCCCACTCGGCACTCACCCAAGGTGCCCAGCTTCACCGTTACTCCGAATCGACAGCCGGCATCTACGCGTTCAGCCGCATCGACCGTTCCGAAAAGGTCGAGTACGTCGTGGCGCTCAACAACTCAGAATCCGACGACAGCGCCACGTTCGTAACCGACTCTCCGGGAACGTCCTTCAGTGAAGTGTGGCCCGGCGGGGGAGCGGCCGTCGCCGCCGATGCGGGTGGCTCCGTCACCGTGGATGTACCTGCACTCGGATTCAAGATCTACCGCGGGGATGCCCCGATGCCTACGGCGACCGGGGCGACGACAGTGGACGTCACGACGCCTGCAGCGGGCGCGGAAGTCCTGGATCGCATTGAGGTCGGGGCGACGCTCAGTAGCTCTGCTTACGCCGAGGTGACGTTCGCCGTATCCATCGACGGGGGTGAGTACACGCCTATCGGCACCGACGACAACGCCCCGTACCGAGTCTTCTACGACGTGAGCGAACTGGCTGCGGGTACCTCGTTGAGCTTCAAGGCGATTGCCGACAACATGTCCGGTGCCGTTGGGTCAGACAAGGTTGCCGTCACGGTTGGTTCCGAAGCGCCGCCTGTCGCAAGCACTTTCGACTACGCCATCGTCCACTACAACCGGCCTGCTGCCGACTACGGCGACCACACCACTGGTGACTACAACGACTTCTGGGGACTGCATCTGTGGGGCGACGCAATAGACCCGGCGGAAGTGACCGACTGGACCGTTCCGAAGCCCTTCCTCGGCGAGGACGACTTTGGTCGGTTCGCCTGGATCGAGCGCGGTGGCGAAGACAGTCAGGTCAACTTCATCATCCATCAGGGTGACACGAAGGACACCGAACCCGACCGATTCTTCGACGCTGACACCAATCCTGAGATCTGGATCAATCAGGGTGACGAAACCATCTACACGTCCCAGGCAGACGCTCAGGGATACGTGACGATTCGCTATCACCGTGACGACGCCGATTACGGCACTCCAAGCGACGACTACACGACGTTCTGGGGACTGCATCTCTGGGGCGATGCGGTCGACCCTGCCGAAGGCACGGACTGGACGTCGCCGAAGCAGCCCGACGGGATCGACGACTTCGGTGCGTTCTGGACCGTCGACATCGTCGACGCATCGCAGCCGGTGAACTTCATCATTCATCGAGGCGACGAGAAAGACCCGGGACCTGACGAGAGCTTCGTTCCTGAGGAGCAGGCGACCGCCTGGAAGATGTCTGGTGACGAAGAGGTCTACGCCCAGCGTGGTGCGGCGCAGGACTTCGCCACCATCCACTACCACCGGGAAGACGGCGACTACGGCGACAGCTCCAGCGACGACTTCAACGACTTCTGGGGCATGCACGTCTGGGCCGGTGCAGCATCGCCGAACCCAGCGTGGGAAGACCCAGTGCGTTGGTCAGAGGTGGACGTGTTCGGCCCGGTGTTCGAAGTAGATCTCGTCGACGGTGCGGCCGAACTGGCCTACATCTTGCATCGGGGCGACACGAAGGACCCAGGACCAGACCAGTTCCTGAGTTTCGATCCATGGGGATATGAGGTGTGGCAGTTGGAGAACGCTGATCCGGAGAAGCCATACATCTTGCCGATCATCGGCGAGGGCGCAGCCGCTGGAGACATCGACAAGCAGCAGGCACATTGGGTGTCCGAGGACACGATCGCGTGGAGCGTTGCAGGCGATCCGGCCACTGATTACGAGCTCTGTTACGCCGCAGCAGGTGGCATGACGCTCGGAGCGGTCAGCGTCGACGGTGGCACGTGCGTGCCGCTGGCGCCAGGTGCTCCGTACCCGGCAGGAGTGGATGGATTCCTCCACTTGGCTGGCATGCCGACCCTGACGGTGGGAGCGGCAGACCTGGCTTTGGTGCTTGAGATTCTCAAGGGCCAGATGGCCTTGGTCGCCACCAAGGACGAGGTACGCGTCGGAGCAACCGGAGTGCAGATTCCAGGTGTGCTCGACGACCTCTACGCGTCAGACGCAACACTTGGCGTGTCTTGGGCCGACGGCGTTCCAACGGTGTCGGTGTGGGCGCCGACAGCAAAGAACGTCACGCTGCACTTGTTCGACGGATCCGATCCGGCCGAGGTCTCGACAGTGGTTCCAATGACGTCGGACGCCGGCACATGGTCGGCGACCGGAGACGCTACGTGGAACGGCAAGTACTACTTGTTCGAAGTCGAAGTCTTCGTTCCTTCCACGGGACAGGTCGAGTTCAACATGGTCACGGACCCCTACTCGGTGTCGTTGTCGACGAACTCGCAGCGCAGCCAGATCGTCGACCTGGCCGATACCTCGCTCGCACCTGCTGGTTGGTCGGAAACCGCAAAGCCCGCTTTGGGCCAGTTCGAAGATGTCAGTCTGTACGAGCTGCATGTGCGTGACTTCTCTGCGAACGATGACACCGTTCCCGACGAACTGAAGGGGACGTTCAAGGCGTTCACGCTGGACGGCACCGACGGCATGAACCACCTGTCCGATCTGGCCGAGGCAGGTTTGAGCTTCGTCCATCTCCTGCCGACGTTCGACATCGCCACGATCAACGAAGACAAGTCGACCTGGCAGTCGCCCGATCCGGCGGAACTCGAGACGTACCCCTCCGACAGCGAGCAGCAGCAGGCGGCGGTCGAGGCAACGTCAGAGCTCGACGCGTTCAACTGGGGCTACGACCCGCTGCACTACACGACGCCAGAGGGCAGCTACTCGACCAACCCTGACGGCACGACCCGGGTCGTCGAGTTCCGAGAAATGGTGCAGTCGCTCAACGACACCGGTCTACGGGTCGTGATGGATGTGGTCTACAACCACACCAACGCATCCGGGCAGTCTGACAAGTCGATCCTCGACCGCATCGTTCCTGGCTACTACCACCGACTCGACGGTGACGGTGTTGTGGCAACTTCCACCTGCTGTGCCAACACGGCGACCGAGCATCGGATGATGGAACGTCTCATGATCGACTCGATCGTCACGTGGGCGAAGGAGTACAAGGTCGACGGGTTCCGGTTCGATCTGATGGGCCATCACTCGCTCGCCAACATGCAGGCGGTGCGAAGTGCGCTCGATTCGCTGACGATGGAAGCTGATGGAGTCGACGGTTCCATGATCTATCTGTACGGCGAGGGTTGGAACTTCGGCGAGGTTGCCGACGACGCTCGATTCATCCAGGCGACCCAGCTAAACGTCGGCGGGCTCGGCATCGGGACGTTCAGTGACCGGCTCCGCGACGCCGTACGTGGTGGCGGTCCGTTCGACGGCGGCACTTCTCGCATAACCAACCAAGGCTTCATCAATGGACTCGGTTACGCACCGAACGCCGAGGCGCTCGATCCCGTGACTGCTGAAGCCGAAGCCTTGCTGTCGGCGGACCAGATTCGTGTCGGTCTGGCAGGCAACCTCGCCGATTACAAGTTCGAGGCGGCGGACGGCACTGTCAAGCGAGGCGCAGAGATCGACTACAACGGTTCACCCGCCGGCTACACGCTCGATCCGCAGGAGAACATCATCTACGTGTCCGCTCACGACAACGAGACGCTGTTCGACATCAGCCAGTACAAGCATCCACTCGACGTTTCGACGGCTGATCGCGCCCGGGCGCAGAACGTCGGCATCGCCGTCACGGCCCTGGCCCAAGGTGTGCCGTTCTTCCATGCCGGGGTAGACACCCTGCGCTCGAAGTCGATGGACCGTGACAGCTTCAACTCAGGCGACTGGTTCAACCGAATCGACTGGACCTACCAGGACAACAACTGGGGTGTCGGGCTGCCAGTCGCCTCGAAGAACGCGGCCGAGTGGCCGGTCATGCAGGCGTTCTTGGCCGATGCGTCGCTTGCGCCCGTTCCCGACGACATCGCTACATCGGTAGTGGGCTTGCAGGAGATGCTGGCGATTCGGAAGTCGTCACCGCTGTTCCGGCTGTCGACGGCTGACGAGATCCAAGATCGAGTCGCGTTCCACAACACGGGGCCATCGCAGGTGCCTGGTCTCATCGTGATGAGTATCTCTGATTCCGTCGGCGCCGATATCGATCCGAACCTCCATGAGGTCGTGGTCTTGTTCAACGCCAACGACGAGTCGCAGGATTTCGCTGTTCCGGCGACGATTGGGTCGGGTTTCCGATTGCACGCTGTGCAGCTCGGGTCATCAGATGATGTCGTCAAGACCTCCAGCTTCGACTCGGCAACGGGCACGTTCAGCGTTCCCGCTCGCACGACGGCGGTGTTCGTGGATGCAACTTCGCTGGCGGCGATCAGCGAGGTGTTGACGCACTTCGAGGGACTCGATCATTCGTCGGTTCCGCTGTCGAAGGCGATCGCCAGGCTGCGGTTGGCCATTCTGCCAGAGCGCTGGATCGATGGCGACACGTTGGAGCCTGCGAGCAAGCGCACCGTTTTCCTCCACCTGCGTAAGGCCGTTCACGAATTGGAGAAGATCTCTGATCTCACCGCTGAGGATCAGGTCCAGATCGACATCATCGTGGAGGAAACAAGAGCCTTGGCGGTCGCCGCGATCGATGCGGCCGTTGCAGCCGGAGCAAGTCCGAATGCGATTGCCCGAGCAGAAGCCGATCTCGCTTCCGGAGACTCTGCGCTCGAATCAGGAGACCGGACGAAAGCCGTCGAGCTCTACGGCAAGGCATGCGACAAGGCGGTCAGAGCCCTGCCTTAGGAGAGCGGGACAATTGCCCTTGTGGTGGGATGGCTAGGCGAAAGCGCAGTTGTGCTGAGAGCGCTGTCTAGAGAGTCCCAGAGCGCCCGCCTGGTCAGGGGAGTAGCTCAGGCGCTACTCGGCCTCGCTCGTCCTGGAACTTCGCCTCGAAGGAGTAGGCGTCTGCTTCGAGAGGGTTGCGGTGGTACCTCGTCGGGTTGCGAATGTAGGACGGCAGCACACCGTTTCCGGCCAGGTACCCCTTGCCGTACTCGCAGGCGAACCCACGCTCACCCCCGAAGCGACGGACCTGGTCGACGTGGAACACCTCGTGGATGAAGTTGACGAAGTCAGCGTCGTTCGTCTCGTCGAACGCTCCACGCCAGTAGATCGTGTAGCCAAACGTCATCGCGTACACCGACCCGCCTTGATTGAACCGATTGGCGGGCAACCGGCAATGTGTTCGGTATCGGATTCGGCCGACGTCGAGCTCGGGGAAGATCAGACTCAGTCGCGTCTTCGTTTCTGGCAACAGCTCGCGGCGCTTGGCCAAGACGTTCGCAATCTGGGCGGCCCGCTTCGTCTCGAAGTAGATGGTTCGCCCCAAAGAGCATCCGACCTCGAGGACATCCGATCCGCGAATCCCGAGAGCTGACCCGATGGTTCTGATGCTGGAGAACAGTGACATGGATCAAGTATGGCCGAGCATCCTGCGTGCTGTGCGATGAATCGCTCGAGCATCTGCTTCGTCTCGGAAACAACCGGACTCTCTCGCGGTTGCGAGAGAGTTCGGTTACGACGAATGGCGAGCCAGTATCAGCCCATGTCGACCCACTCGAACACCTGCACCTGACCGCCGTACTTGAGGTGCGGATGCTCAGAGCACGCTGATGCAGCAGCGTCAAGCGAATCGGCGGAGATGACCGTATACCCAGTTGCTGGAGTGTCGCCCAATGGCCCATCAGCGATGGCGCCGACGCTGACGAGGTTCTTTGACGCTCCGAAGGGTGCGCCACCGTCGACGACGCTCTCGCCGAGCATGCCGTACCACGCGCCCCACTCTTCCATGACCTTCTGCATGACCTCAGGGTCCTCAGACATGCCCATGCCGCCGGAATACAGAATGACGTATTTCCCCATTTGCTGACTCCTTCTCGAGAGACCATCACCTTACGCGATCGTGCATGTCGGTCGTCGAGAGGCGAAAGCGTCCCACCTGCCCGAGGGTTGTCGCCAGTGGGGAAAGTCCCTGAGCGCAATCGAGTGGTGAAGCCCACCACTGAGACGGGCGAAGTCCGCCACG
>JABDJC010000024.1 GCA_013003395.1 Acidimicrobiia bacterium
GTGTAGCCGTCTTCTCGCAGCGCAGTGGTCAAGTCGGCGACGACGGCATCGAGCTCGTCTCTGGCGATTCGGTCGACCTTGTTCAACACGAAGAGAAACTGGTCGCCGTGTCGGCTCAGCCGCTGGAGGAACTCTTCGTGCAGCATCGGGTCTCGATACTTCTCCGGATCAAAGAGCCAGATGACGGCGTCGATGCGCGGAAGCAGATCCTCGACAACCGTTCGGTGCCATTCGACGATCGAGTCGATGTCTGGCAGGTCGAGGATCGCCAATCCGGGGAACGCGTCATGGCTGGCACGTTCGTAGATCGACAGCTCGTCGAGCATGCGTTCTAGTCCTGGTCCGGCGTCCGAGGGAATCCACGCGAGCGGGAAATCGGTATGAGGGCGAACCGGACTCACCGAAGCGATCTCCGCACCCGCGAAGGCGTTCAACACCGAGGACTTGCCGCTCCCCGTACCGCCCGCGAGGGCGACGACGAGGGTGTCTCCGATGAATCCGCTGCGCTGGCGGAGCGCCTTGGCTGCCTCGGCGGCTGCTTGCACTTCGCCTGGATCAGCGACGCCGTCGGCGCGAGCTGCGACGAGATCGAAGTCGTCGAGGAGCATCGTGACGTCGGTCATCGGTCGTCTCGCATCGCTGCCTCGAATGTCGCGGCCACGTCTGCCGCCGCGTTCTTGACCACGGTGGCGTGCATCTCGTCGACGCCGACATCGACGTAGTCCTCGAACCGCTTTCCGTCCTTCGCCATCGCGGCGTGCACGAGACGCGCCAACTCCTCGCGTGCTTCAGACACCGCCGGCTCGAGGTCGTCGCCCAGCTTCCTTTTCACCCGTTTCGGAGCCGGACGTTCTCGGTCGAACACGAGTGGCCAGAGTTCCTCGGCAAGCCGGGCCAGCGGTTTCGGCCCGGCGGGTCGAGACATTCGCATGGACACGATTTCCTTCACCGATTCGATCCAGCCTTCGAGCAGCTTCTGTGTTTCATACGTCGAGTCGTGTCCATGTCGCCACAACCCCTGCCCGCCTGCAGACAGAAGGGCTGCGCCAATCGGATGCTCTTCCCACCGGCTCGATGCGAGCTGCGCCGCCACTCCGGCACGACGTGTGATCATGCCTGTCAGGTCGACGGCAGCAGTCGGCCAGTGGTGCTGATCGGCGAGCCACGCCGACGAACCGTCCGAGAACGAATCGACCAGCTCGTTGCCCTGCTCTCGATACGCTGCGTGAACATGGGCAAGGAGTTCGGCGACGACAACTTGCTCGTTGGTCGCAGCTGCGGCCAGGGTGTTGGCGTCGGCGACGAGTGCCCGAACGGCTCCCTCTGTCGTCTGCTCGAGCAGATCTTGTCGAAAACGAGGATCCGAGAGCTGCGCAAGGTCGCTTCGAATGGCGTGTGCGACGTCGGACGGCAGACGTTCGGCGAATGCCGCTGACTCGGCGACCGTGAAGATGGACTCCTCATCAGGTTCCAGCAGATACCCGTATTCATGGAGCCGCTTGGCGAAGTCGGGCCGTATCTGTTCGACGCCGTCGCCGCTCCGATTGAGCACGAACAGAACCGGAACTCCTCTGCGCTTGAGGGCTTCGAGGAATTGCCACCCTCTACGGTCGGCATATCTCCCGGCGCTCGTGACGAACACGCAGACGTCGGCAAGCGCCGCAATGCGGGCGGCCGAGATGCTGCCCCGCTCACTGGCGAGGTCCAATGGTGGTGTGTCGATGATGCTCATGTCGGCCACCAGCGGATCACCGGCAACGACGACATCGAGACCCGGGTCGACTCGCTCACGGATCCGACTCACGAAATCCCGCCAATAGCTGTTGTCGTGCTCCACATCGACCCACACCACTGGCTTGACCGTGGTCGGCCGGACGGCGCCCACCGGCGAGAGGTCCATGCCGGCAAGTGAGTTCATGAGCACTGACTTTCCCGTGCCGCTGAGTCCAACGATCGCGGTCACCAGTGGTGCGGCTGGATCGTCGAGCCGCGGGAGCAGGTAGTTGCGTATTGTTGCGATCAGTTCGTGACGATCGGGAAGATCCACCGATGGCAAGGCGAAGTCGAGCGTCGACAGACATTCGACGAGATCGTCGAGCCGCTCCCTCAAAGCCGTTGTGCTACCCACCTGCATGCCTGCGATTACAGCACACGCTGCGGTGGCGTCCACTTCCGAGATCGCCTGAGCGCGAAAAACGTGTCACAGGCGTCCGGTACGTTCTCGGGTATGGCAGACGTAAGCATCAATTCCGACCACATCCTCCTGAACGATTTTCGCTGCGATGACCCGGCATTGCGCGAGTTGCTGCTCGCAACGCCCGAGACAGATCGGGTCGAGAAACTCAATCACGTGATCGCCGTTGGCAGTCGAGGTCTTGCGTCGATGGGCATCGGAGTGAGCGTTGCACAGGTCGGAGAGGCTGTGGAACGTATCGTCACCTCTGCCACCGACAGGAGCGAGCGCACGCTGACCGCCCTGCTCGACGAGGGCACCCGCCACATCGCAACCGTCTTCGATCCTGATGACCGCAAGTCCGTCGTGGCGAGGACCCTCTCCGAACTGGACGGCACCATCGCCGGGCTCCTCGAACGGCTCGATCCGCAAAACGCCACGAGCCACACGGGGACGCTGCTCGGCCGTCTCGACGATGCTCTCGCAGAGGGCGGCGCGCTCGACGATCGCCTGAACTCATCGCTGGACCCGCAGGCGGAGGGCTCTCCGTTTGCTGCGCTGCGCCACGAGCTCGAAACCGGCCTTCGCGAGCTTCGAGATCTCTTGATCAAGGCTGAGGGGCGTAGCGAAGAGGCCGAGCGAGGAACGGTGAAGGGGTTCGACTTCGAAGACGTCGTGGAAGCGCGGACCCGTTCGATTGCCAGTGGCCTGGGTGGATGCGTCGTAGAGCGAACGTCAACGACGTCGGGCGCCAACGGAGTGCAGTCGCTCGTGGGTGACGTGGTCGTGACGCTGGACGACGGTTTCCGCATCGTGATCGAGGCCAAGAATTCGAACAAGATCGGATTGGCCGGCTCTACCGGAATCCTCGAAGAACTGGATCGGGCGATGGCGAATCGAGACGCCCAGTTCGCCATCTGCGTGTCGGCTCGAGACGCGTATCCGAACGAAGTCGGCACGTTCGGCGTCTACGGCAATCGTGCGCTCGTCGTGGACTCTGGAGATGGTGATCTGCTGACGGTGGCCATTCGCTGGGCTCGCATGGCGATGCGCGCTGCCACACAGACGGCGGCACATGAAGTCGACACCGATCTGCTCATCGGCAGGCTGGAACGGATCCGAGCGATGGCGTCGCGATTCTCCAAGTCGAAGCGTGCACTTTCGGGAATTCGGACAACGGTCGATGACGTGCGAGCGGATCTCGACGGAATGCGATGTGACCTGCTGGATCTGGTTGACGACGCTCAGCGGGAACTGGAGCGTTCCGACACGACTCACCGCCCAGACAGGGAACTACCGATACGAGTTGCGTGACGTTGCGGTAGGCAGCTCGTCGTGTCAGTCGAACAAGTCTTCGTGGTGGGCGGCGACCGGAGCGACTGAGGCGAGCAGTTCGAAGTCCTCGTACGGGTACGCCTCGAGGACCACCGAAAGCGGCACCTGAAACCAAAAGCCCTCGGGATCAACTTGGGTGCGATGGGCTCGTAACGCTTCTCGACCCCGCTCGAGCGTTCCGGCCACTTTCACTCGCATCAGGGTTCGTTCGGCTTCGCGTTCCTGAGAGTCGTCGTCCAAGCGCTCGAGCCATTCGATGAAAGGCGACTCGAGACCCGAATCGAGCACGGCGTTGTGGAGCGCATACAGACGAGCGACCGTGAATACCGGCGCGTAGAGCCGGCTGACTTGCCAAGGATCACCACTGTCGACGAAGCGGTTGC
Organism: Acidimicrobiia bacterium; assembly: GCA_013003395.1. Lineage (GTDB taxonomy): Bacteria > Actinomycetota > Acidimicrobiia > Spongiisociales > UBA5794 > JABDJC01. Next base: position 3,892 of record JABDJC010000024.1, read on the forward strand.
CGTCCGCGGCAGCCTCGAACGCTGCAATACCCAGATCGCGGATGCGCAGGTGGTCAGGATGGGGGTATCGGACGTGGTCGTCGTACCCAAGCAACACCTGGGGTCGCTCCTCTCGGATGATCCGCACCACCTTTTCGAGCGCTTCTTCGAACGACGCATTCACAAACGCTTCCGGATTGGCGTTGTCAGGCATATCTGGCATGCCGGAGTCGCGGTACCCGAGCAGTTCGACGCGGTGGAAACCGATGACCCCGGCGGAGGCCATCAACTCGGCCTCACGCACGGCTTTCAGGTCTGACTTGACCTCTTCTCGGTCCATCGCCGGATTGAGGATCTCGCCCGCTTCGCCACCGGTTGCGGTGACGAGCACGGCTCGTACTCCCTCATCGACGTATCGAGAGACCGTTGCGGCCCCCTTGGAGGCCTCGTCATCGGGATGGGCGTGCAATGCCACAAGCGTTCGGCTCATGGCGAGAGAGTATTGCAGCTCGCTCAGGTACCGAAAACCTGCACGGCGGCGGCGCCTTCACTGCAAGAATCGAGCACCGGACAGTACCGGCACCACGGTCCGGCAGTTCGCTCCAGACCTTCCTGGGCTACTGATCCCCGACGGACGGAAGTCACGAGATCTGCAACATTTCGAGCGGTCTGTGTCACTTCGGCCAGCGACGGGACAGACGTCGAGCGCTCACCGGTCTTGACCGACATGGCTTCGACGCTTCCTGGCAGCTCTTTGCGATCGAGGGCCCACAGCAGTGTGTAGAACGCCATCTGGTCGTCTGAGGATCCCAACTGGCCAGTCTTCCAGTCGACGAGGCGCACCCCTGCCGGTCCGTCGTCGAAGACGGCATCAACGGATCCTTTCAGCACCACGCCTTCGGTCGGCTCATGCTCCAAAGCCACTTCCGCCGCCGTGAAGCCATCGCTCGACAACGACTTGAACCGCTCGTACAAGTGGCCAACCTCTTCTATCAGGTTCCTGATCTCAGACGGCTTGAGTCCGAGGTCCGCCACCTTCATGTTCATGTTCGACGAGCCGATCTCCTGCCGGCATGCCATCTCGAAACCGTCGGTTTCGATGGGACCGACCGAGAGATGCCGGGCGAATACGCGATGCGCCAGGCCACCCCTGAATGCGATCTTCGAGTCGGGGCCGTACAGCCCGCGCAGCCGAGCGGCAGCAGATTCGGCGCATCGCCGGTACGCCACGTACGTTGTGGCAGACACCGGTACCGGCTCGCCAGGTTCAACCCACGGAAAGTCAATCACCCCGCGACTGTAGGGGGTGGGTGCGACGAGTTGCGCGTTTGATAGTCCAGGACCCAGCTACACTCACCCACGGTTTCCTTGCCAACCCCACCGCACTGATGTCTCGCACCACCCGACTTGCCCTCGTGGCAGTCATTCCCATTCTCATACTGCTGTTACCGGTGCTCGCATTCGCCGCTGATCGTTCCGCGCACGACGGCGAAGTGTGGCGCAACGTCTCGGCCGGTTCAGTGCAACTCGGCGGTCTCAGCGAAGCGGATGCGATGGTCGCACTGCGCGCCGAAGAGGCCAGCCTTGCCATCGAACCTGTGCGCATCGTCGTAGAAGGCTCAGAGTTCTCTGTTCCCCCGTCGACCCTCGGTCTGGCGCTGCCTGCCCGAGAAATCGTCGACGAAGCAATGGTGCAACGGCGTGGCGGCGGTTTCTTTGCCGAATTCCAGGCGTGGTTCCGCAGCTTCACCGACGACCGCCAGCTGGGCCTCCGGGTCTCGCTCGACCCCGAGGCAGTCAGCGAGGTCCTCAGAGACATCGAAGGTCGCGCCGTTGATGCGCCGGCCTTCGAAGGTGGCCTCATCGTGACAGACGGCGTCGCCTCCGCTCAATATCCCCGCACAGGCCTCGCGGTCGACCGAGACGGAGCTCTGCCGATACTGCTCGATGCCGCAACCGGAGTTGGCCCTCGCCGTGTTGAGCTCTCGCTTGCGGTAGTCGATCCAGTATTGACCTCGGCCGACATCGACGCCGCCGTCACCGAAGCGAACACCTTGATGCGAGAACCGGTCACGTTGACCTCTCGCGACCCCGAGGTCTCCGTCGTGTTCACGCCGGAAGAACTCGGCAACGCCTTGAGGTTCGCAGTCGACGACACTGCAGCACCGCGACTCGACCTGTGGCTCGACGTGGACACGATCGATGACTATTTGAAACCTCATCGCAGCGCCATCGAGCGCGACCCGGTCGACGCCTCTTTTCTCATCAACAGCGACGAGACCGTGACCATCGTCCCGTCTCGAAGCGGGACGGTCGTCGACGCCGAGTTGGTGGCTGCCGCGCTCTACGACATCGCCCTTGGACCAGCCGACTCCGGCCCGCTACCGATAGCCGAGGGAGCGGCGCCCGACTTCACGTCGGACGACGCCGTCGCAATGGGCACCATCTCGAAGGTGTCGAGCTTCACGACATTCCATCCGACTGGCGAGCCACGCGTCGTCAACATTCAGACGATGGCCAAGGCAATCGATGGTGCAGTCGTATGGCCCGGCGACTCGTTCTCGATCAACACGTACGTTGGACAACGAACGATCGAAAAAGGCTACGTTCCTGCACCGATGATCCTCAACGGTGAACTGGTGGACGATGTCGGCGGCGGAGTCAGCCAATTCGCCACCACGTTCTACAACGCAGTGTTCTTCGGATGCTACGAAGACGTCACTCACACCCCACATTCGCGCTACATCAGCCGCTATCCAGAGGGCAGGGAGGCGACGATCTCGTGGGGCGGTCCCGAGCTGATCTTCCGCAACAACAGCGACGCGGTCGTCATCATCGACACCGCCTTCACTGCCGGCTCGATCACGGTGACGTTCTACGGCAACAACGGAGGACTCGACTGTGAGGCGAGCTTGTCAGATCGCTTCGATTTCCGCGAGCCCGGCGTGGAGTACGAGGCCGACCCGACCCGCGCTCCAGGGTCGCCAACCACGATTCAATCAGGCACACAGGGATGGTCGGTCACCGTTACCAGAACCATCATCCACCCGGACGGCTCCACGGAAGAAGAAAAGGACACCCACGCCTACCAACCGATTCCGCAGATCATCCAGGCTCACCCATGCGACATTCCGCAAGGCGAACCGGGGCACACGGGCGAACCGTGCCCGTTGCTCGTACCTTCGGTGATCGGCATGACCCAGGCGGACGCCATTGCGACGCTCGAAGCCAGCGGATTCAGCCTCGTGGTGTCAGCTCCTGTGGAAGTGGCTGAATCGGCTGCTGGATTGGTCGCGCTCCAGTCGCCGGACGGCGGATCCTATGCAAGTGCCGGTGCAACGGTGAGTGTCGCCATGGGCGTGTACACGGCGCCGCCGACCACGACGACCACGACTACCGCGCCGCCACCGACCACAACTACGACGACAACGTCAATGCCACCAGACGAGGGTTCGGGCTCAGGAGGCTGATCGTCTCCCGCTACACCGAGCCGGAGCCCGCCGGCTCAGGCCGGGTAGAAGACGAAGAATTCGCTGATGGTCTCGCTCGCAACTTTGAGCGCTGCTGGAGGCCAGCCGCCGCTCCGGCGGACCACGACCTGGTTCGACGCCACGAAAACGTGACCTATCGACGAGTCCACGCCAAATAGGCGGTGAGCGAGGCGACCGGGAAATGTCGTATCGAGTTCGGCTTCACCTTCATTGGCGTACGCCGAACCATCTTGACCAGTGATGCTCCTGTCGGCGTCGAACAGTGCGACATCGTCCAGGACTTGTGTGGTTACGTTGATGATCTGGCCCATGCGGCAGGACTCTACTCGTCCGCGCGGCTCATACCAGCCGTTCCCGAACCTATGACGTGCAGCTTCATCAAGTTGGTCGAAGCACGCTCATTCGGCGGTACTCCTGCGACCATGACGACGGCCTCACCGGGCTCGGCGAGACCTGCCTCGCAGAGCAGCACGCCGGCGCTCGCGATCATCTCATCGGTCGAATCGAGACGCATGAAGTGGCGTGGCACCGTGCCGGCCAGTAGAGCCATGTTGTGATAGGTGCGCTCGATCGGCGTGAACGCGACGATTCTGGCCTTCGGCCGATACTTCGAGATCAGGCGAGCCGTACTTCCCGATTCGGTGAACGCGACAATCGTGCCGATACCGAGATTGTCCGCAGCTCTCACTGCTGAGAGGGCGACAGCCGAGGCAAAGGCTGCGTCGTCTTGAAGCAACCCTGTCAGCCCACGACCGTACTCGGGATTCTTCTCGGCCTCCTTGCAGATGAGGTCCATGGCGCGCACGGTTCGCATCGGGTACTTGCCGACAGCCGTCTCGGCAGAAAGCATGACAGCGTCCGATCCGTCGAGAACCGCATTCGCGACGTCGGTGACTTCAGCACGTGTCGGCCGAGCACTCGACGTCATCGACTCGAGCATCTCGGTCGCCGTGATGGTGATCTTGCCGGCTTCGTTCGCTCTCCTGAGAATGTTCTTCTGGATCCGCGGCAACTTCTCCAGTGAGATGTCGACACCGAGATCTCCCCTGGCAACCATCACGCCATCGGCTACCGAAAGGATCTCGTCGAGGTTGCGATACGCGACCAAGCTCTCCACTTTCGCGATGATCGGCACGTCCATCTCGACGTGCTCCCGGATCGATCGGATGTGGGCCGCCGTCGAGACAAAGCTCGCAGCAACGAGATCGACACCGTGTTTCATTCCAAAGGCGAGGTCTTCGATGTCCTTCTCGGTGATGGCCGGAAGGTCGACCGCTACCCCCGGAAAGGCTGCTCCCTTGTGATCTTTGAGTTCTCCACCTTCGATGACTTTCGCTCGAAG
>JABDJC010000035.1 GCA_013003395.1 Acidimicrobiia bacterium
GGCGCGGCGGTTCCATCTACATCTCGTCTGAAGGCGACGCTCTCGCGGGTCTGGGTCCCTTCGTGAACAAGTTCGGTCCAGACGGTCGCCAAGCCGGGCGTCTGCCGGTCGACGACCACTTCGCGCCGGGCCCCGACCACGGAATCCGGTTCAACCTGGCGTTCGAAAGCCTGACGATCACCGACGATCTCGGGACATTGTTCACAGCAACCGAAGGAGCATTGGCGCAAGACGGGCCTGCAGCGAATGTCGAACAGGTGAGCCTGGCCCGCATGGTCCAGTACGACCTCGTAGCTCGCCAACCCGTCGCTGAATACGTCTATGTGACAGATCCGGTGGCTGAGGAGCCGGATCCGGCTGACTCATTCCGGGTGAACGGTCTCGTCGAGCTGCTGTCGCTCGGTGACGGCTATTTCTTGGCGATGGAACGCTCGTTCTCGGTCGGCAAGGGCAATGTCGTGAAGTTGTACGAGATCTCGATCAACGGAGCGACCAACGTCATCGACAACGACGACCTGTACGACGAGGACACCGGGACGGCTGACGATTTCGTGCCCGTGTCGAAGCGCTTGTTGTTGGACTTCGGTGATTTGGGACTGTCGTCGGTCGACAATCTGGAAGGGCTGGCGTTCGGACCTGATCTCGAGGACGGGCGGGCGTTGTTGATCGTGGCGTCTGACAACAACTTCAACGCATTCCAGGTGACCCAATTTGTGGCCTTTGCCGTTGACCTGAGTCACTAGCGCAAGTTGGCGTGTCGACCTCTGACGGTCTGAGGAACGGCTCGCGCCGGTAACCTGTGGCTTCATGTCGTATCCAACCGTCCTCGAAGTCGTGCCCAACTCGCCTGCCGCGCTGGCTGGAGTTGTGGTTGGCGACGAATTGGTTGCGGTCAACGGCGTTCGGCCGAGTGATGTGATCGAGTATCAGCAGCTGGTTGACGAGGCCGATCTGGAGCTGACCATGCGCCGGAGTGGCATCGATCAGGACGTGATGGTGGACAAAGCGGCAGGCATACCGCTCGGTCTCCGGCTGAATTCTTCGATCTTCGATCGGGTGCAGACCTGCGACAACCATTGCGAGTTCTGCTTCATCTACCAACTGCCTGCGGGTATGCGTAAGTCGCTCTACTTGAAGGACGACGATTACCGCCTGTCGTTCCTCTACGGCAACTTCACCACGTTGACCCGCTTCACCGAACTCGACCTCGCCAGGGTGGTCGATGAAGCCCTCGGACCGCTGTACGTCTCGATCCACGCCACGGATCCCGAAGTGCGCACCCGGATGCTGCGCAACCCTCGTGGCGCGACGAGCCTGCGCTGGCTCAGGGCACTCCTCGATCGAGGGATTCAGGTGCACGGCCAAGTCGTGTTGTGCCCGGGGCTCAACAACGCCGAGATACTCGAACGCACCTGCGCAGAACTGATCGGGGTGTATCCCGATCTGGTTTCGGTGGGGATCGTTCCCCTGGGTGTGTCGCAGTTCAATGACGAGTCGACCCTCGAACCGCATACGCCGGCCGAGGCAGCTGCCGATCTCGAGATCATCGAGGCATGGCAGGACGTTGCGCTCGAAAGACTGGGCCGACGCCTACTGTTCGCCTCCGACGAGTTGTACCTCGTGGCCGGCCGCCAGGTGCCGCCCACCGAGGCGTATGAAGACTTCTCCCAACACGAGAACGGAATTGGTATGGCCCGCGCCTTCTACGACGAATTGGAGCGCCTCGAGAACGGGGTCGATCCTGACTCGGTGCTGCCCACAGGGGAGTGGCGCACCGTCCCTGCCGCTCCGGAGTGGGGATACCGCGCCGAGCGTCACTCTTCGGCTGATCCTGACCATCCCGATTCGGGACCTGCGGTCGTGCTGACCGGCGAATACGGTGCTGCGGTGTTGGACCCGGTCTTGGACCGGATCTCGCATCTGGCGGACCGGCCCGTTCGTCTTCTGCCGGTGCACAACTACTTCTTCGAGGGCAACGTGGCTGTTTCGGGTTTGCTCGTCGGCGCCGACCTGACAGCCGCGCTCGCTGCTGACGCCGAACCTGCGTCGGTGTACCTGCTGCCCGACGTCGCGTTGTCTGGCGACCGATTCCTCGACGACACGTCGCTCGAGTCAGTGGCAGCGAGCGCCAAGGCGCCGTTGCTGGCGGTGCCGGCAACCGCCGGTGGCCTGGTGGAAGGACTACGGCGATGACCGCTCTTCCTGTTGTGGCAGTGGTCGGCCGACCGAACATTGGCAAGTCGACGCTCGTGAACCGCATACTCCGGCGTAAGGCAGCCGTCGTGGACGAACAACCAGGCGTCACCCGGGATCGGCGGGAGTTCGTTGCCGAGTGGGACGGGCGCGAATTCGTGCTCGTGGACACAGGTGGCTGGGAGTTGAGTCCCGAGGAGTCGCTGACGATGGGCATCAAGGATCAGGCGGAGGCGGCCCTCGGCGGCGCCGACGTGGTGGTGTTCGTTGCCGACGCCAAGAGCGCCATCACCGACGACGACGTGGGCATCGCCAGAATGTTGCAGCGGTCAGAAGTGCCGTATCTGTTCGTCGCCAACAAGGTCGACAGCGACAAGGACGAGCTGACGCTCGATCATCTCTGGGGTCTCGGCCTCGGTGAGCCCACCTCGTTGAGCGCGCTTCACGGGCGGGGTACCGGAGACTTTCTCGACCTGCTCATCAGCAAGCTCCCGGAGCAAACCAAAGACGAGAAGAAGGACGACGTTGACGCCCACCTGGCGATCGTCGGTCGACCGAACGTTGGCAAGTCGACGCTGTTGAACCAGTTGCTCGGCGAAAACCGCGTGCTCGTTTCCGACGTGGCTGGGACCACCCGCGACCCCATCGACGCAGTGGTCGAGCTCGAAGGTCGTCCGTATCGCATCATCGACACCGCTGGACTGCGCCGTCGGGCCAAGATCAAAGACGACGTCGAGTTCTATGCAACGCTGCGTGCTCACGGAGTTCTGGGACGGGCCGATGTCGCGCTGCTGGTCATCGACGGCAAAGAGGGAGCCACCCATCAGGAGCAGCGCTTGGCGGAAGAGATCGTGAAGGCCGGCGTCGGGCTCATCGTCGTGCTCAACAAGTGGGATGACGTCGAGGAAGAGGAACGGTTGTGGACCGAGGACAGCGTTGCCGATCGCTTGGCGTTCGTCGGGTGGGCTCCAGTGCTGCGCACCTCGGCGCTGACGGGTGCCCGTCTCAAGCGACTCCCTCAAGCCATCGAGATGGTGTTGGAGAATCGCCGGTTCCGCATCCCCACGCCCGAACTGAACCGAGTGATCCGCAAGCTACAGCAGGCGCATCCCGCACCGGTGCAAAAGGGCAAGCGGGCTCGCATCATCTACGCTGTTCAAGCTGAGACCGAGCCACCGACCATCGTGCTGTTCCTGCGTGGCGGCACGTTGGGCGCCAGCTACCTTCGCTTTCTGGAGAACCGGTTGCGCCAGGAGTTCGAGTTCACCGGAACCCCAATCCGGTTCAGGAGCCGTCGTCGTCACAACACCTTCGACGTGCACGCCACTGAGGAGTCCGATTGAGCGAACGGTTCCATGAAGCTGCAAAGCGGGCCGCCGGTGGCGGTCCGGAGAAGTACCACGTGAAGCTTGCC
>JABDJC010000045.1 GCA_013003395.1 Acidimicrobiia bacterium
TTCTGACGCGATCGCTCAGCCGAAGCGGTAGCCGACTGACCTGACTGTCGTTATCCAAGCTGAGCGTTCTTCGCCCAGCTTGGCTCGGAGTCTTCTCACGTGAACGTCGACCGTGCGAGAGCCGCCGAAGTAGTCGTAGCCCCATACCTTTGACAGGATCTGTTCACGGCTCCAGGCTCGGCCGGCGTTGGTGGTGAAGAAACGCAACAACTCGTACTCCATGTACGTGAGATCGATGGGAGCGCCTGCAATCGTTGCCTGGTACGTGGCGGTGTTGAGCGTGAGGTCGCGGAACTCGACCAGGTCGGCTTGCGCCGACGGTGGAGCTTCGGTCGTGGTGGCGAGCTTGCCGAGGCGCACTCGGAGCTCGATACGGTCCAACGGTGTGAGGATGAAGTCTTCGTAGTCGGATTCCGTGACCAGATCTTCTGTGTGGGTGCGATCGGCAACTACCAACACGGACAGCGAGTACTCGGCGCCGAGTTTCCTGGCGACCGTCATCGCCAGATGAGGCTGCTCGCGCAACTCGACGACCGCGGCAACCCATCCGTCGGCCGGGCGGCTTCGCTCGACTGCTTCGAGGCTCGCGATCGGCACCGGCTGGTATCCGGCTTCGATCAAGCCTTGCACGAGGGCAGCAGACGGCTCACCGGGAAACACACAGACAAACATCACAACACCGGCAAGTAGGTCTCGAGTTCGTAGCGCGACACTCGGTGCTGGTACCGGTCCCACTCGGCCCGCTTGTTCCGCAGGAACCACTCGAAGACATGGCTCCCCAGTGCCTCCCGGACCAGGGCGGAGCCCTCCATCAGGTCCAACGCGCGATCAAGGCTCGACGGAAGGCGCTGAACGCCGGCATCCTTCCGTTCTGCCGCGCTCAACTCGCGGGGGTTGCTGCGGATTTCGTCAGGCAGCGGCATGGCGTTCTCGATCCCCGACAGTCCGGCGGCCAGCAGCACCGAGAATGCGAGGTACGGGTTGCACGCAGGATCTGGAGCTCGATATTCGATGCGGGTTGAGCTCTCCTTTCCGTGTTTGGGCGTAGGTATTCGAACCAGTGAAGCCTGATTCGCTCGCGCCCAAGTGGTGTGAATCGGAGCTTCGAAGCCGAGCACCAACCGCTTGTACGAGTTCACCCATTGATTGGTGACGGCAGTGATCTCGGGGGCGTGGTGGAGCAGGCCGGCGACGAAGCTCTCGCCGATCTTCGAGAGGCCGGTGTCGGACCCTGCCTCGTGAAAGGCGTTGGCGTCGTTCTGAAAAAGCGACAGGTGCAGATGGAGGCCGCTGCCGTCATGCGCCTCGAGAGGTTTGGGCATGAACGTGGCGTAGATGCCGTGCTCCATCGCCACTTCTTTGACCGCAAGCCGAGTGGTCACGAGGTTGTCGGCCATCGAAAGGGCATCCGAGTAGCGCAGATCCAGTTCATGCTGCGACGGCGACACCTCGTGGTGTGAGAGCTCAACCGGGATGCCAAGTTGCTCGAGAGCCATGATGGTGGTGCGGCGATATTCCTGCGCGACGTCGAGCGGAGTCAGGTCGAAGTAGCCGCCGTTGTCGAGTGTTTTCGGTTCTGGTCCGGCGTCTTCGAAGTAGAAGAACTCGATCTCTGGTCCGACGAAGAACTCGTACCCCAGCGTTTGGGCGCGCTGCAGGTTGTGCCGCAGTACCTGCCTCGGGTCACCCTCGAAGGCTTTGCCGTCTGGGGTGATGATGTCGCAGAACATGCGGGCGACACCGGCCTGGTCTGGCCGCCACGGCAAGATCTGAAACGTCGTGGGGTCGGGCCTGGCCAGCATGTCAGCTTCTTGCACCCGAGAGAATCCATCGATCGACGAGCCGTCGAAGTGCATGCCCTCATCGAATGCGGTTTGCAGTTCGGCTGGTGGGATCGCAAACGATTTGAGCACACCGTTGATGTCGGTGAACCACAGGCGAATGAAGCGGACGCCGCGTTCTGCGACGGTCCGCAGGACGTATTCCTCGCGGTTGCTCACGGCTCTCCCTTCGGCGACCGCTGGCATCGTACGGGCACTGTGGGCAGGCCCACAAGGTGAAACGACCGACGAAACACAGAGTTCACATTGCGGCAACGAACGGGAAACGGCCACGTGTGATAGTTGGGCGACTGGGCTGAGGCCCGTCACAAACTCGACGCGAACAAAAGGACCCCTACCGTGCCGTACAGAGCTGAATACATCTGGATCGACGGTTCCACACCAACCCCGAAGCTGCGGTCAAAGACCAAGATCATCCCTGATGGCCAGGAGCCCCCGCTCTGGGGATTCGACGGTTCGTCAACCAACCAGGCCCCCGGAAGCGACTCGGACTGTGTCCTCAAGCCTGTCTTTGTGTGTCCAGATCCGATCCGCGGCAACAACGATGTCCTGGTGATGAACGAAGTCCTCATTCCAGCCGACATGAGTCCACATCCGTCCAACACGCGAGCAGCGTGCGCTGAGGTGGCCGAAAAGTACGCAGCCCACGAGTCCTGGTTCGGTATCGAGCAGGAGTACACACTCTTCAAGGATGGCCGCCCACACGGTTGGCCAATCGGCGGCTACCCCGCACCTCAGGGTGGGTACTACTGCGGCGTCGGTGCCGACGAGATCTGGGGACGTGAAATCGTGGAGCGGCACACCGAGGCGTGCATGGCTGCCGGTCTCGAGATTTCTGGAACCAACGCAGAGGTCATGATCGGCCAATGGGAGTTCCAGGTCGGCCCACTCGGGCCTCTCGAGGTCTCAGATCAGCTGTGGGTCGCCCGGTGGTTGCTGTATCGCATCGCCGAGGACTTCGACATCTCTGCGCACCTCACCCCCAAGCCGGTGTCAGGTGATTGGAACGGTGCCGGAGCGCACACGAACTTCTCGACCAAAGAGATGCGTGAGTCGTACGAGCCGATCGTTGCGGGTGCCGAGGCTCTCGGCAAGCGTCACGATGCGCACATCACGAACTACGGACCGGGGATCGAAACCCGCCTCACGGGCCTCCATGAGACGGCCCCATGGACCGAGTACAGCTACGGCGTGTCGGACCGTGGCGCATCGGTTCGAATTCCGTGGCAAGTGAAGCAAGAGGGCAAGGGCTATCTCGAAGATCGCCGTCCGAACGCCAACATGGATCCGTACATCGTGACCCGGCTCATCACCGAGACGGTCTGCGCAGATGCAGACGGTGAGCCGATCGTCGACTGACGACCATGCTTGCGTTTGACTGGGGCCGTCCTTCGGGGCGGCCCCTGACGCGTCCGGTCGTCGAGTCGAACGGGGAATCGATGCGCGTGGACGCTGCAAGTGCCACGACGGTGGAGTGACTCCGAGTTTCTGCGAGCGGCTGGATCAGCCTCGGGCTCGTTCGTCCACCAGGTCGAGGGAGATGTTCACGCCTGCGACGGCTTCTTCGAAGTCAAGAAGTGCCGTCCGGCGGATGGTCCCGTCGTCGGACGAAGCGAGGCCGGTGATCATCCCGGCTGCCGCCGTCTCCATGTCACCGGCCGACAAGGCAACGCCAGACCACGCGCCGGCCAACGCCTCAGGGGGTGTCTCGGCTTGGATCTCGGCGACAAGCGCCGCGGTGTCCGTTTGGATACGAGCGAGCTCGGTTTGAATCACTGACAGGCCAACCGACCGAGCGTCCCAGTCTTCGTTGATGGTTCGTGCGTCGAGTGCGAGCGCATCGGCACGGGTGCCGACATCAGCAACCCGATCGAGGAAGGCCGCAACCTGAGGGATCAGGGTGGTGGAAGTCGTCGTGGTGCCATCACCTGGGGTGGTTGTGGTTGGCGAACTCACCACTGTCGTGTTCGTGCTGCCACCTCCGGCGGCGGCAGGGGTAGATGCCGGCGGAAGATTGTTGACGAAGACGTACGTGAACCCGACCAGCGCGAAAATCACGAGCGGCAGGATCCATCGTCCATGTTTTGGGTCTGGGTTGGCCATCGGCCAGAAAGATAGTCGGTTGCGGAGAACACGCGACTGATCCTCATTTGAGGGTCAGACCACTGGCTACGCTGTCGGCATGGATGTTGCCGGTCGCGTTGCGTTGGTCACAGGAGGAGCGACTCGAGTCGGGCGCGCCATCAGCCTCGGTCTGGCGTCAGCTGGGGCCGATGTCTTCGTGCACTACAACTCATCGGCCGGACCAGCTGACGAGCTGGTAGCCGAGATCGAGTCGATGGGATTGAACGCAGCCGCAGGACAGGCGCACTTGGGGGACCTCGATGCTGCCGAGACCCTCATCGACGAAGTTGCCGCAGCACTCGGCCCTCCGTCGATCTTGATCAACTCGGCGTCGGGCTTCCCGACGGACACCATCACCGATGTCACGCCGAAGGATTTTCGAGAGACGATCGACGTCACACTCGGCGCCGCGGTATTCCTCACCAAGGCCATGGCGCTGACTCTGCCGGAGACGACCGAGGGAGCGGTGGTGAACGTCAGCGACGTCCGAACCGCTCGTCCCTATCACGACCATCTCAGCTACATCCTCGCGAAAGGCGGACTCGACACGTTCACTCTCGCCGCAGCGGCGTCGCTCGCGCCGCGGATACGGGTCAACGCTGTTGCCCTCGGAGTCATCCTTCCTCCGCCGGGCGAGGACGACGATTACGTCGCTGAACTCGCGGCAGCGTTGCCGCTCGAACGCGCCGGCGGAACGGCGCCGGTGGTCGACGCGGTGATGCATTTGGTGCAAAACCATTTCATCACGGGCGAGATCGTGCGGATCAACGGCGGCGGCCACCTCGTCTGACCAGGGTGACCCCTGATATCGCTCGCACGACATTGCCTTTAGCCTCACCTCGTGGAAACTTTCGACATGGAGCGGTCGTTGCGCCGCGTTGCGGTTGGGTATCGAGTCCTGGCGACCGTATGGCTGGTGACGTTGGCAGTGACTCGCCTGATAACTTCTACCGAAGACCAGCGTCTCTCGATCGTTGTGTTGACCACGACCGTGGCAATTGCCTGGACGGTGTTCACGGTATCGGTCAACGCCACCCGACCACACCTCCTCCGTTCTTGGGGGTTTCTCGCTGCGGACGCCGTCATCTCGGTGGGCACCTACTTCTCGGCGATACCGGCAGGAACCGCAGACTTCGCCGGCGGCTATCCGATCGGCGCGGTGGTGTTCATGGTGTACGGCTCCAGCACGATTGCGGCACTCGTCGTGACTGCCGCCCTCATCGGTGTGGCAGTGGTCGGCCTGTTTGCGCGCAGTGCGGCGTCGGCTGCGACGGTCGTGACACAGGTCTTCTTCTTCGGATTCGTGTGGGTGGCCGCGGCGTGGATCGTCAGGGTGATGCGGACCTCAGAAGAACTACGGAAACGGATCGGATCGGAACTCGCGACGGCCAGAGCTGAGCAAGTTCGAGCGGAGGAGCGGTCTGAGATTGCAGCCGTGCTCCACGATTCCGTGTTGCAGACGCTCTCGCTGGTGCAGCGACGCGCTGACGATCCCTCCGAGGTGAGGGCGCTGGCGCGGGCACAGGAACGAGACCTGCGCTCGCAGTTGTTCGGTTCGCAGAGCCGTGCGGTCGGGTTCGCAGACACGATCAAGGCCATGGCTGCCGAGGTGGAGGACCGCCACCGCGTGACAGTCGACGTCGTCACGGTGGGTGACGCCGACATGGATGAGCACCTGGAGGCGCTGGTTGGTGCGAGCCGCGAAGCTGTCGTCAACGCCGCGAAGCACTCGGGCGTTGGCGTCGTCTCGGTATATGCCGAGATCGGCGATCGCGAGGCTGCCGTATTCGTTCGGGACAGAGGAGTCGGGTTTGTCGCCTCTGAGACCCATGAGGGAGCTGGGATCAGAGAGTCGGTGATCGGGAGGATGAATCGCCACGGCGGCGAGGCCGTGATCAACTCGTCACCGGAGCACGGAACAGAGGTCGAGATCCGCATGCCGCGGGGAGCGGCGTAGCAAACAGGCCAGCGTTAGGGTCTAGCCATGACCTGCCAACACGACTCCAGGGACCGAATCGACATCGTCGACCTGAGAGTGTCCGGGATCATCGGGATCAACCCTGATGAGAGGGTGAACGAACAGGACATCCTCGTCAATGTGTCCATGTGGGCCGACACTCGAGCAGCGGCAGCGTCTGACGACATCGACGACGCCGTCAACTATCGGACGATCACCAAGAAGATCATCGCGCACATTCAGTCGCACAAGCCGATGCTCGTCGAACGGTTGGTGTCTGAGATCGCGGAGCTGTGCCTCGAGGCAGACCATCGTGTCCAAGAGGTGGCGGTCCGAGTAGAGAAGCCAGGAGCCCTACGACATGCGTCGTCGGTCGGAGTGGCGATCACCAGGTCGCGTAGCTGAGATGTCTGAAGCGCTGATCTCGATGGGCTCCAACGTCGATCGCGACGTGATGCTTGGTCGTGCGATGCGGGCGATGCGTCAACACCCCGGCATGATTGTGCTCGCTACGAGCGCCGTATATGAGACTGCGCCCGTCGGGGGGATCGATGGCGCACCTGATTTCTACAACGCGGCAGTGCGGGTGAGTACCGATCTCGATCCGACCGAACTGCGCGAACAGCTGCGACTGATCGAGTCGCGTCTCGGCCGTGTTCGGACCGGGGACAAATACGCACCGCGACGTATCGACTTGGACTTGTCTCTGTACGGGAATCTTACGGAGGCGTTCGAGGGTTGGGAGCTACCAGACCCCGAACTGGTGAAGTATTCACATGTGTTGGTTCCTCTCGCCGAGGTAGCGCCTGGCTGGATACATCCGACCGAAGGAGTGACATTGGACGAGTTGACTGACAAAGTGGTTGCGGAAGAGACCGAACTCGTTCGTCGTGCGCCAGATGCCTTGCGTCGGATAGTGCCGTCTGATGGTCGCTTCTCGGTTGACTTCGAAGCCGACCCCGGCGAGGTCTATGACCCGGAGATGGAGTCGTTGGTCCGCAACCTCTTGGTCAACGTCGGCGAAGACCCAGAGCGTGAAGGTCTGTTACGCACTCCGCTGCGGGTGGCCAAAGCGCTCGACTTCTTGACGAGTGGATACAACGAAGACCTTCACGCCGTCATCAACAACGCGATCTTCGACAGCGAGGGCGCAACCGAGATGGTCGTGGTGAAGGACATCGAGTTCTACTCGATGTGCGAACACCACATGTTGCCGTTCTTCGGGAAGGCCGCGGTCGCGTATCTCCCGAAAGGCAAGATCATCGGGCTTTCGAAAGTGGCGCGTCTCGTCGACCACTTCGCGCGTCGTCTGCAGGTGCAGGAACGGATGACCAACCAGGTGGCAGATTCGATCGTCGAGGTGATGGCACCGCACGGTGCTGCGGTGGTGATGGCGGGTCACCACCTGTGCATGATGATGCGCGGCGTCCAGAAGCAGTCGAGCGCCATGATCACGTCGGCCATGCGGGGCACGTTCAAGAGCGATGCGCGAACCCGCAGCGAGTTCCTCGACCTCATCAGGGACTGAGTCGTCTGCAAGCCCGATCCTCAGGGGATCAGAATCACCTTGCCCACAGTGCCGCGTCCTTCGAGCGCGTCGTGCGCTGCCTTGGCATCCTCCAGGGCGAACCGTTCACCGATGAGTACATCGAGCGTTCCGTCGGCGATCAGTCCGAACAGTGCTTCGGATTTCTGCTGGAACTCGTCTCTGGTTGCGATGTGATGGAACAACGACGGACGGGTCAAGAACAGCGAGCCACCGCGGCTCAGGCGCAGCGGATCGACGGGATCGGGTGGACCGCTGGCGTTGCCGAAGGTGACCATCATGCCGCGAGGTCGTAATAGATCGAGTCCCTTGTCGAAGGTCGCGGCGCCGACGCCGTCGTACACGACCGAGATCGCATGTGGGCCGGCTATCTCTTCTATCGCAGCGCCAAAGTCGGTCGTCGAGTAGTTGATGACGTGGTCGGCGCCACTCGCACGGGAGATCTCCGCCTTCGCGTCGCTGCCGACCGTGGCGAACACCGTGGCGCCTTTGGCCTTCGCCAGTTGCGTCAGCAACCTCCCGACCCCGCCTGCACCCGCGTGGACGAGGCAGAGGTCGCCGCTGGCGAGCGGGAAGGTGTCGTTGACGAGGTAATACGCGGTCAGACCTTGGAGCATTGCTGCGGCGGCGGTCTCGAGCGAGACGCTCCCGGGTACCTGGACCAGTCGATCTCCAGAGATGAGCACCTGTTCTGCGTACGAGCCGGCGACCCCGCACCAGGCGACGCGATCCCCGACCGCGAGGCCCGATTCTCTCCCGGCGACGGTGACGGTGCCCGCCCCCTCTTGCCCCAGGACATATGGGAGTTCGACGGGATACAGCCCAGATCGGTGGTAGGTGTCGATGAAGTTGACGCCGGCTGCGGCGACGTCGATGACGACATCAGACGGGCCTGGCTCTCCGATGGCCACGTCATGGATTTCGAGAACTTCACTGCCGCCAGTTCGCTGGATGGTGATCGATTTCATGACTCGATCGTAGATGGAGCGGCGAGGGTCTAGCCCGAACGGTGTTGCCGCGAGTCCGAAATCTAAATATCAAACTTGTTGAGATTTACTGCGACGGTCGATATCATCTCGGCCCATGGCCATCACGACCGTCGATCTGTGTCGAGAGCTCATCCGTAACCGGTGCGTGAACGATGGGTCTCCAGATTCGGGCCACGAGGAACGGTCGGTATCCACGCTTCGCGAATTCTTCGGTGTGGCGGGAGAGATCTTCGAGCCGTCGCCGGGGCGTCAGTCGCTGGTGTACCGCATCCCGGGGACCGAACCCGGAGCGCCGGCTCTTGCCCTCGTTCCTCACCTCGACGTGGTGCCGGCAAATCCGACAGGCTGGAAAGTAGACCCCTTTTCGGCCGAGATCGTCGATGGGTTCCTCTGGGGCCGGGGAGCCATCGACATGCTCAATGTCACAGCTGCCATGGCGCAAGTGTTCAAGCCGTACCTCACCGGAGAAGCCGAAATGCGCGGCGACCTCGTATTCGCCGCAGTCGCCGACGAGGAGAACGCCGGCCGCTACGGAGCGGGTCCTCTGGTGGAGGACCACTGGTCTCTGGTTGGCGCCGACTACCTGCTCACCGAGGTGGCGTATCCGTCGATTCCCGGTAGGAATGGTCCCCTGTTTCCGGTTGCTGTAGGAGAGAAGGGACCGCACTGGACCAGGCTCGAGACAACCGGTACGCCCGGTCACGGGTCGGCACCGTACGGGACAGACAACGCCTTGGCCCCACTCACCGAAGCGCTTCATGGAGTCTTCAATACGGCGGCTCCGGTCAAGATCGGACCGGAGTGGCGCGAGTTCGTCGCCGCGATCGACCTGCCTGACGAGTTGGCAGCAGCTCTCGTGGATCCCGCGAACGTCGACGCAGCCATCGACGCCCTGGCGATCGACGACCCGACTCTCGCCCGCTACATCCATGCCGTGACGCACCTCACCGTGTCGCCGAATGTGCTGCGGGCGGGCGTCAAGGCCAACGTCGTTCCCGAGAGTGCCTCCGCCGAGATCGACATTCGAACCTTGCCGGGGATGGATCGAGGTTTCGTCGACGCCCACTTGCGCGCCGCTGCTGGTCCGGCGGCAAGTCGACTCACGCTGACACCCATCGCCGATCACCCTGCGACGGTCAGCTCCCGTGACAACCCGTTGTGGGAGGCCATCGTGACCGGGATCGAAACGCATACCGGTTCAACCAACGTGATCCCTGCGTTGATGACCGGCTTCACCGACGCTCGCTTTTGGCGAGCGAGAGGGACCATCGCATATGGCGTCGGCCTTCACGACGACGCCATCGGGTTTGGCGAGTTCCTGTCCCTGTTTCACGGCAGGAACGAAAGGGTGTCTGTTGGCTCGGTGGACTTGACGACCCAGCTCCTCGCTTCCGTCGTCGCCACATTCGGCGACTTGGCCGCGGCGTAGGCCAATGGAGTATCTCGAGGAGATCGATCAGCGCCAGGAAGAAGTCCGGACGGCCTTGGCCGGCAGAGGTTGGGGCGGTGGAGTCGTGACGTCGCAACAGAACTTCACCTACCTCACTGGCCTGCGATTCGATGCGCTTGTGTCGTCTGCTGCCCGGTCGCTCGCCTGCGTCGTCCCCGTCGAAGGACCTCTCCATCTGATCGTTCCAGAGTTCGTGTCCGGCGAAGTCGGCGAAGTTCTCCCGGACGTAGTCGTAACTGCCTATGACCCTCCCCGCGAAGCCATCGACGAAACGCTGGGCCGAATCATTGCAGCGATCCCAAAGGGGCCTGTTGGCTGGGAGACCGGTCCCGAAAGCAGGGCTGGGGTCACTCTCGGCTCCGCTGACGCGGTCCGCGCAGCTACCGGCCGAGATGGAATCGAGGACCTCTCAGGACTGCTGTGGGAGATCCGCATGCGGAAGTCGCCGGCCGAGATCGCCGCCATCGCCAAAGCCAGCCGTGCTGGGTCTCTTGCGTTCGAGGCGACCTACGCCAATGGCATCGTTGGGCGGTCCGAGCGCGAGATTGCACGACGCCTGGCTCTATCCGCCTTGGAGAACGGAGCAGAGCGTGTCGAGTGGGTGGCATCGACATCTGGGGCAGGCTCGTACCACCGTTTCGTGTCGGCACCGAGAGAACGGATCGTGGAACCCGGAGATCTCTTCTGGGCCGACGTCGGGCTCACCTCTGGTGGCTACTGGACCGACTTCTGTCGAGCTGCGACTGCCGGCCCCGTGAGCGGCGAGCGCGCCTCGCTGCAGGCCTCGGTTGTCGAAGCAACCGCTGTCGGCGTCGCGCGGTGCCGACCGGGAATGCGCGTGAGTGACGTGGCCGCCGCCATTCGTCGCAAGATGGCAGACCTTGGAGTGGAGGGGCTCGATTACGGGCGCCTCGGACACGGCATCGGGTTGAGTTCCACCGAGCCGCCGAGCATCGCAGAGTGGGACCCGACGATTCTGGCTGCGGGCATGGTGGTGACCATCGAGCCGGCCGTCAGCCACCCGACCGGCATCTACTGTGCCGAGCAGGTCGTCGTGGTGACCGACGGCGAACCCGTAGTGTTGACGACGGCGTCGAGCCTGTTGACGCCAACCTGAATCTCTGCAACACGAACCGCGGCCCTCAGGCGCCGCCATTTTCGGCGATGAGCTGTTCGATCGAGGCAAACGACCCGTCAGACGTGGTGAAGTGGTGCTCGGTGGCCCTGCGAATGCGGTCGGGGTCCCTGGACTCGATGGCTGCCAGGAGCTCCTTGTGCGTGTTGACGACGAGGTCTCGGTCTTCGTGGAACAATCCGTATTCGTGGAGCGCCACGGCAATGGCTGAAAGAATGCGATGCTGAAAGAACGCCAACATTTCGCTGCGGGCAGCTCGCCCTACCTGATAGTGAAAACGATGATCAAATCGCAAGAACGAGGCGTCTGGGCGAAGTGCGGCATCTTCGAGCAGCTTGATGGTCTCCCGCATGCCGTTCAGGTCTTGTTCCGTTGCTCTTTCGGCGGCCAGCAATGACAGCATCGTCTCGATGGGCCGGCGAGCCTCGACCAGTTCTGTCAGAGCAGCGCTGCGCCATCCCCTCGCAGGGAGCAACTCCATCGGAACGTCGTCGGTTATCACCGTGACGCCGCCTTGTACCCCTCGCTTGGAAGCGACGACGTCGTGCTCACGCAGCACTCGCACCGCCTCGCCGACCACTGGCTTGCTGACGCCGGTCGACTCGGCCAGTTCTTCGATCGTGGGCAGCCGGTCACCCTTCTGAAGCAAACCATTGCGGATCGCGTAGATGATCTGGTCCACCACTTCCTCATGTGCGCGAGCGGCGTCGATCTCGTACAATCGCAACGCTGATGGGGGCACTCTGTTGATCTCTGGCATCGAAACTCCGTGTCGTTGGTAAAACGTAAATTCTATTTAGATGTTAGACCCGGATTCATTCCTAGTATCTACAAGTTCCTTGTCAGCATTCGCTGCGGCCGCACAACGATCAACACTCGATCGTCGGTGGAAAAAATCCGATCCATGTGGGCCTCGGTGTCCGCGGGATCGTCGTAGTACTTATCGACGATTTCTCGCGTGCGAGAGCGTACGTCGCCGTCGTCGAGACTTGCGTCGCCGTATGCCACAACCATTTGTCCCGACTCCGGTTCCTCGATGCACAGCGAGCAGCGCGGGTCCCGCTTGAGGTTGTGCCACTTGGCAGTCCTGTCGATTGTGGACATCACAAACTCGCCGTCATCCCACAGGTACCAGAGCACGGACGCCTGCGGTGACCCATCCCGCATGAGGGTGCCGAGGGTTGCCGTGGGGCGCGCGTGAAGGAAACTGTCGACCGCAGGTGTGGTCTGCACCATCAGCCGCGCACCTGCTCGACGGCGGTAGAGCGGAGATAGTCCTCATCGATCTCGATGCCGAGTCCGGGTCCAGTCGGGACCTGAAGCCATCCGTCTTCGATGACTGGTGGTTCCATCAACAATCTCTGTCGGTTGGGGTTCTCGTCGATTCCGTACTCCAAGAGGGGATCCGGCACCGACGGTGATCGGGTGGCATCTGGAAGGGTCGCCACGATCTGGAGCGAAGCAGCGATGCCGATGGCGTTGTTCGATGCGTGCGGCACCGTGGTGACACCATGAATGGTTGCCATGTCGGCGATGGCAATCGAGTCGCCCACCCCTCCACAGATCACCGGGTCGGGTTGGATCACATCGACGGCGTTTCGGTTGAGCAATCGCAGAGCGTCACCGCGGCTGAGTGACCCCTCGCCCCCGGCAATCGCGATGCTCAATGACGACGTGAGCCGGTCGTATCCGACATAGCCGCCGCGCTGTTGCATGGGCTCTTCGTACCAACGGAACCCGAGATCCTGCAGGATGAGTCCCATACGGATGGCGTCCGGCAGCGAATAGGCGGCATTCCCATCGGCCATGAGCTCGAATCCAGAGGGAGCTTCCTTTCGCAAGGAGCGCAGCAGCGGCTCTTCGTGCTCGATCGGGTCGCGGCCTACCCTGAGTTTGAGGGCGGTGTAGCCGGCTGCCATCGCTCTCTCGAGTTCACGTGGCCAGGTGACCGCCGGATCTTGGCCCTCCACATACCCTCCGCTTGCCGCGTATGGGCGGACTCGGATACGCATTGGCCCGCCGTACAGCTCCGAGACCGAGATCCCCAGCTGGCGGGCCCGAAGGTCTTCGAGGGCGACGGACACCGCCGAGGGAGCGAATCCGCCACCGGCCAGTCCTCCTCCAACCCACCGGGCATCCCTGATGAGATCTCGAAGTGAGGCTTCGCTACCGGCAACGGCGCGGCACACCGCTTCGATGGTCTGGAGTGTGCCCGGGGTGCGATAGGTCTCACCCCATCCAACGATTCCGTTTTCGTCGACGAGACGCACGATCACATAAGCGTGTTCGCTGCTGTACGCGATCGACGGCCCCGTGCGAGGCGCCAGATGGTGGGTGATGACAAAGCACTCGAATTCGACGACCTTCACGAGTCGATCTCCTTTGGTTCTGGTTGTTGATGCACGGCCTCGGCACCAAGGTGTTTTGCGAGGAATGTGTCGAGCACGGCGGTCCGTTCGAGCCTGCGGCTGAGGGCTCCGAAGACGTTGAAGAAGTGGCCCTCCTCCGGCACCCGCAGGAACTCGACTTCCCGACCAAGGTCTCTGAGTCCGGCGTAGATCGCTTCGCTCTGGGTGATGGAGGCCATTTCGTCCTTCTCACAGTGGATCAGAAGAACCGGGGCAGTCACCCGATGCAGTCGAGTGATCGGAGAGCGCTCCATATACAACGTCGGGTTGTCCCACGGTGCGCCGCCGAGTTCGGAGTACCAGAACGTCGGCCCGACCGTGCCTCCCGCCGAAGAGAGGAAATCTGCGATTCCGCTCTCCACGACCACCGCCTCGAAGCGATCGACCGTCCCGGCGGCCCATGCTGCCATGTAGCCGCCGTAGCTCTCGCCGATGATCGCGACACGGTTGGCATCGATGGACTCGCGGTCCGTCACTTCGTCGAGCAACTCCATCAAGTCTTCGAAGTCGCGGCCGCCCCAGTCACCCAGGTTGCCATCGGCGAACGCCTGGCCGTAACCCTGCGAACCTCTCGGGTTGGCTCGCAGAACAGCTATGCCTTGCGCCGCCAGGCGCTGGGCGTCGAACGAGAAACGCTCCCCGATCGCATAGTGGGGTCCTCCATGGACCTGGAGGACCAGCGGGGACGGACTTGGGCTATCAGGGACGGTGAGCCAACCGTCCACCCTGACGCCGTCCGACGCCACAACCGACACCTCGGTGGTCGGCGCAATTTGGACGTCGGCCAGGTCGGACTCACCGAGGTGTGTGACCTGACGAGTGGTACCGCGGGTTGTGTCGAGCCATGAGATCTCACCTGGCGTGAGCGGATCGGACCAGGAATAGGCGATGCCCGCGGCACCCTGGCTGAACTCGAGGACACAGAGGTCTGAGGCAATCACGTTTTCGAAACTGCCGTCGAGACCGAATCGAGCCAGCCGGCTCCGTCCACCCTCGGCGTAGATGGCGGTCACTGAGTCGCCAGACCACGACAAGATCGGCGAACCTATCGCCCGCTCATCATCACCCCGCACCGGCTTGCCGACACTTCGATCGAGTCCATCGGCCAACCGACGACCGGTGCGCGACTCGAGGTCGTACACCCAAAGGTGGTTGATCGCCGAGTTGGCGTTGTTGCGGGCCGCAGCCAGGTAGGCGATCGACCGTCCATCTGGCGACCATGCGATCGCATAGATCGGGACCACAGGGGGAACCAAGCACTCCGAATTTCCCGTCGTCAGGTCCCACATCCATAGACCCGAGGCCAAGCTTCGGTCCCGGTTCACGCCTTTGTCGGAGACGACGGCAATACGCCCGCCGTCGGGCGACCAGTCGGCAATCGTCGCGTTGCCCAAGTCCTCACCGATGATCGCGGGGTCGGCATCTGGCTCGAGAATCCAAGCGTCGTGAGCGACGATCGGCGCGAAGTCATCGGAAGACGTCACGCGATAGGGCTGCCTTCGTGTGGGAGGAGGCCGGGTGGTAGCCG
The DNA here is from genome assembly GCA_013003395.1 of Acidimicrobiia bacterium. Taxonomy (GTDB): domain Bacteria; phylum Actinomycetota; class Acidimicrobiia; order Spongiisociales; family UBA5794; genus JABDJC01. Next base: position 14,979 of record JABDJC010000045.1, read on the forward strand.
TGAGCGCAACCAGGCGGAGGCCATCTGGCGCCCAACGGAGGTCGACCAGATCTCCGGACGGAGCCGGAATCACCCACTCATCGCCTGCCAGTGATCGGCAGGCCGGAACCCTACGTCCATTGTCGATCCGAGCGAACGCGACCTGCTCCCCGTCTGGTGACCAGCGGGGAGCTCGAGCGGCCGGCTGATGAAGAAGCTGCGCCCCGTCGAGATCGGTCACGAACAGGTCGTAGGCGAGATGGTCGGAATCCCGATCGAAGCCGGACACGACATACGCGAGTACCGGCTCGGACGGGTGAGCGGCTGGTTCCATCGCCCAATGCAGCCCCGCCAGGTCTTCGAGGGCCATCCGACGCGTCCTCACCATGATCAGGTGCCGGAACCGTATTCGAGGAGCACTGTCGGAGGACGTTGTTCACTGCGAAGGATCTCGTACGCCTCGGGCGCCCTTTCGATTGGCACTCTGTCTGACGCAAGGGGACCCACATTCACCAGACCACGGGCCATCAGATCGAGAAAGAGCTGCTGGTTCCGATTCTCCGTCCATCGCTCCATGCCGATCGGGTAGTCCACGTTTCCCTCTTCGTAGACGGGGTCATAACGACCCGGCCCATAACCAACTGCAGGATGGAGGGACACTCGGTTGGCGAAGAAGCGGCTTCGGTCGATGTTCCATCCGAACACACCCAGCCCAACCACTCTCCCTCGTTGGCGCGACATGTCGAAGCACAAGTTGAGCGGTTCGCTCGACTCCGACTTGATCCCCAGAATCACCCCATCGGCGCCGAAGCCGTCGGTGATCTCCTTCACTGCCTCGACTACATCGTCGGCGGCCGGATCGAGAACGTATTCCACGCCAAACTCGGTAGCCAGTTTTCGGCGGGCAGGGTTGATGTCGATGCCGATCGTCTTGAACCCGGCCGCTTTGCCGATCTGCGCACCGAGAAGCCCAAGAAGGCCGAGGCCGTACTGGACGACGGTCTCGCCGAAATGGCACTGCGTCTGTCGCAGAGCGGCCATCGAGATCGAGCCGAGCGTGACGAACGCCGCCTGATCGAGAGGGAGACCTGTTGGAACCTTCGCCACGAGGTTCCGTGGAACGGAAACGAGTTCGGCGTGGTGGGCACACTGGGATCCCGAACAAGCAACGAGGTCGCCCGGCGCAATGTCAATTACCTGGTCATCGACGGCCACCACAACCCCCGCCAAGCTGTATCCGATGCCGATGTACGAAGGATCTGACGGATTCGGCATGGGATGGTCGAGCTTGACCGGGGTTCTGGTCTTCGGCCAATACGGCGGTACGGAGGGGTATTCGTGGACTCCGAAATCGGGGTCGGCCGATCCATCGATCAACCACGTCTCGGTGCCAACACTGATTGCGGAGTATGCCGGTCTCACCAGCACTTCGCCTGCCCGCAGCGTTGGCTCCGGCACCTCTCGGACAACCGCTTCGCCTCCGTGAGCGAACACACGTTTCATGTTTGAGCACCTCCACGTGCCACGGTCATTGATAAAGAATCTTGATTTTGTTGACACTAGCGACTCGCGTCACGTTGCGAGCGTCGAAAACCGCAAGCCTGAAGCCCTCATCCGAGCGTATGGACCAATAAAGCAAAGTTGTTGACAAAAGGCTCGGCCACTGGGAAGCTCACGCCTGCAAGAGGAGAGCATGACTGTCGACATTCACCCAGGGACCGTGGTCCACGCGATGGACCATCTGGTCCTCGACCTGGCGACTCCCGATGGAGCGATTGCCTACTTCACGATCTACTCGGTTGCCCTGATGCAAGATGTAGGAGCGGGACGAGTGGCGCTCCTTCGGGTCTCCACGCCGGACGGGTTGGTGGATCGCTGTTTCGGTGAGACCATCGGGCTGGCGGCACGGATGCAGCGCAGGTTGCGGACCATTCGGTCCGAAGGGAGTGGCGTTCCGATGGTCGGCGTCGAACACGCTCCAGAACGGGCAACTCTGAGACGGTCGACCACCTCGAACCATGGTGAGCACTGGATGGTCCAATCCGACGATCACGTGATCTCTGCTTCATGGAGCGATCCGGACCCGGTCTTCTGGCTTTCTGCTCCTGCGCCGGCGTTCCACCCGACCAACGATTACGTCACCACGATGATCAGCTACCGACGTGCAGAACTCATCGTCGACGGGACAACGGTCACGGGGGAGCCATATCCGCACGAAGAGTGGCAGCGGCGGTTGGGTAGGCCATTCAGTAGTTGCCATATCGCACTGGCTGAAACGGCGATCGAAGCATCGTGAGCGCTCCGGTGATCATTGCCAACGCCCGGATAGTCGATGGCCGCGGAGAAATCGCAGTCGACTCGGACATACACATTGAAGGTTCTCTGATCACGCAGATCGGCAAAGGGGAGCTTGCACCCGGTGCCGCCGTGATCGATGCCGGGGGAAGAACCGTTTGCCCCGGTCTGATGAACGCACACGTACACGTTTGCTTTGACGGCTCGATCGACCCTGAACCTGCTTTTCAGGCCGAAGGCGATGTCGAAGCCGCACTCAACGCCCTACACCGACTTGTTGAGACACTGAGTCGAGGCGTCACGACGATTCGTGACCTCGGGGGCAAGGAGACCGTGACACTCTCACTTGGACAGGCCGTCGCTCGTGGCCAGGTGATCGGACCGAGGATCATGGCAGCTGGTCGAGTGATCACGATGACGGGGGGCCACGGCCACTGGATGGGTGTCGAGGTAGATGGCAAAGACGAAGCCCGCAAAGCCACCCGGACGATGATCAAGGCCGGGGCCGCGGTGATCAAAGTGATGGCGACGGCGGGCATGATGACCGCGGGCCAGCGAGCGGGAGCGCCACAGCTGACGGTCGATGAGATGCGAGCCTGTGTCGAAGAGGCGCACAAGGCGGGCCTCCCTGTGGCCGCCCACGTCGAAAGTCGTCAGGGAGCCGCCAATGCCATCGACGCAGGGGTCGATTCGATCGAGCACGGCCATGGCCTCGACGACGAGTTGTTGAACGTGATGGTCGCCAATGGCGTCTCTCTCGTGCCCACCATCGCGTGTGACCGGGCGATCACCCGTCGCGGACCAGAAGCCGGCATTCCGTCGTTCATCGTCGAGGACTGCGCACGTCTCGCACCAAGCCTGGAATGGGCGCTGCGCCGTGCCATCGAGTTGGGAGTCACGATCGCAGCGGGCAACGACGGCGGTGCACCGCTCACTCATCCCGGTGACATCGTCGACGAGCTCGAGGTATACGTCGAGATGGGCATGACCCCACAGGACGCTCTCTCCTCGGCGACGACAGCCACGGCCACGCTTTTCGGACTGGCGGACGTCGGCTTGGTGGAACCTGGCCAACGAGCAGACCTTCTGATCGTGAGCGGCGATCCTCTGTCGTCGATCAGTTCCCTCCGCAACCCCGACGTGGTGGTCGCTGGTGGGCGGGTCGTGCCGGCGGCATCCGAATGATTTTACTCAGGAGGTCACGGTGAACGGCATCGCCGAGACCGGCGTCTACCGCCGCGCGGCGGACGGTGGTTTGCCCGACCCATCCGAACCGGCGGCAACCGACTTGGCCCGAGCACGAAAAACTGTCTCCGCGGCGCACGGTCCCACCCCGCTGATCCTTTCTCCGACGCTGAGCCAACGCGTTGGTAAGGAGGTTCATCTCAAGCTGGAAGGGACATCGGCAGTTCGGTCATTCAAGTTCCGCGGAGCCCTCGTGGCTGTGGCGCAGGCGGTGGAGGAATCCCCTGGTCGACCGATCGTCACCGCTTCAACAGGAAACCACGGGCAGGGCGTCGCATTCGCCGGCAAACGCCTCGGCGTCGAAATCATCGTCTGCTCACCGACGACCACGCTCTACGAGAAACGTGCGGCCATGGAGTCGCTCGGTGCCGAGGTGGTGGTGACGGGTCCGACGCTCACCGAATCCGAGCACCGGGCTCGTGAGATCGCCTCCGAGCGTGGTGGGCTCTACATCGAGGACGGGGAGTCGCCTCACCTCATGGCGGGCGCTGCAACGGTGGTGTTGGAAATGTTGGAGCAACAACCCGATCTCGACACCATCATCGTGCCGATCGGCGGAGGAAACCTGGTGGCGGCCAGCCTGCTCGCAGCGGTCACCGCCGGATCATCGGCGAGGGTCGTGGGCGTCCAGTCGGTCGCGGCGCCGGGCGCCACTTTCAGCTGGCTTGCGGGCGAGATCGTCCGTCACGGATGTGATACCTACGCAGGAGGTCTTGCCACGGAACGTCCGGGTGAACTGTCGCTGTCGGTCATGACGCGACTGCTCGAGACCATTGTCCTCGTTGCAGAAGACGACCTCCGCGCAGAGTCGGGCTGGGCTTACCAATCGCTCGGTTTGGTGGTGGAAGGCGCCGCCGCTGCACCGTTGGCGGCAATTCGCCACCACCCTGAGATCGCTGGCGGTGACAGTGTCGGCATCGTCCTCAGTGGTAGCTGGTTGTCTGCCGATCAGCTGGCGGAAGGACTCGATCTCGTCTCGCATCTGGAGAAGTCGTGAAGCGCCATCGACTGCTCGTCGAGGACGGTCTGGTCGTCGACGGTACCGGTGGTGCCGCCCTCCGAGCCGACGTATTGGTTGAGGACGGGTCGATAGTCGCGGTCGGCGAAGCGCTCAATGTCGGTGCCGAGACACCGGTGATCAACGCCACCGGACGGGTGGTCTGTCCCGGATTCATCGACCTGCACACGCACGCCGACTACTCGATCCTCGCCTTTCCTTCAGCTGACAGCGCGCTGCGACAGGGCATCACCACGATCGCCGTCGGCAACTGCGGCGGTGGCGTGGCGCCTGTATCCGAGGACCACGACATGCGGCCGGTGGCATTCGCATTTCGACCTGAGTGGGGCGTGGAAGTTTCGTGGCGGAGTTTCCCCGAGTATCTGCGGCATCTCGATGGACTCGGTGTGAACGTCGCCGCCATGGTCCCTCACGGTGCTCTCCGCAACGTCGTCATGGGCGTCGTCCCGCGATCGGCGTCGAGCGCAGAACTCGACACCATGGAGCGACTCCTCGAAGAGGCGATGGGAGCTGGTGCCGCAGGGATGTCGACCGGGCTCGAATACCGACCGGGTTGTTGGACTCCCGAAAACGAGATCCGCAGGCTGGTCGAAGTTGTGGGAAGACACGACGGCATCTACGCCACCCACATGCGCGACCGGTCGCGGAGCTACGCAGCCGCCGTCGATGAAGCGATCGCCGCGAGCGCCGGCACCGGAGCCCACCTCCAGCTCTCCCACGTCGTGGCCCGACCCAATGCTCCTGCTTCCGAGATCGACGCTGCCAACGCCGCGATGGATCGCGCCGCGGCGAGCGGCCAATTCAGCGTCGACACGTTTCCCGAGCCTTGGGGACCGGGGCTTCTGATCGACCTCTTCCCCGATGAACTCGTCGAGGGCGACACGCGCCTGGTGCTGGCCAGGCTCACCGATCCAACCACGCGCAAGGTGATGGAGCAGTATGTCGACGCCGAATCCAGCTTTCTCGCCAGGGTCGCCGGGTACGACGAGATCTTTCTGTCGGCGGTCCCTGATCGGCCAGAGCTGGCCGGCGTCTCCCTGGGAGATGTCGGTGCGGTGGGGGCGTTCAGTTGCGATCTGTTGATCGAGGCGGGCGAGCGTCTGCGAGAGATCGGAATCCGTCATGTGTACGCCGACGAGTCGGCCATCGACGACGTCCTGACATTGCCCTACTGCCTGATCGCCAGCGACGGTCTCGTGACCAGCGGAGAAGACTCGGCGTGTCCGCTTCCGTGGAGCGCGTCGACGTATGGGTACACGGCCCGGCTGCTCGAGCACTACGTACGCGACCGACATCTCCTCACGTTGGAGGACGCAGTGCGCAAGATGACGAGCATGCCGGCCGCGGCGTTGGGTCTGGCCGACCGCGGAACCATCGCGCCAGGACAGCGGGCAGATCTCGTGATATTCGATGCCGAAGCAATACATGACCGTTCAACCCCAACCGAGATGGCGCGCCATCCGGACGGCATCGAGACCGTCATCGTCAATGGGGTCGTTGCCGTCGATCGCTCGGGAGTCACCGGAAGCCGCGAAGGAATGTTGGTCTCATGATCGAACGAGGATCTCTGAAATGACGGAATACCGCATCGAAGCGTCTGTTCTCCTCCACGGCGATGGAGCGTCGCTCGAAGACGCCGTCATCGTGCTCGACGGTTCCATCGTCGCCTACGCCGGCCCGGCATCGACCGCACCGCAGACTCCGGATGCCGTCAGGTTGTCTGTGCCCGTCGTGATGCCCGGCATGTGGGACGCCCATTGCCACTTCTTCGGGATCAGACAGCCAAATCTCGAGGCCCTCGTCACCGAGTCGATCATGGTCCGATCTATGCGGGTGACCCGGGACGCCGAGTTGGCGCTGCAAGCCGGGTTCACGAGCATCCGCGAGGTAGGTGGGCTCGGTGTCTATCTGGCGAGAGCCATTGCGGAAGGATACGTCGAGGGACCCAACGTCTATGCCGCGGGATCCATTCTGTCGACCACAGGGGGTCATGGCGACATTCACTCCATCCCAGAAGAGTGGATGTCTGGCACCAATCGAATCGACGACCTGCAACTTTGCGACGGTGTGGACGATTCCCGCAAGGCCGTGCGCCGTCAACTTCGCAAGGGAGCGAAGGTCATCAAGGTGTGTGCGTCAGGAGGGGTCCTGAGCAAGTACGACGACCCCCAGCATCAGCAGTTCACTCACGAAGAGCTGGTTGCGATCGTGGACGAGGCGGCGACCGCCGAACGTGTCGTGGCGGCCCATTGCCACGGCAAGGCGGGGATCATGGCCGCCGTGCGTGCTGGCGTGAAGACGATCGAACACGGGACCTATCTGGATCGGGAGTCGGCAACTGCCATGGCCGACAGCGGCGCAATCCTCGTCGCGACTCGCTTTGCCGGAGTCGAGCTGCTGTCACAATCACCCGAGCGAGGTTTGCCCGATTTCGCCAGGCAGAAACTGACGGAGACGTACCGGCGCGGGCGGGAGGCAGTTGGTGCCGCGCTGGAAGCGGGCGTCACGATTGCCGCCGGTACCGACATTCTGACGAGCGACGAGCAATGGGGGCACAACGGGCGCGAGCTCTCGCTCCTCGTGGAATGTGGGCTGTCTCCCGAGCGGGCCATCATGGCGGCCACGTCGGTCGGTCCGATGACCGTGGGGCCGCAGGCAATGGGCTCAGGCACCGTCCGAGAGGGTCAACCGGCTGACGTCATTGCGTTGACGGCCGACCCACGCCAACAGATCGACCTCCTCGGAGAAGCGCACAACGTGACGCACGTGTGGAAGGGCGGCACGTTGGTCAAGGGACCTGATCAGATGAGCGGCACAGCCACCGGTTGACCCGTCGCGATCGATTGCTCCACACAGCGGGAGACGAGGAGGGAGAGCGTGCCGTCGCGTGGGCGGGGAACGTCAACATCTTCGCCCTCGATTGCGGCGATGAGCGCTTCCAACAGGGGAGCGGTCCCCGCCTCGAAAGGCTCGTTCGTCGGGTCGACGACGGTGCTGTCGTTCTCGCCGACTCGATGCAATATGAGTCGACGCCCATGATCGTGGATCGTGGCGTTGACGCCTGCGGCTGCCGTCTGGAACGACCACGTCGAGACCAATCCACTCGCGCCGGCCGTGCCGTGGACGATCGACCCGATGGCGCCGTTGGTGAACCGCAGGGTTGCTGTCGCCGTGTCGGGCTCGCCGGCGGACTCACCCGTGAGTGCCGCCCCCTCGGCGAAGACGCGGACGACTTCTTCGCCGCTGAGAAAGCGAAGGAGATCCACGGAGTGCACGAGAGAGCTGACCAGTCTTCCCCCGCTCAGAGCCCGGTCATTGACCCACGAGTCAGCCTCGACCAATGCCGAGTCGTAGA
>JABDJC010000055.1 GCA_013003395.1 Acidimicrobiia bacterium
CATCAGGATCTGCGTTCGCGAGGATGACCTCGGCGCGCGTTCGCAAAGTCGCCATCGACAGCTTGGAGTTGCCGGTCCCAGGGATCGATATGGCGATGTTGGCTGCGTCCAGTGGACCGTGCCATTCTGCGACCCTGCCGGCTCCGTCCCAATCGAAGTGGACCACCTGTCGAGCGAGCAGGTCCTCGAGCACGAGGATTTCGGATCGGAGCTGCTTCTCACGATCGGCCGCGATCTCGGCCGGCGAACGCAGATACGGTGTCGAGAACGGCAGATCCAGCGGTCCTCCAAGCGACCAGGGTCCGGCGATGATCATCGGCGGCCACCAACTGGTTCTCAGTCGGGTCGCCTCCTCGGCGTATTGGTCGGCCCGATCCTGCAATCGATCGATTGTGGCGATTATCAGGTGCCGATTGGCCTCAACCCTCACGTCGAGCGGAGCCCGGGATTCCACTCCGAGCACCGCGGCACGGCGTTCCACCAACGCGGCACGCTGCTGAGACGTGATCGACGCGAACAAGACCGAAAGGTCGGTCCCAGTGTCCAGCAACGCAGCCAAGTCGTCGGTTTTCAACGACCTGATCGTCTCTCTGGCAGCGAACAGCTGCCGCTCCATCTCACCCAACTCAGCTTCGGTGGCGCCGATTCGCTCGGCTTGGTTGATTGCAGCGATCAGTCGCTCGACTTGTTCCAGGGCAGTCTCGTCAGACGGGCTTCGACGTCCCTCCAAGACGGTGAATGCCGAGATCGTTCTCAGCCAAAGGGCGCGTCTGGCGAGATCGCTACTCCGACTTAGCTGGTCGTCGGCAACGCTCGCCAACACCGCTACCGAAGATGACCACCTGCCGGAGGTCGTCAGTAGGGAACCGATCCTCGCAGCCAACGCATCGAGCTCGGATGCTGTCGCGGTGAGTTGATCCGCCAGCTCATCCAGCCGTCGCGGGTCGAATACCATAGCCATGGAGCGATCTTACGTTGTTTTGTATGTATCCGCGATAGTTTGGTTGTGCTCGTTTGCACGGTGGCGCCGATGACGTCGGCGGACGGAAGATCGCAGGCCCTCACGAGGGTGATGCGCCAGTGAGTCCCAACCCCATTGCCGTTGCCTGGTCCATGCTGCGAGCCCTCCGGGTGCGGCGTCCCGTTCCTGCCGATACGAGCGCCGCAACCGTTGACCACTCTTCTCTCGCAGGCGCGCTCGCGACATTGGCTTCCCAAGGGATCGAAAGTGTCGACGCTCGTACCCTTCTGACCTATCGCGACGAGTTGGCTGCCACCGATCCAAACGATCTCAGTTCCGACGTCGCGCTGGCCTACTGGCTCAATCTGTACAACGCAGGGGCGCTCGAATTGGCCACACGCGCCGCTTCACAGTCCGCATCTACGGTGCTTCGTGTGCCAGGGGCTTTCGATTCCACGTGGGCGACCGTGGCCGGCGAGGCGCTGTCGCTCAACGACATCGAACATGGCAAGATCCGCCGATTCAAGGATCCCCGCATTCATGCGGCCCTCGTGTGTGGCTCTGCCTCGTGCCCCACGTTGCGCTTGACGCCGTACTCGGGTGAGCACCTCCAGAACGAGCTGGATGATCAGATGCGAGCGTTCCTTCGAGACGGCGGTCTCGTATTCGACGACGGTAGCGCGCAGCTGTCGAGAATACTGCTCTGGTATGGCGCCGACTTCGTTCGTCCGAGTCGAATGCCGAACATCCTGCCCGTTCGACGTCGACAGGTTGCCGCTGCGCTCCAGCAATGGACAGAGGTACCCCTCGCTGGCACGCCGATCGAGTTCCAGCCCTACGACTGGGCGCTCAGCTGCTCGATTGGTTGAGGCATCGAGGCGGTGAGTGCGGCGCGGCGCGTACCGACCACGAACACGGCGATCGCCAACCCAGCCGCGACCATGTCGAGCGGCAGCACCAACCTCATGAGCTGACTCCCGTCGAGCAACCAGCCACCGTCAGGAGTGAAGCCGACGATCCGCAGATAATTCCAGATCGACCAGATGCAAACGGCTCCGACCAACACTCCCATCGTCATCCCGACCGCCCTGGACCAGCCTCGTATCCCGCCGATGACCAATGCCGCCACCACCCACGCGATGTCGAGGGCGGAGAGCAGTTGGAGGAACTGGAGGCTCGGCTGCAACTGCAACGTCGCGGACGATGCCAAGGTCACGAGTCCGACGACGCCAGTCACGATGATCACGGCAACAATCCCCGAATACGTGAGTCGGGTTCTGATGTCACGGTCCTGGTCGAGGAACCACGACTCGGTGGCGTTTGGGGCCACACGAACCGCCAGAGCGAATCCGAAGGCGACCACGACCGCGAGATGAACAGTGACCAGACCGAACGGAGCCTCACTTGCCGTCACCGCGAATCCCGCAAGCGAGGCAACCAATCCGCCGACAAGAAAGGGGACGGCGGCAAGCGCGGCAGATTCCATCGACTTCATCAGCTCACCGTAGCGGTGGACGCGGATTTGACCGCTAGCTTGAGGACGTGCGCTGGGAGTTCCGGCCGACTGGAGATCACGAGTGACACAACCGGATAACGAAGTGAAGCCGGGCAGTTTTGCCAACGCCGACCCTGCCCACCTCGCAACCTTTCCCGAACTGAACCCAAATGCAGTGATCGAACTCGACATGAACGGCCGAGTCGCCTACCTCAACCCTGAAGCGCAGAACCGTTTCCCACTTTTGTTGGCCGAAGGCGTCGATCATCCACTCATGGAAGGCATCATGACCACTGTCGAGATGCTGCGATCGGAGGGAAGAGAGTCGGCATCACGTGAAGTCGAGTTCGCCAACGCCATCTTCGAGCAGAAGGTCTGTTACGCCGCTCTGCCCGACGAGACCGAGATCGTGAGGGTATACAACCACGATGTCACCGCCAACCGTCGCGCAGAACGTGCCCTCCACGAACTCGCAAGAAGGGTGGTGGACGCGCAAGAGGAAGAACGACGCAGGATTTCCCGAGAGCTACACGACGAGGCCGGTCAGGCGCTTGCCGCCTTGAAGATCAGCCTCAACCTGCTGCGCAACGACGCAGACGACAATCCTGAAATAGTTCGCGCCAATCTCACTGACGCCATCAACCTGGTCGATGTCACTCGTGAGCGAATCCGAATGCTCGCACATGACCTGAGACCACCTGCCCTGGACGCTCTTGGCCTCAACGACACGTTGGAGGATTTCTGCATGACCTTTGCGTCGCGTACTCGACTCCCGATCGAATACCGAGGAGCCGAGATATCGGGCCTCGACGACGCCCAAGAGATCTGCTTGTACCGACTCGTTCAGGAAGCCCTGACCAACGTCGCCGTCCACGCCAACGCAACGCAAGCAACGGTTGATCTGGTGCGCTCGGAGTCGGAAGTGGCAGTGCGCGTGGCCGACAACGGAATCGGCATCGGTCCAGAGCCGGGTATACGAAAGACCGGCGAAGGCATCGGCCTGATGGGAATTCGCGAGCGCCTCGAGATGCTCGGAGGCCGTTTGGAGCTGACCAGCTCGGAGCAAGGCACCACATTGACGGGCGTACTGCCGAGCGAGTCGCGACCATGATTCGCGTCGCTATCGCCGATGACCATCACTTGGTGCGCGAAGGGATACGAGCACTCCTCGAACGCGCCGGCGACATCGAAGTCGTGGGCGAAGCCGTCGACGGGTTCGAAGCAGTGAAGCTCGCCCGCGAACTGTCACCTGAGGTGATAGTGATGGACATCACGATGCCTCGCTGCAACGGCATCGAAGCAACGCAGGCCATCAGGGATGCGATGCCGGACATCGAGATAGTGATCCTGTCGATGCATGCGGAGTCGGCCCTGGTGCGCAGGGCTATGCAAGCGGGCGCCAAAGGCTACGTATTGAAGGGATCCGTCACCGAGGAGTTGCTGTTGGCAGTGCGCGCAGCGCGGCGCGGAGCGACGTACCTCAGTCCCATCGCATCTGATTCGATTCTCGACGTCGCCAGCGAGGAGACAGCGACCCTCGACAAGGAGCACATGTTGACCGCGCGAGAGCTCGAAGTGCTCCAGCTCATCGGCGACGGACTGACCAATCGGGCAATCGGGAGCACTTTGTCCATAAGCGTGAAGACGGTCGAGCGGCATCGGACCAACCTCATGGCGAAACTCGACGCCCACAGCATCGTCGAACTCATGCGCGAAGCGTTTCGGCGAGGCTTGCTCGACATCGACGGCTGAGGGCAATACCCCATACGACAGTCGGGTGCGCCCCCTTCCAGCTGTGTGCATACCCGATAGACCGCCACGCATCCTCCACCGATACTCATGGCATGGGAATCAGGGGGAACCGGCGTTGTTGGCGATCTTCAAGTGTGGCTGCACTCGTTGCGACATTCTTGATGATCGCCGCAACCCCGGTTTGGGCACACGGCGTAGCTGAAGCAGAAGCGATTGCGCTCGAGCAGTCGGCTGGGCCATACCTGGTTTCCGTTTTCGTTGGAGAACTCGACGCAGTACGCGTCGAGAGCCACGCCACCATCACTGGAGACACGAACCGTGCGCCATCGGTGGTGGTGCGCTCGGACGGCGGAGTGACTGCCGTTGAGTTGATCGCCGGAGCCGATGGCTCCGGATGGGTGGCCGAGTTCGTAGCGAACGCCGGCGACGAGCTGGTGGTCGGATGGGGACGAGCCAACAGCGGCGATTTCGGCGAGCGAGCGATTGTTCTCGCATCACCGGAGCCGCCTGCCTGGTTCGTTGGATTGTTGGGGATCATCACGCCTCCGGGCGTGTGGTTTGGGTATTGGTTGATGAAGCGTCGCCGACGGGCCTTTGGTCCCGCTCCGGCAGTCGTAACCCGGTAGGGGGAAGGAAAACGATGACAGCAACAACAGCAACACATGCAGCGAGGACCGGCGACGGTCTCTTGTCGAAGCTCAATGGTGCGCTCCACGAGAAGGCGCTGTGGCTGTATGCCGCGGTCGTCGGGGCACACTGGTTGGAGCACCTCGCACAGGCGTATCAGATCTGGCTGATCAACACGCCGCGCCCACAGTCACTTGGCGCGGTTGGCGCCGTCTTTCCTTGGCTCGTGCAGTCAGAGGTCATGCACTTCGGATTCGCGCTGTTCATGTTCGCTGGGCTCATCATCCTGGCGCCAGGGTTCAGCGGCACCGCCGCAAAGTGGTGGTACGCATCACTGGCGATCCAGGCGTGGCACTTCATCGAGCATTCGCTGCTCCAAGGACAGGTGGCAATTGGCACCAACCTGTTCCACTCCGACATCCCGATGAGCGTCTTCCAGGTGTGGATCCCTCGTGCCGAGTTGCACCTGCTCTACAACCTGCTCGTGTTCGCCCCGATGGTGGTCGCCATGGTGTTGCACTCCCGGCCCAAGGCCGGCTCCGATGACGCCTGCAGCTGCGCACTAAAGGTGGACGAAAAGGTCTGATCGAGGTGGCGGGAAGCCTGGTCTCCCCAGCGTTTGTTGGGAGACCAGGCGGCCAAGCCGCGATGGGACATTCGTCACGGAACTGCCTCGCAGCCCGCTCGTCGGACTCGACGAAGTCGTAGACCGGGGATCGGGACCGCCGGCCACCGAGGACCGTTGCATCGAGTGTGCTTACGATCGCTCCCACCGCGGATCCAAGCACACTCGTTGATGTCGGGCCTGACGTGGCTACCTCGGGGCGTCAGAGCAGGGTGAGCTGGCCTGGGCCTGGTTCTGAGTGCCAGAGGGAGAAGTAGCCGGGCACCTGGTCGTGTGGGGTGTCGAGGTACACCTTGGCTTCCGGGACTTGCGCGAACCGGCCATGACTCCACCGCACCTCGACATGTCCGGCTATCGGATGCTCATCACCGGTCCTTGCGTCCCTGACTCTCGCCAGCCATTGGACCACCGGCTGGCTGCGATCGGGGTCACGCCAAGCGGTCATCGACACGAACCGGAACACGGTCCTGAAGTCCCACGGCGTCCCAACGCGGTATCGGAGCGCTTCGCCTGAGGCCGATTCTCCAAGCACGAAATAGGGCGCCGATTGGAGGCGGAGCAATCGCCACAGCATCTCCTCCTGTCCACGTTTGCCGCCCATGTTGACGGTCCATCGAGCAGCCGAGGCCTCGGCCACCACCAGCGACAGGCGTCGATAGGAATCTTTCATGTCGCCTTCGAGCGACCGCGGCAGCGCTCGCTTGAGCGCCATCCGATGATGCTGCTCGAGCGCCCTGACGTCGGCAGGGAAGTCTCCGTCGACCGCCTTGCGGCACACCTCGTAGAACTCCTGATACGCGCGTTCTGCGACCTCGGCGAACCAGTCAGTACTCGCCTCATGCCGGTCTCCGAGAAGGTGATCGAACAGATTCGCGGGTGAGGAGTTGCTCAAGATGTTCGACCCGTACTTACACGACACGAGATAGACGTGATCGACTCGCAGATCGGCGGGAATCTGCTCATACCTGGGAGGACGGTGATTGCCCTTCCATTCGAGCCACCAAGGCGGCCGGCCGCGAAGACCTTCGGTGGCTCTGGCGAACTCGACGCCGTTGCGCCATGCCACATCGAAGAGGGCGTCGTGCTCTCCTGACGCACGGGCTGACTCGAGGCGGTCGTAATGCGCAGACGTCACGTTGAGCACGCTGGACGGCCTAACCGACAGAGCTCGGTCGAGATCGGCGAAACCCAACATCCCCAGACCTGTGACGATCTCGCTTATCTCGGTGCGTACTGCTGGCATGGCTCAGATGTCACGAAACAGTGGAGCGAACTGCAGCTGCGCGCCGATCAAATCGGCGGGGAGATCTTCGGACGACAGGACCCGCTCGGTGTAGACGTCGATTGCGATGCCCGTGTGAAGGATCCATGCGTGGACGGCATCACCCCAGCGCTCTTCCAGCAGGGCGGTGCGCAACGTTTCACGGTCGGGTCGGCCCAGTCGATCAGTCGGCGTTCGAGCGACCAGCCGCAGCGCCAGGGCACGCTGCAACACATCGAGGTCTTCCGCCACGTACACGGACGGGGGATCGTCTCGAACCACCGCGTACGCCACGAGCGAGCCACTCACGATTGCCGATCGAGCTCCTGCTCGGACCAGAACCCCGCAACGGCACGCTCGGTCCCTCCTGTTGCGTACAGGGCAAGGCGGCTCTGGTCACTCTTCGACAGCAACTGGATGACGTCGAACACGTTGTCGGGACCTGCGGCGCGGAGCGCCTTGTCGCCTTCGCTCGGGCGCTTCGGCAGGTGCGAGCTGAGGAGCAAGAGGTTGGGCGGGTCGTCGGTCTCGCGCAGCACCAGCGCCCGGCCGAGTGCCTTCCACACCGTATCGGTTCGACGAAGACCCCCGCGGGTCGCAGAGAATGCACCCGATACATCGACAAGCCACTGTTTGTCCGTCGCGTCAGCCACGAGAAAGTTGAATTGGACACCACCGCCCGGGAGTCGGTAGTCCTTCTTGATGACCTTGAAACCCGCCTCCTCGAGCGCCTGGCGGGCGATGCCTTGCGCAGCCTTGCCTTCTCGAGTTGCTCTGGCCTGGAAGCTCTCGTCGGGATCCGGCAGTTCTGGCTGAAATGACACCGGGCCCTTGCCTTGTGGCCGTGGCGGCGCCGGTTGGGCCAGTCGGGCCACTTCTGAGGCGATGCGCTCACGCGCCGCCTCGACGTACTCGGGCTCGAGGTCGTATCCGACCGCACGGCGTTTGCGGCGCACCGCCGCAACGAGACTCGATCCAGAACCAGCGAACGGATCCAGTACGAGGTCGTTCTCGAACGTGTACAACATGATGAGGCGCTGGGGTAGCTCAACCGGGAACGGTGCAGGGTGGTTCACCCGCCGCGCGCTTTCGGCACGGATGTTCCACACGTCGAGCGTGGCTTCCATGAACTCGTCGGCGGCAGTGTGCGTTTCGAATGGGAGCCCCTCGGCTTCTCTGCTCTTGCGGGGTTTGGCGCGATCGAAACGACCTTTGCTGGCGATGATGACTCGCTCGGTGAGGTCCCTGAGCACAGGGTTCGCAGCCGAGCGATAGGAGCCCCACGCCACGGAACCTCCTGCACCCTCTGCCTTTTGCCAGATGACTTCGCCACGTAGGAGGAGACGAAGGTCGTCTTGGAGTATCCGTATGACGTCGGCAGACAGCGATCGATATGGCTTGCGACCGAGATTGGCGACGTTGACGGCGATCCGGCCGCCCGGCTCCAGCACCCGAAGGCACTCGGCAAAGACTTCTCGGAGCAGAGTCAAGTACTCGATGTACGAGGTGGGGACTTCTTCTCTGCTGAGATCCTCTTCGTATTGCTTGCCCGCGAAGTAGGGAGGTGAGGTCACCACCAGTGCCACCGAGTTGTCTGGAATTGCGTCCATCGATCGGGCGTCGCCGAGGATCATCTGGGGCGTATCGAATCCGGCGGCGTAGGTCACCGTGTCGTCGTCCGATACGACCGGGGCCGGAAAGCGGGCATAGAACTTCGATGCGTCGTGGCTCTCACGCCTGCCAGCACCGAAATTCGATGTCTCTGTGGGTCTCCGCTCTGTCACGGTCTGCTCGATCCTCTCGACCTCCGGCAGGACTGAAGGTACTCAGCGCCACCGACAGATTCGAGGGCAACGGTAGCGGCGCGCCTCACTCACGAATGGGTTCTCCGTCCAGACGTCGGGCTACGACTGCCTCAACCGCCAGGCACCGGCCACAAAGTCGACCACGATGAGCTCTCCGTCCGGCTCGACCACGAAAGCGACCGGCGTTACGGAACCACGCTGGAGTTCCCGAATCTCGTCCGTAGCGGGGTCGTACGCCAGGATCGCCTGCTTGCAGTAGTCGCCGAAAATGTATTGGCCGACCAGCTCGGGCATCGCCGAACCTCGATACACGTGACCCCCGATCACGGCGCAGTAGCCATTCGAGTGCAAGTACGTGAACGTTGGCGGTGTGAGATCAAGATCGAGCGGTCCCATGAACTCGCGGGTGCCCTCAACGGCGTTCCACCCGAGGTGCTCACCGCCGAGGCCGCCACCTGGAAGCACCGTCACTTCCTCGACGCATTGCTGGCCGACATCGGCAATCCACAGGTCGTCTGTGGCGGAGTCGAAGGAGAATCGATAGGGATGGCGAAGTCCCCACACCCAGGTCAGATCACTACCGGGATCGTCGCCGAAATACGGATTGTCTGGTGCGGCCGTCAACGTTGGAACGTCATCACGCTCGTAATTCAGCCGCAAGAGCCCGCCGAATGCCGTCGCTACCACGCGGTTCGTGATGTAGGCGCCCCCCTGGCCTCCACCGTCGCCGATCGTGAGGTACAGATTCCCGTCGGGTCCGAACACGATGTCGCCACCGTTGTGTTCCTTCGAAGGCTGATCGGCTCGAAGCAACTCGAACCGATCCGACCGAACGGGGATCCCTGCCGAGAGCGGATATTCTTCGAGGACACTGTCGTCCTTGGTGTCGGTGCGGTACACGAACAACGAGTCCTCACGCACCAACAGGCCCAGCAGACCCTGATCACGCTCCGTCGTCGTTTCGCCCGACAGGTCCATGACGAACTCGGGCGCACCGCCCTCGACCCACTGGTATATGCGTCCCTCCCGTGTACCCATGAACGCTAGGTCGGACGACGCGAAGGCCATTGTCGTGGCGCCCTCGAGTGGGGCAACGAGCTCGAGCGTGATCTCGGCGCTCTCCAACGGTTTGATCGTATCTACGTCGAGCCCAGCGGGACAGGGCACATTGGACAGCTGCAGTTCAGGCGTCTCTGGCCACGGCACGTCATCACGAAAGATTCTCTCGATCGTGAGCGGTCCTTCGGTGGCGGGCCCCGAATCGGAGGCACAGGCACCTGCGGTGAGAGCGAGAACCAGAATGGCGATGAGTATCCGAGGCATGCAGTGAGAGCGTAGAGGTCGGGGCCGGCTACGCCAGATTCACGCCGTCGACTTGTAGCTGCCGAGGACCTTCAGATCCTTCAGCGTCGAAGGTTGCGGCTCGATGATGCGCTTCAGCGCTTCGATACCGGGCTCGTGCACCAAGTCGACGAAGAAGCGGTACTGCCAGGCGGCGTCAGCGGGACGCGACTCGATCCGAGTGAGGTTCGCGCCGCGCAATCCGAGTTCGGTGAGCGCAAGCGCCAACGCGCCGGGCGTGTGCGAGGTGACAAACACGATCGACGTCTTGTCGTCGGACGGACCGATGTCTGGTTCGCCCGCGGCGAGCACGACGAAGCGTGTCGTGTTGTGGTCACGGTCCATCACGTCGCGCCGCAGCACCTGCAGGCCGTGTGAAAGGCCCGACTCTTCCGGCGCCAGCGCAGCGACTGTCGGATCGCCGTGCTCTGCCACTTCTCGAACTGCACCTGCGGTGTCTTGGGTGGGGACCGCCTTGACGCCGAGTTCGTGGAGGATCTTGGCGGCCTGCGAAAGGGCTTCCGGATGGGAGATGACGCGCTTGAGTCCCTCGAGTGTCGCCTCCGGCAAGCCGAGGAGCGTGTGGCGCACCTCGACCTTGTGCTCGGCCAGGATGGCAATGCGTTCGGAGGCAAGTCGATCGAGCACCGGGAGCACGCTGCCTGTCGTCGAGTTCTCGACTGGAAGGACGAGTCTCTCGACCTCGCCCGACTGCAGCGCAGCGAAGGCGTCGATGAAGCTCTGATGCCCTACCCATTGTGCTTCACGAAACAGCTGCCTCGATGCGCGGTAGCTGTACGAGTGCTCTTCGCCCTGATATCCAACTTTCATGGGGCGGCACGATACACCGGGCGAAGACATCGATTCTCTACTGAGCGCCCAGTTGGGTAGTGCCGACTGGCCGATACCATCGCAGGATGCGCAAGAGGGCGACAGGACACGGGCGAGTTTGGTCACGGCATGTATCGACCGCGCTGTTGGCGCTCGCGCTGTTGACCGCAGCATGCACCCCGGCGACCCCGACCAGCGAGCCGCTGCCGGAAGCCACGGTGACGTCGATCGGCGGAGGCGAAACGACCACCACCTCGACGCTTCCCCCCACCACGTCGTCCTCTCCGCCAGAGACTGCTGCGGTGGAGACCGAGCCGCCGGCTGCGAACCCTGGAAGAGTGTCCGCGGCGACCGGCAACTTCATTCCTCTCGACGACCCGGTGATGGTTGCCGCATCGAGCGCCACCTGGCTGAACCTAGACGACGTCGTCCTTGGCATCGTCACGCCCAACGGGACCGCACAGGCGTTCCCGATTCGACAGATGGCCTATCACCACATCGCCAACACGACGATCGAGGGCGAGCCGTACCTGGTCACCTATTGAATCGTCTGCTCGTCCGGGATCAGTTTCGATCCCGAAGTGCTGGGAGAGCGATACGCATTCGACGTCGCCGGCATCTACAACGGCGTATTCGCCATGAAGGATCGGACCACGGGATCGGTGTGGACTCACTTCGACGGCACCGTCATACAGGGGCCGCTGGCCGGAACGGGTATCAAGCTCGACGTCGTGCCGACCGTGCATCTGCGGTGGTCGGACTGGTTGGCCGAATACCCGGAGTCGACCGTGCTCGACTGGTATCCCGAGTTTGTCGGCCGCTATGGCCGGACGGTGGAACCCGGCGGCGGAGCGCTGCGTGGACAGTTCGCCAATTCGTTGCTCAATACCGACGATCGGCTCGATCAGAACCAGCTGGTGGTTGGCGCGGCGACCGACAGCGGCTCATCGGCCTACGTCCTCGACGACTTCAACGGACTGACGGTGCTCAACGACTCTGTCGGCGACGAACCCGTCGTGGTGATCCTCGATCCCTCTGAACTGTTTGGGCTTGCCTACTCCGCCACGGTTGACGGGCAGACGATCGAGTTCTCTGTCGTCGGAGATGAAGTGGTCGATCCATCAGGCAGCGTATGGGACCGCACAGGACAGGCCATCAGCGGTCCATTCGCAAGTACGCAACTGGACTACGTGACCTCGTTCGTCACGGAGTGGTACGGCTGGGCCGCATACAACCCGGAAACGGCAATCTACGGACGCTGAGCTTCAGCTTTCACTGTGTTCTGTGACCTCGACGAAGCCAGCTCGCTTGAACAGCCGCTCCGACGGTGTATTGCCGTCCGTGATGTAGGCGCACACGCTCGACTCGCCTGCCGCAACCAGGCCTGCCAGCGACAATTCGAGTAGATCTGCAGCCAGACCCTGGCCCTTGGCCTTCGGCGCGGTCATGACGTAGCTCACCATCGGTTCACCGGAGCTTCGGCGCATCAGTAGGACCGCTGAGCGCACCCTGTCGCCGGCGGCGAGGATGTAGGAGTGGTCGAGCATCGGGTTGCTGTCGAAGTAGTCGTAGACCGCCTCGACTGCGTCCTCCAGTTCTTCGCCCTCGTAGTCGATCGTTCCGCGATACCCGTCCAGCATCAGCTGTGCGAGCGCCGGGCTGTCGCTCGGCGCTGGTGGGCGCACACCAGGCCGATGCACTCGCGGTCCGGAATCGAACGAACCGGCCAGGTGCTTCCTATAGAACCGCTTTTGCATCATCCCCTCTTGGATAGCCGAGGCTACCGAGCGCTTCACCGATCTCATCGAGGATCAGCGGGTCGTCGATCGTCGCCGGCATCGACCAGTCGTCACCGTCGGCGACCTTGCGCATGGTCGACCTGAGAATCTTGCCTGATCGCGTCTTCGGGAGTCGGGTCACCACGGCCACTTGTTTGAACGCCGCGACGGGACCGATCCGGTTGCGCACCATCTGCACCAATTCCTCCGACAGATCGGCTGCGTCACGTTGCGTCCCGGCTTGGAGAACCACGAACCCCATGGGGAGCTGGCCCTTCAGCTCGTCGGCCACTCCGATCACGGCACACTCGGCCACGTCGGGATGTTCAGCCAGAACCTCCTCGATGGCCCCGGTCGAGAGCCGATGGCCTGCCACGTTGATGATGTCGTCGATACGACTCATGATCGACAGGTAGCCGTCCTCGTCCACGAAACCCGCATCGGAAGTGAGGTAGTACCCCGGGTAGCGCTCCAGATACGCCTGGCGATAGCGGTCGTCGGCGTTCCACAACGTCGGCAACGTGCCTGGCGGCAGCGGCAGCTTGAGCACAACTGCTCCGATCTGATTCGGATCGACCTCCTGCCCGTCATCGTCCAGAACCCGGATGTCATATCCGGGCACCGCAACGGCGGGCGAGCCCGGCTTGACGGCCAAAGGCTCGATTCCCATCGGATTGCAGGCGACTGGCCATCCGGTTTCGGTCTGCCACCAGTGGTCGATGACCGGCACACCCAACACCCGCTCAGCCCAGTGCAAGGTGTCAGGATCGCATCGCTCGCCGGCCAGGAAGAGGGTCTCGAGCGAGCTCAGGTCGTAGCGCTCGAGGTGGGACGCTTGCGGGTCATCTCGCCGAATCGCTCGAAACGCTGTTGGCGCCGTGAAAAGCACCGAGACGCCGTGTTGCGAGATCACCCTCCAGAAGGCACCTGGATCCGGTGTACCGACGGGTTTGCCTTCGTAGAGCACCGAGGTGCATCCATGAATCAACGGGCCGTAAACGATGTACGAATGGCCAACGACCCAACCGACATCTGACGCTGCCCAATAGACATCGCCGGGTTCGGCACCGTAGAGATTCTTCATAGACCAGGCCAACGCCACGGCGTGGCCGCCGTTGTCACGCACCACACCTTTCGGAACCCCAGTCGTTCCCGAGGTGTAGAGGATGTAGAGCGGGTCGGTGGCCGACACCGGTACGCACGCTGCGGGTTCGGATGAGGCCGTGAGCTCAACCCAATCGAGGTCGTTCGGCTGGTTCATCTCGGCGAGAAGCTCTGGGCGCTGGAACACGACAGAGTGGTTCGGCTTGTGTGACGACAACTCGATGGCTCTGTCCAGGAGCGGCTTGTACTCGACCACACGACCGGGCTCGATTCCGCACGAAGCCGACAGCACCACCTTCGGCTTGGCGTCGTCGATGCGGGTGGCGAGTTCGTTGGCGGCGAAGCCACCAAACACGACAGAGTGCACTGCACCGATCCGCGAGCACGCCAACATCGCCATCGCGGTTTCTGGAATCATCGGCATGTAGATGACGACCCGGTCTCCCTTCGTGACGCCGAGCGACCGCAATGCACCTGCGAGCACGGCAACCTCGTCACGGAGTTCTCGGTATGAATAGGAGCGGACGGTCTCGGTGACCGGACTGTCGTAGATGAGGGCCGCCTGTTCGCCACGGCCCCGCTCGACATGGCGATCCAGGGCGTTGTAGCAAGTGTTGAGAACGGCGTCCGGGTACCACCGATACAGCGGGGCCAGACGGTCATCGAGGATCTCCGACGGGGCGACATCCCAGTCGATGGCGTAAGCCGCCGTCCGCCAGAAACCCTGCGGATTGTCACGCGACCGACGGTAGACGTCCTGATAGGTTGCCATCGTGCTCCCGATCGACTGCCTTCGAGGCTAGCCAGCCGCACCGATCGAGGCGCGGGAGACGAAGGTAGAGTCATCAGCCATGGACACCCCCCTTGCAGCGGCCCCGAGCTGGGTCAAAGACGCCGTCTTCTATCAGATATTCCCCGACCGTTTCGCGAAATCCGACACGGTGCACAAGCCAGGCAACCTGGAGTCCTGGGAGTCCGAACCGACCTACCACGGATACAAGGGCGGCGATCTTGTCGGTATTGCAGAAAAGCTCGACTGGCTCGCCGACCTCGGCGTGACGGCCATCTATCTGAATCCGATCTTTCGGTCTGGCGCGAACCATCGATATCACACGCACGATTACTTCTCCGTCGACCCGCTGCTCGGTGGCGAGAGGGCGTTCGACACGCTCATGGCCGCGTGCAAGAAACGCAACATCCGGGTCGTCCTCGATGGCGTGTTCAATCACGCCAGTCGCGGGTTCTTCCAGTTTCACGACATTTTGGAGAACGGTCCCGGCTCACCCTGGCTCGACTGGTTCCAGGTGCACAATTGGCCACTACGGCCGTACGACGACACGACGCCGCCGCAGTACAGCGCGTGGTGGGGCATCAAGGCGTTACCCAAATTCAACACCGACAATCCAGACGTTCGTGAGTACCTCATGCGGGTTGGCGAGTATTGGGCGGCCAAGGGCATCGATGGTTGGCGCCTCGACGTGCCTGAGGAGATCACGACACCGGGTTTCTGGGAAGAATTCCGCATGCGAGTGCGCGCCGTCAATCCGGATCTCTACATCGTCGGCGAGATCTGGGCCGACGCGGGCGCCTACATCAACTCAGGCAATCGCTTCGATGGAACGATGAACTACCGGTTCACAGCCGCCACCATCGCTTTTGTGCTGGGATATCGCGTGGACGAGTCGTTGGCGCTCGACAACCCGTTCTACGACATCAGGCCCGCCATCGACGCCGCCACGTACGGCTGGAAGATGCGTGACTTGCTCGACTCGTATTCTGAACAGGGCAACCTCGCGAGCCTCAACCTGTTGGATTCTCACGACACCGCTCGGATCATTTCCCTGGCGAACGGAGACGTCCAGTCAGTGGTGCTGGCGCTCGTTCTCTTGTTGACGTTCCCTGGCGCTCCGTCGATCTATTACGGCACCGAAGTTGGTCTCGAAGGCCGCACCGACCCAGACTGTCGTCGGGCGTTCCCTTGGGACGACCAGGATTCCTGGAACAACGATCTCCTCGAGACAACCCGTTCCCTCGTGGCGCTACGCGCCGGTCACCAGGCACTCCGATCGTCCTCCTACGACGTCATCTCCCCATCGCCAGACGAAGGCGGTCAGATGATGTTCGTGTTCCGGCGGTCTTCAGAAGACGAGACACTTCTCGTCGCAGTCAACGCCGGAGATGATGCAGCGTCCGTGGTGATGACGCTGCCGGGCGCAGAGTTCGGCCTCGTGTGGGGAGAAGGCGCAGCCGAGCAAGGCGACAACAACGTTCGGCTCAACCTGGCGGCACGATCTGCCGCGGTGTGGACCGTCAAATAGGTCCCGCCAACTAGAACAATTGGGTGTCAGAGGACGGTGATGGACACCGTGGCCTGGCTGCAGTTTCCGCCAAAGTCGCATATTCGGTAGACGTAGCTGTCAGAGCCGGTGAAGCCACCGTCCGGTGTGTAGCGGATGGCCCCACTGCCGTTGATCTGCGCCATCCCGTTGGCGGGCGTCGTGACGATCGAGATCGAATCGATGTCGAGGTCGCCGTCTGGATCGCTGTCGTTGGCTGACACGGCAACGACCACCGCGGTGTTCACCGTCGTCGTAGCAGTGTCGTTCACGGCTTTCGGAGCATCGGGTACGGCGACGATCGTCACCGACACTGTCGCCGCCGCGCATCGGCCCCCCGAGTCGCAGATGCGGTACACGAACGAATCCGAGCCGTTGGTGTTTGCCGCAGGGAAGTAGGTGACGAACCCGCCTCCCGTCACGCTCACGGTGCCCTGGCTGGGGAAGCTGATGATCGAGATCGAGCTGAGATCGAGGTCACCGTCGGGATCAGAGTCGTTGGCGGCCACGTTGATCGAAACCGACATGTCTTCGTTGGTCGTGGCGCTGTCGGCAACCGCAACCGGCGGCTCCGGCACATCCGTCACGGTCACCGTCACCGTCGCCGTTGCACAGAGCGAAGTCGAATCGCAGATCCTGTACAAGAACGAGTCGGAGCCGGCGAAACCGGGATTTGGGGTGTACGTGACGGTGCCATCGCCGTTGGCGACAGCGGATCCGTCCGACGGCCCTGAGGTGACGACAACCGAACTCGTGACCAGGTCACCATCGACGTCAGAATCGTTGGCTGCCACGTTCACCTTGACGTTCGATCCTTCAACCACCGTTGCGCTGTCTGCGACAGCTGTCGGCGCGTCCGCAACCGGTGCGATGACCACCGAAACGTCCGCGGTGTCACACAAGCTCGTCGCGTCGCACACCTCGTAGGTGAAGGAATCCGAACCGTTGAGGTTGGCCTTCGGTGTGTAGGTGACCTCCGTACCGCTCACCGTCGCTGTTCCGAGCGTGCCCTGTTTCGTGATCTTCACCGTCGAGATGTCGCCGTCGGCATCCGAGTCATTGGCGACAACGGCGACGACTTTGGAGACATCTTCGGTTGCTGATGTCGAGTCTGCTTGGGCGACGGGCGCATCAGGCACCGACGTCACGACGATCACGACACCGGCGACTGCACATCTACCGCCGGCGTCGCACACCTCATACGTGAGCGAATCGTTGCCATGGAAATCTGCGTTCGGGCTGTAGGTGATCTTGTTGGAGCCGACGGTCGCAGTACCCGACTTGGGTGGTACCGACACTCGAACCGCGGCAATGTCACCGTCTGGGTCACTGTCGTTGGCGAGCACGTCGATCACGACGGTTCCGTCTTCGACGAGGGAGACAGAGTCGGCGACTGCCGTCGGAGCAGATTGCGGCGCGAGCGTCGTCGTCGTTGACGTCGAGGTGCTTGTGGTGACAGGGGCCGCGGTGGTCGTCGTGGTTGTGGTCGTCGTCGAGGTCGAAGTAATGGTGCTCGGTGGCACCGTCGTGGTCGTCGTCGAAGAATCATCCGACACCGGAGGCGTCCAACTGGTTGTCGAAGCGTCCGGATCAACGGCGATGACGATGTCGGTGACGGTGCACATGCCTCGTGCGTTGCAGGTCTCGACACTGAGAGTGTCCGTGCCGGTGAATCCGAGGTCGGGTGTGTAGACCAAGCCATCGGCCAATACTTCGACCTGCCCGCTGTCGGGGCCCGACAAGACCGTCACCGTCTGGCCTTCGCTGCCAATCGTGATGGTCCTGTCCCCCGCACCCGCTCGCAGACTCACGGTGCCGTCGGCGGCGACATCGATGAGGACTTCTTGGTTTGCACACCGACCGTCACCGTCGCAGGCAACGTACACAAAGGAATCCTCACCTGACATGCCTGCGAAAGGTGAGTACATGATCTCCCCGTCGGCACCGATCGTGGCGTTGCCGAGCAGCGGAGCCTCGATGATTTGAAGCGACGTCGGATCGAAGCCTCCGGCCGCGGGTGCCGCGATGATGGTGAACGCCGCGACGCTCGCGGTGATCACGCCTCCCAGAGCAAGCCCGGCAACGGCTGCCACTGCGGTGCCTACGGTCGATCCCGTCTGACCCAGACGAGACAAACCGCCGATGAAAGGCACCTGGATCAACAACGCGAGCGGGCCTTGCACCCACCGCAACTGGCGAACCGACAATGCGAGAAACGCTCTCACCACTCCTGGATCGAAGTGCACCTCGGCCCCCTCGAGGAGCCGCTGGCGAGCGGCCCCTGCTGAAATCGGTTTTTGGTACGACCGTGCCGCGGTCATGGCGTCGTACGCATCGGCCACCGCCACGATCCGAGCGCCCAGCGCGATCTCTTCGCCCATGATTCCACTGGGGTAGCCGGAACCGTCGTACCACTCGTGGTGCATCAGAATGACGTCTGCCCATTCGCCGAGGAAGTCGTGGAGCGGTTTCGTGAGCTCGAAGCCGTCCTCTGGGTGGCTGCGAATCCGCTCCCATTCGGTCTCGTCGAGCGTCGACGGTTTGTTCAAGATCTCTGCAGCCACCTCGAGCTTTCCAATGTCGTGCAAGAGGGACGCCCACCGCAGCATGTTGCGGTCATGCTCGTTGAGATGGAGCTCCTCGCCAATCATCTCGGCATAGGCTCGAGTCCGTTCGGCGTGACCCCGCGTTGCTCGGTCGTGGGTGGCGAGCGACGCCGTCAGCGACAAAATGAGTTCTGCGACCTCGCCGGCGCTGTCGCCCGAGCGGGCAGCTTCGATCTGGCTCTGAAGCAGCTTGGTTGAGCCTGATCGGAGCGCCACCTTGTAACGCGACGGCGCTTGGTCCGGAAACGCCAACGTGAGTCGGAGCAGCACGGCCAGCGGCAACAACCTGCGCGCCAGACGTTCGACCAAAAAGAGCGCGGCCAACGAGGCGCCGACGACCAGAGCCCACCACGACACGGTTCCCCAGAATCCTGAGGGCTCACCGAGGAGCCGAGAAACCAGAATCCCGGCGATGATGGCAGCGGCAACGGGAGCTGCGAACGCCACGAAGCGAACGAGAAAACTCTGCACGGGCCGCGCCCGCCAGACCTCACTCATCGATTCGACTCCTCTCGACCGTCCCTGCGTCCCCCCACGGGCGCTACCTCAGTACCATGTCGTTTATGACCGACGCTCAAGCACCTGATGAAGCCGACTTCGGGCCAAACCAATGGCTCGTGGACCAAATGTATCGGCGGTACCTGGACAACGATTCACAACTATCCCCGTCGTGGCGCGAGTTCTTCGCGACCTACGAACCAAATGAGCTTACCGGCACCGGGGCGGGCCAGACCATTGTGACCGACAACGGGCAAGCCACTCGAGCTGCCCCACATGCGCCGGCGCCAGCGGCCGCGCCACCCTCGCAAAGGCCGACGGCCACATCCAGCCCGCTACAAGGATCTGGTGAGGACGTCAGCGCCATGCGTGGCGCTTCCGCGACGATCGCTGAGCGCATGGAAGCCAGCAAGGACCTCCCGACGGCGACGTCCGTGCGCACGATGCCTGCGAAGTTGCTCATGGTGAATCGCCGTATTCTCAACAATCAGCTGGCTCGGCTCGATCAGGGAACGAAAGTGAGTTTCACCCATCTCATCGGGTGGGCGACCGTCAAGGCACTCGAGACCAGACCGGCGATGAACGCCGCGTTCCGACTGATCGACGGTCAACCTCACCTCGTACGATTCGACAACATCAACCTCGGTCTCGCGGTCGACATGGCGCGAAAGGACGGGACTCGCACACTGCTCGTCCCCAACATCAAGCAAGTCGACGAAATGGACTTCTACACCTACTGGCGGGCATACGAAGAACTCATCGGTCGGGTGCGAGCCAACAAGATCACCCCAGACGACTTCGCCCACACCACCGTCACGCTCACCAATCCGGGAACCGTCGGCACCATCCAGTCGGTCCCTCGGCTGATGCCAGACCAAGGACTCATCGTTGGAGTGGGCGCCATCAGCTATCCGCCCGAATACGAGGCTGCCGATGCCGCCGTGCTCGCCCAGAACGGCGTTGGACGGATCCTCACCATGACGAGCACGTACGACCATCGAATCATTCAGGGCGCCGAGAGTGGGCTTTTCCTTCAGATGATCCACCGGTTGCTCCTCGGGGAGGACGACTTCTACGACGAGATCTTCCGTTCGATGAAGATCCCTTATGTGCCTGCTCGATGGGCGCAGGATCGCAATCCGCCACCAGGTAGTCGTCCGTGGGCGGAAAAACAGGCTCGGGTCTTTCAGCTGATAAACAACTATCGGGTGCGCGGCCACTTGATCGCAGACCTCGATCCGCTGCGACAGGATCCACCGGAGATCCATGCGGAGCTCGACCCTCTCACCTATGGGTTGACGATATGGGACCTCGACCGTGATTTCGCCACCGGGGGGCTGGCCGGTCAGACGGTCCTCGATCTGGGAACGATTCTCGGTGTGTTGCGAGACGCCTACGGCCGGACCATCGGCATCGAGTACATGCACATCCAAGAGCCGGATCAACAGGCGTGGATCCAAGATCATGTGGAGAAGCCGCGTAGGCCGTTGGACGAGGCCGAGAAACGGAACATCTACGCCAAGCTCCACCAGGCCGAAGCGTTCGAACGGTTCTTGCACACGAAGTTCCTCGGCGCGAAACGGTTCAGCCTCGAAGGTGCGGAGGGTTTCATTCCGCTCATGGATGCCGTACTCAATGAAGCAGCCGACGCCGGCATGTCTGGCGTTGGTGTCGGCATGGCGCATCGTGGTCGCCTGAACGTCCTCGCCAATGTCGTTGGCAAGGACCTCGCGCAGATGTTCAGAGAGTTTGCCGGCATCGAGGACAACCGGTCAACCGGATTCTCCGGAGACGTGAAGTATCACCTCGGAGCAGACGGCACGCACCGGTCGCCGCTCGGCAACGACATCGACGTAACGGTCGCCGCGAACCCGAGCCATCTGGAGGCGGTGGATCCCGTGCTCGAGGGAATCGTGCGGGCTCGCCAAGACGAACTGGGTCCTGGCGCCGACGACATGATGATGCCGGTGCTGATCCATGGCGACGCCGCTTTCTCGGGTCAAGGCGTCGTCGCCGAGACGCTCAACCTGTCTCAACTCCACGGCTACTACACCGGCGGTACGGTGCACATCGTCATCAACAATCAGGTCGGGTTCACGACGACAGCTGATGAAGCTCGATCGTCGTTCTATGCCACCGACATCGCCAAAGCGGTTCAGGCTCCGATCTTCCACGTCAACGGCGATGATCCTGAGGCCGTCGTTCGAGTGGCGAGGCTGGCATTCCAGTTCCGCCAGGCCTTCCACAAGGATGTGGTGATCGACCTCATCTGTTACCGACGGCTCGGGCACAACGAGGGAGACGAACCATCCTTCACCCAGCCGAAGATGTACAACCTCATCAAGTCGCTCGGCACCGTCAGAGAAATCTATCTCGAACGTCTGCTGAACCGGGGCGAGGTGACGCCCGAGCAGATCGCAGAGATCGAACAGAGCTACCAGGCCAAGCTCGAAGCAGCTTTCAAGGCTTCGAAGATCGGGGAGCCCACGCTGCATGGCGCGGATTACGACGCGTATGCAGCGGATCCGTCCACCACCGTCGACGAGGGAATACTCCAGTCAATCGGGAAGCAGCTGGCAACGCTGCCTGAGGGCTTCACCGTTCATCCGAAGCTCGTCAAGACGCTCAACGATCGAGCGGAACTCTTCGAATCCGGGAAGGTCGACTGGGCGCTGGCTGAAGCCTTGGCCATGGGGTCACTGTCGTTGGAGGGTCATCGGATCCGATTGGCCGGCGAAGACAGCCAGCGCGGCACTTTCAGCCATCGTCATGCCGTACTGGTCGACTACGAAACCGAAGAAGACTGGTCTCCGCTCGAACACCTCGGTGAGGACCAGGCACCGATCGACATCGTCGACAGCTTGCTGTCCGAGTTTGCTGCCATGGGCTTCGAATACGGATACTCGGTAGAAGCTCCGGACGCGCTCGTGATGTGGGAGGCGCAGTTCGGCGATTTCGTGAATGGCGCGCAGGTCATCATCGATCAGTTCCTCATGTCGGGCGCCGACAAGTGGGAGCAAGGCAGTTCACTGACGTTGCTCCTACCGCACGGTTTCGAGGGTCAGGGCCCGGAGCATTCGAGTGCTCGCATGGAGCGCTTCTTGAACAATGCTGCCGAGGACAACGTACGGATTGCGGTTCCCAGCACTCCGGCTCAGTACTTCCATCTGCTCAGACGCCAGGTACTGCACACAAAGCGTCTGCCGCTCATCATCTTCACACCGAAATCGCTCCTTCGTACGAAGGCGTCGTTCAGCGACCTCGAGGCGCTTCACGAGCGCGAGCTCGGCTTGGCGCTTCCTGACCCTCGTGTTGGGCCAGGCGCTCGCCGAGTCGTGATGTGTGCGGGCAAGATCTACTACGACTTGTTGGCCAAGCAGCCTGACGACGTCGCGGTGGTCCGTGTCGAGCAGCTCTATCCGTTCCCGAGCGATGCGCTCGAAACGATTCTCGAACCGTACGGTGACGCAGAACTCGTGTGGGTTCAGGAAGAGCCAGGCAACATGGGCGCGTGGCGATACATGTCGAGGGCGCTGTTCGTGGAGATCGGTCGGTCGTCACGAGGCATCTATCGAGCACCGAGCGCAAGCCCCGCTACCGGAAACTTCTCGACGCATGTGAAAGAGCAAGCCCGATTGGTGGAACTCGCCTTCGAGTAGTGCTCACAGAGATTCGTAGAGCGCCTCGTACTCTTTGGCTCTTGCATCCCACGACAGGTCTGCGGTCATACCGTTACGCACAAGACCGTTCCACAGATCCGCGTGGTCTAGGTGGATCCGCATCGCCCGACGGATGGTCTTGGCAACCTCCGCTGGGTCGAGTGCCCTGAAGCCGAACCCGGTGGCCTTTTCCGGCTGCTCGTCCAGGTCGAACACCGTGTCGATGAGGCCCCCCGTGAATCGCACCACTGGCGGAGCTCCGTACCGCATCGCGTAGAGCTGACCGAGGCCACATGGCTCGAATCGAGACGGCATGAAGTAGGCGTCTACGCCGGCGGAGACGACGCGAGCGGTCACTTCCGAGTACGGCAGGTGCGCTACGGCCTTGGGATGCCGGTCGACCCATTCGTCGATGAGGTCGTCGAGCTCGCCGTTGCCGACGAACACGAACCGGGCGCCTTCCGCGACCAGTGGGTCGAGGACGGGATCGAGTAGGTCAAATCCTTTCTGGCGAGCCATGCGGCCAACGTTGCCGAGAATGAACCCATCGGTGATCCCGCTCTGGGTCACGACAGACTTGCGGGAGGCTGCCCTGCCAGTCGTGTCAGCTGCGTTGAACGGCTTCGGCAACGCAGAGTCGATGGCTGGATCCCAAGCGACGGTGTCGATTCCATTCACGATGCCCATGAGCGGTCGCCGCAGTGATCGGACTACTCCCGCCAGCCCAAAGGAGGTCTCGTCCACACCGAGTTCAGCGGCGTGTCCAGGACTCACCGTCGTGGCCTGGTCAGCTCCGACGAAACCTGCCTTCAGATAGTTGGCTCGGTCGTACCACTCGAGTGCGCCACCCTGGACTGCTGCGAGCGAATCGACACCAAGCAGTTCAGCTGCTTCGTCGAGAGGACCGAGCACGGGGTGCGCCGCGTTGTGCGCCGTGAACACCGTTGGGATGGTCGAGATCAACGCCGCGCCGCCGGTGTGTGCGTCTTGCAGATGCAGAACGTCGAAGTCGGAAGCGAGGTCGGCAACAGCACGGGCGAAAAGACCAAACCGGCGCCAGTTGTCTTCGTACGGTTGATCGGCGACGGTGCCGTACAATCCAGGCCGATCGAAGCTGTCTTCGTCGAACAGCAGCACGCGCACACCGTCATCGACCATCCACCATTCGTCGTCGAACTTCTTTCCGATCTCCCTGATGGTGCCGTATCGGGGAAGCGCGACCGTGACGTCGTGACCCGCGCGCACCAGTGCACCGACGAGCCCCGCCACCGCGTCGCCAAGTCCGCCTGAGCGCACGTATGGAGAGAATTCGGCGGTAGCTACGAGGACTTTCATACGGAATCCCTGGCTTTCACGAGTTGGATCAGACGTTCAGATTCTTCCTGGTTGGTTGCCGCCGATGCAAGTGCTCTCGCGTCTTCGAGATGTCTGAGCACTCGTTCGGTTGCGTAGTCGGCTGCGCCATCGGTGGTCACGAGGAACTGCCAATCGGAGCTTTCCAGGAGCAGTACCGAACGTGCGATCTGGCTGACGACTTCAGACTCCAGATCGGCATACTTGCTGAGCAGGTCTTCGGCTTCGTACACGGCTGACCACATCCATCGGTTGGCGTCGTTGGCCCACACCTCGAAGCCTCCTCCGGCGCCCCACGAACCTGCGGGAAGCTCGACACGAGGGATGTCTGTTCGACTTGTCAGCGCGTCCGTGGCAGTGGCCATCTCGATCCCGGATCGGTCGAGTTCCGTTCGCGCTTGACGCAACCAGGCCGCACCTTCATGCCACCAATGCCCGAACAGTTCCGTGTCGTACGGTGCCGTGACAACGGGTCGCTCGACGGCCTGATCAGCCGCCAGCTTCAGCGTGTCTCCGACCACCGTTGCGAAGTGCTCGGCATGTTCTCGGACGACCGCCCGAGCATGTTCCGGGCGGTACCAGTCTTTCTCGCCCAGGCCCGGCCTCCCCTCCGTAATGCGCCAGTAGCGCAACCCGCTGTCCGAATGCTGCTTGTGGAACTCCTGGTACGAGGGATCCCCTGGGTATCCGTGATCGCCCGACCAGACCTGCAGCGTCGTGCGTGGATCGCGTGCGAAAGCGGCGACCTTCGATTCGCCGATCAGGTGCGGCTGATAGGTCAGCGCGGCGTCGCCAAGATCGTCGACGGCGTGTGGCGAATACGACCCGATTGGGTCGGTGCCGGTGACGAGGTGTGCGTCGATGATCGTCCACTCGAGGCCTGCCGCCTCGAGAAACTCTTCGTTGCCCGGCCGGTGCGCCTCTGATCGAGATCCGTCTGCAGCATGCCAAGGTCCTCCGGGCCGGTAGCCACACTCGGGCATCCAAAACCCCTTCGGCGATCGGCCAAAGCGATCAGTGAACCAAGCGACGCCTTGGTCCACCTGCGTCGCCACCCTTTCGCCACTGCCGAGAAGGGGAAGCAGTCCGTGGGACCTGGCGGAGGTGAACAGCTCGATCTGATTGGCTTCGAACAACGCCCCAAAGGCGCCCACGATGTCTTGATCAACGCTCGCAAACCACTCGATGAGGTCTTCGTGATGTTGGACCCATCGTTCGGCGAGTGCCGCTCCCTGAGAGTTGCCTTGTGCAGCAAAACGGGTCGCATCGAGTTTCGCTCTGGCGACCTGGTCTCGGAGGTACGACTCGAAACCGTCTTTGAACCGTTGATCATCGAGTTGTTCGCCGAGCACGGGAGAGATCTCGACGGTGAATGCTGGACGCACGCCTGATGCGATCAGTTGGTTGCAGGTCTCCAGCAGGGGGAGGTAACACTCAGCGGCAGCTTCATAGATCCACGCCTCGCCGTACGGCCACACGCTCTGTCCCATGACGTACGGGAGGTGCGAATGCAGCACCATCACCAACGACCCGTCCATCGTGACCTTCCGTACCAGCTTGGGCGCGAGTTTACCGGCGGTCTTCAGGCACCCGTCCCGAGCCGACTCAGGATCACAGCCGCCGAGCGAGGTCCGATCGTCAACGCTCCGGACTCGAACGTCACGTCGCCGATACTGTGCACGAGATCGCCGGCAGCTTCGACTCGTACTGCCTCTTGACCGGAGAACGCAACGATGAGTGTTTCTGCCAAAGTCGATCGCTCGAACACCACGGCACCCTTTGCATCTCTCATTCGAAAAGCTCCCGTGCGCAGCGCGTGGTAACGGCGACGGAGACGCGCCAACTCGGCAAACCGACCAGCGTTAGCACTGGCTTGTCGGTCCTCCCATGCGACAGCAGCCCGGCAGAACGGATCATTCTCGCCAGTCATCAGTCGCTCGTCGCCGTAGTAGACGCCAGCAGCGCCAGGTGAGGTCATCTGGAACAGCGTGGCGAGTTCGAACGCCCGAACGTCGCCGCCGGCTGCAGTGAGAAAGCGTTCGGTGTCGTGGCTGCCAAGCAGGTTGTGGTTCACGGCTGTTACCGCCGGCGAGTACATCGCGAGAAGCCGGAGATACCCCTCCTTGAACTCCTCCGCCGACAACGTGTGCGTTGCGAAGAGGCCGAGGCACAGGTCGCGCCAGGTGTAACTCATTGCCGCGTCGAATTGGTCGCCTTGCAGCCACCGGCGGCTGTCGCCTGCCAGTTCCGCAATGAGCAACGCGTCGGACTTCTCTCCGCGCACGGCAGTTTTGAACTCGGGCCAGAAGTCTGGATCGACGTAGCGAACGACGTCCATCCTCCACCCGTCCACGTCGAACTCTCGCACCCAGTACGCGGCTACATCGAGCATGAAGGCGCGAGCCGCCGGGTTGGCGAGGTTCACACGCGGCATCGTCGGCACTCCGTACCACGAGTCATACGTCGGCTCGAGCGGGGGCCCGGGATCGTCGCGAGCGACGACAGGTATGCCGGTTTCGGACTCGAACCAGCCTGCCACTCGCGCTGCGTACGAATCTGGGGTGGTCGCGTTGGGGCGATAGACCACCTGCAACGGCCACGACTCCACCCGAAACCAATCGGCGAAGTCCGAATCCGGGCCGTTTGCCACCAGATCGGCGAAGGCGAAGAACTTCGGATGCACATGATTGAACGACGCATCGAGCAGGACCTTGATGTCATGCCGATGCAGCTCGTTGACCATGTGCCGTAGTGCGACGTTGCCGCCAAGCACCGGGTCGACCGTCATGTAGTCGACGGTGTCGTAGCGATGCGTGGACGGCGAGGCGAAGATCGGGTTGAGGTACACCGAATCAACGCTGAGCTCTGCGAGGTATCCGGCCTTGTCAGCGATGCCTTTCAGGTCGCCGCCTTGAAAGCGGCGGTTGTCTGGTATCGATCCCCACGGCACGACCGTCGACGGATCATTGGCGGGGTCACCGTTGTGAAACCGGTCGGGGAAGATCTGATAGATGATCGACCCTTGCGCCCATGACGGCACGTCGTGGATGGTCAGTTCGGCTGGATCGAGGACGAAGTAGTCGATCCGCTCGAAAGCATTTGTGATGCCTGCCGGGGAGAAGTGGATTGGCCGAGTGCGAGCCGGGTTCCAGCGAAAGGCGATGCCGTAGCGAAGCGGCGCATCAGGAGCCTGTAGCTCCAGTTCCCAAAGCGCAGCACCACCTGCGGCCCCCACCAGCTCGAACGGCACGCCAACCGCTTCGTCGCCAGGAAGAACCAACGTCGCGCCGTCCAGGCCCGGCGGCGCCACCACTCGGACTGTCAGAACACCTAGGTCGTCGATCGACAGATGCCCAGCTTGTGACGGGTCGAACTCAATCGGATGTGGATACAGGTCACCGGGGAGGCCAAACGGCAACGCGCCCCGCTGCAGCGGTATCGCGCGAGGATCGTTCAATTCTTGACGGCGCCTTGTGTCAGTCCGCCAATGATCTGGCGTTGCGCCAGAAGGAAGACGGCGACGATTGGCAACGATCCGAGAATCGCCGTTGCCGACAGCGCTCCCCACTTGGCGTTGTATTCCTCCTGGAGGAACGTTTGGAGGCCAATCGGCAGCGTGAACTGATCGGTACCACTGAGCAGCGTCTGCGCCAGTAGGAACTCGTTGAAGATGGCAACGAAGCTGATGATGAAGATCACCGCAAGGATCGGCCGCGTCAGCGGAAGAATGATGCGGTAGAAGATCCCTGCCGGACCGGCCCCGTCGATGCGGGCTGCTTCATCCAGAGACGCCGGAATCGAATCCAGGAACCCTTTGAGCAGGAATGCGTTGAATCCTGCCGCCCCACCCATGTACACGAGGATGAGGAAGAAGTGCGTGTTCAAACCGATCGCTTGATTGACGTCGGAGAACTGCCTGGCGAGCGAGAACAACGCGACGAAGCCCAGGAACTGCGGGAAGATCTGCATCACCAACAACGAAGTGAGCAGTGCCCGCCGACCGAAGAACTTGAGTCTCGAGAAGGCGTAGGCAGCGAACGCAGCGACGAGCACGTTCAAGGCAGCGGCGATGAGCGCGATCTTGAAGCTGTTGAACATCCATCGATCAACCGGCGTCGTTTCGCTGGTGAACAGCTCGGTGAAGTTGTCGAGGGTGAGCGACCTCGGAATCAGCCGTGCCGCTCCGAGGCTGTCCACAGAGTTCAATGACGCCGAGATGATCCAAGCAATGGGGAACAGCGCAAATATCGCGGCGACAAGCGCCACGAGATGGCGCCAGCCGCGACGGCGGAACCACAGGCCCAGACTGGGGCGATTCCTATCGAGACTCGCGTTCGTGGAGGCATCTGGTCTGGCCGTTCTAGTTGCCATAATATTCCTCGAGTCGCTTCGTCAGCCGGAAGCTGGTCGCGGACACCGTCGCCAGCACGATGAAGATGAGCACGACGATCGCCGACGCAAGCGCGAACTGGTTGCCTCGTCCAGCTCCTTGCGCCAGGTTGAACGTGAACGAGATGAGGAGATCGGTGGCTCCCACCGGGACATCGAACCCGGCGAGCGGGGGTCCACCGTTCGTGAGCAAGAAGATGAGCACGAAGTTGTTGAAGTTGAATGCAAAGGCGCCTATCAGCAACGGAGCGGTCGAGACCAGCAGAAGTGGCAGCGTGATGTTGCGGAATGATCGCCAAGGTGTTGCACCGTCCACCCGCGCCGCCTCGAGCAAGTCTTCGGGTATCGAGGTCAACGCACCAGTGGTGATCAGGAACATGTAGGGGAATCCCAACCACAGGTTCACTACCAAGACAGCGAGCATCGCCCATATGGGTGTCCCCAACCAGTCGACGCCGGGAATACCAAGCGATTCCAACGCTCCGTTGACTTTCCCGAAGTCCGTGTTGAGCAGGCCGCGCCAAACAAGGATCGATAGGAAGCCGGGTATGGCGTAGGGAAGGATGTAGATCGAGCGGTACAGCGCGCGACCCTTCATCGCTTCATCCTGTAGCGCTATCGCGAGACCGAGGCCAAGACCAAAGGCCAGAATGACGGTGGCGAAGGCGAAGACGACGTTCCACACGAGGACCCGGAGAAACGGTTCCCGTATCCGCTCGTTGCTGAAGATGTTCGTGTAGTTCTCGAATCCGATGACGGCACGCCAGCCAGGCAACGAGCCGTCGAGAGCGAACAGCGGGACGTTGTCACAGACACCGCCTTCGCACACGATCTCGGAAGTCTCGGACTGCAGCGCGGTGCGAGCCACGTCCTCTTCTGGCACATCGTCACAGACGAAGTTCCCTTCCCCTGATCGACAAGTTCGCCCTGCCTGGTTGTCGATCAGCGTGTCCGTCGCCTCGTCGTAGGTGAATCGCTGTCCGGCCTTGCTGACTCTGACCGTGGTCAACGTCTCGACCGTCGCGGTGCTCCCATC
>JABDJC010000059.1 GCA_013003395.1 Acidimicrobiia bacterium
ATCGGTTCAGCGAAGAAGGCCGCGACGTTCTCGGCACCCAGCTCACTCACTTTGGCTTCGAACTCCGCGAACAGGAATTCGGCGAACTCGGCTTCGGTGCGGCCGGCGCCGTGCCGGTAGAAGTTCGGCGACGACAGGTGATGGACGATGTCGTCGATGTACTGGAATTCGGCCATGTGGTCCGACTTCTTGCCACCGATCGACACAGCGGCGTACGTCGAGCCGTGATAGGCGTCCTCACGACTCAAGATGTGGCGTTTCTCCGGCCGGCCCAGGCACCCGTTGTAGAACTGCACCAACCGGAACGCGGCGTCGACCGCCGTTGAACCTCCCGTGGTGAAGAACACGTGGTTCAGGTCGCCTGGAGCGAGCGTCGCGAGTTTGGAGGCAAGCTCAACCGCCGGTGCGCCCATCATGTCGGTGAACGGGTTGGCGAAGGACAGCTTGCGTACCTGGGCGGCGATGGCGTCGGCCATCTCGTCCCGTCCGGTGCCGATGTTCGTGCACCACATGCCCCCGATGGCGTCGAGGTAGGTACGCCCGTCGGTGTCGGTGATTTGGACGCCTTCGGCCGATGCGACGACCAGGCGGTCCGTGAGGTCGTGATCGAATGGGTGATACGGCGCGAGCAGGTGGTCGTCGGCGGCGCGAAGGATGGCTTCGGTGTGTGTCACGGGGCGGTGTCGCCGAGGATCTGGCGGGCAGCGAGCTTGCCGGGCGCACCCATCACACAACCGCCGGGATGGGTTCCGGATCCGCATTGGTAGTAGCCCTTGATGGGCGTTCGGTACTGGTTCCAACCGGGAGCGGGACGGAACAGGAACATCTGCGGCGTGAGGAACTCCCCGGCGAAGATGTTGCCTTCGGAGAGGCCGATGGTCCGCTCGATATCGAGTGGTGTCACCACCTCGCGGTGCAGGATCAGGTCGCCGAACCCGGGGAAGTGGTCCTCGAGCACGGACTGCACGGTGTCCCCGAAGTTGTCCTTCTCGGTGTCCCAGTCGGAGCCTTCGAGGTGATAGGGCGCGTACTGGACGAAGCACGACATGATGTGCTTGCCCGGCGGGCTCATGTCGGGGTCGAGCACCGATTGGATGCAGCCGTCGATGAACGGCTTGGACGAGTACCACCCGTACTTGGCGTCGTCGAAGGCCCGTTCGAGGTACCTCATCGATGGGCCGATGTTGATGAACCCCTGGTACTGGTCGGTTCGGTCGCCCAGCGCCGGGTACTTCGGTAGTGCGTCCAAAGCGAAGTTGACCTTGGCCGACGTGCCCTGGAACTTGAAGCTCTCGATGCCTTCGACCAGGTCGGTCGGCAGCTCACGACGATCTACGAACTGGAGGAACGTTCGGCGAGGGTCGAGTGCGCTCACCACGACATCGGCGTAGAGCTCCTCGCCAGACTCGAGCGCCACTCCGACGGCTTCGCCGTTGCGAGTGATGACGTTGCTCACCGAGGCCTCGGTGCGGATCTCCGCGCCGAGCGCCTGCGCTGCGCGAGCGACCGCCTGGGTGAAGCCGCCGTTGCCGCCCTTGTGGAACCCCCACTCCCCGAACACCCCGTCGATCTCGCCCATGACGTGATAGAGCAGCACGAGTCCGGAACCCTGCGAGTACGGGCCGACCTTCGTGCCGATGATCCCGCTCGACGCCATCAGGCCCTTGAGCACCTCGGTCTCGAAATACTCGTCGAGGATGTCTGCCGCACTCCCGGTGAGGAGGCGAACCAGCATGTGGAGCACCTTCGGGTCGAGTGAACGAAGGTGCCCGCCGAGTCGAGCGACCGCCGCCAGCTCGACCGGATCGGTGCTCACGATGTTGGGCGGGATCTCGTCGAGCAACGGTTGGACGGCGTGCACCACCCGATCCATGAGGGTCCCGTAGTCGCGGTAGGCCTCGGCATCTTCGGCTGAGTGGCGGGCTATCTCGTGATAGTTCTCGCCGTCGTCGGGACCGAGCAACAGATAGTCGCCGTTGTCCATGGGAGCGAAGTGATGAGTCAGCGGCATCACCATCATCCCGTGCTTGACGAGATCGAGATCGTGGACGATGTCGGGCCGCAGCAGGCTGATTGCGTAGGAGAATGTGGTGAAGTTGAACCCGGGGTGAAGCTCCTCGGTGACCGCTGCGCCGCCGACGACGTGGCGGCGCTCCAACACGAGGGTCTTGCGTCCGGCCTTGGCCAGGTATGCGGCATTGACCAGGCCGTTGTGTCCGCCGCCGATGACGATGGCGTCGTAGCTCATGCCTGCTCCTTGTTGGTTTTGCGGGCTGGGTTCCAGAACGGCGTCTTCGACACTTCAACTGGAACGTACTTGGGGCGGTGATTCACGACCAGCTCCAGGTGGGCGGTCAATCCGGGTGTGCAGCGGTCGAGTGGAAGCTTCGCCAGACCGATGTGACGCTTGAGGATGGGGGAGAAGCCGAAGCTGGTGGCATAGCCAACCCACTGTGCCCCGGCGTCGACGTTGAAGTCACGGTCATACAAACTGTGTGCAGTCTCTTCGTAGACCCCTTCCTTGGGCGCCGCGAGGCCGTCGTTGTTGTAGATCGCTTCGTAGGCAGCTGCGTCAACGTGGAATCCAACGGTCTTCCAGCGAGACGTGCCGTTGGCGCGTTCGGCTTCGATGGCACGTCTTCCGACAAACGGCCTGTCGTCCGCGAGGTTGACCATCCAGGCAAGTCCGAGTTCGTCTGGTGTTTCGCGTTGCGCATCGGTCCACGCATGCCGGGCAGGCTCGAAGTCGGCGTTGATCAGCAGCATGCCGCCATCGAGACGAGCCATGCCGAGCGCGCGCATCCCCATCGGGATCAGGTTGTAGTCCGCTCCAGCATCCATGAGTGTGTCCCACACGGGCAACGCATCCGCGGTCTCGATCCAGATCTCGTATCCGAGGTCGGCGGTGAATCCAGTTCGAGAGACCACAACCTGGTGGTTGGCGATGGAGGTTCGCGTCACACCGAAGTAGGGAAGCGAGCCTGCTTCTGGGGAGATCCGCCTGATGACCTCGACCGAGTGCGGTCCTTGGACAGCGAGGATGCCGTAGGCGTCTGACAGGTCCTCGACCGTCACTTCGTGACCGTTGGCGAGACTCCGGAAGTGGCGGAGGTTGGGTTCGGCCGACGTGGCCAGATACTCGTCCTCACCGAGTCGAAGTACCACGCCGTCTTCGAGCAGATAACCCTCGTCGTTGCACCAAACGGTGTAATGCCCCTCGCCGATTGCGCAGCGACGGATGTCGCGAGCGAACACCCCGGCCAAGAAGGCGGTTGCGTCCGGTCCGGCGATTCGGTACTTGAACAGCGGCGACGTGTCGAAGACCGCCACCGAGTTGCGGGTGGCGAAGTATTCGGTGGCGACGGAGTGCTGATAAGCAACTGCCGTGACGAACCCGGCCCAGTGCTCCCAGAGATACGTCCGGTTGAGTGGTGCGATCCGTTCGTGGAACGGCGTCGTCCTCACCGAGTGCCCCAGTCGTAGGTCTGTTTGGCGAGACGCAGGTACGTGAACAGCTCCGTGGAGTTCACGCAGTCCATCGTGCGCAGCTGGTTCATGACGCGGAGGAGGTGGTCGGTGTCTTCGCAGACGATTTCGGTGATGATGTCGAATCGCCCGGTGGTGATCACCACGTAGTCGGCTTCTTCCAGCGTTGAGATCTCGTGGGCGGCGTCGTCGAGGTCCCCCGAGACGCTGATGCCGACGAGAGCCTGTGAGCCGAAGCCGATACTCGTCGGATCGGTGACTGCAACCACCTGGATGACTCCACTGTCGGTGAGCGCCAGAACTCGCTGTCGCACTGCAGCAGGAGAGAGTCCAACTAGCGGGCCCAGCTTTGAATACGGCATGCGGCCGTCCTCTTGCAGGAGGGCGATGATCGTCTTGTCGGTCTCGTCCAGGTGGATCGACGCTGCCACTTCTTGATCTCCGGTCGGGACTCGGACCCTACCAAAGGAGCCAGCGTCGAGCATCGAATCGACCGTGAGAGGCTGCTTGTACAATCGTATCGCTTGAGTGCTGTCGCTCGAGGTATCCGATGCTACGGTATTTCCTTCCTCGAACGTGGAGTCGCATGACGACACAAATGGCATCCATAGAGCTCGTCACCGAGATTCCCGGGCCCCGCAGCCGCGAACTCGTTGCTCGTAGAGATGCCGCAATGCCTCATGGCGCGGCGAAGCTGACGGGTGTCGCGATCGCCTCCGGCGAAGGGGCCGTCGTCACCGATGTCGATGGAAACCGTCTACTTGATTTCGCAGGGGGTATCGGCGTGCTGGCCGCCGGTCACTGCCCCCCAACCGTGGTCGAGGCGATCAAGGCACAGGCTGACCAACTCCTTCATGTGTCCGCAATCGTCGCTACCTATGAGCCGCTGGTGGAGCTGGCCGAGCTGTTGAATTCGGTAACTCCTGGCAACTTTGACAAACGCACGGTCCTGATGAATTCAGGCGCAGAAGCTGTCGAGACTGCGGTGAACATCGCTCGCGCCGCAACGGGCAGGCAAGGCATCGTCGTATTCGACGGCGCCTATCACGGGCGAACCAATCTGACGCTCTCGATGACCTCCAAGTACGCCCTGTTCAAGAAGGGTTTCGGGCCGTTCGCTCCAGAGATCTACCGCTTCGACTTTCCGAATCTCTACCGCCGCCCAGCGGAGATGACAGCCGAGGCCTACGTGGACTACTCCATCGCCCGCCTCGAGGACTCGTTCATCGGCCGAGTCGATCCCGCCGCCGTGGCAGCAGTGGTCATCGAACCGGTGCAGGGCGAAGGCGGATTCCACCAGGTGCCTCAGCGATTCATGCAGCGCCTGCGTGAACTGTGCGACGAGCACGGGATGCTCCTGATCGCCGACGAAGTGCAGTCGGG
>JABDJC010000065.1 GCA_013003395.1 Acidimicrobiia bacterium
TGTTGGTTCGTCTCCGCCCTGACTGCCCACGTTTTCTCGTTTGGGTTGCCATGGCGACGCCAGCGTACACCGCCGACAGAAAAACGCGAAGCACCCTCCGCGCGCAGCGCGCCACTGTTCGCGCGAAGGCTGTCGCCGGCGCGGGCGAGCGAAGCGAGTGTTGGGCACGGGGCGGAATGCGCGTCTGTCCCCCTCGCGAGCGCCAGCGAGTGTTGGGGGGACAGCGGCCTCCTAGGCCGCAGGGGGGCATCACCGCACGGGAACGCCCTCGATCGCCGCGTTGGTACCCGCCGCAAGCGATCGACCTTCACCCGTTGTGCCCCCTCCCAACCTCCCCCAACCGTCTCCTTCGTCGACGGGGAGGAGAAGAACAACCGTCCCCTCGCCTGCGAACCACGCGAGAACCGCTGTCCCCTTCGCCAGCGAAGCGAGGGTTATCTGTCCCCCTCGCGAGCGCAGCGAGTGTTGGGGGGACCGCGGCCGCCAGGCCGCAGGGGGGCATCACCGCACGGGAACCCACTCGTCGGGCACCAACGAACCTATGCGCTGTCTCGTATCGCGCCCAGGTAGTTGTAGATCGTGATGCGACTGACGCCCATCGCGTCCGCGACGTTTTCTATCGACTTGCGGAGTTCGAACGCTCCTCGCTCTTCGAGCATCCGGACTGCGGCTTGCTTGCCGCCGCGTTCGAGTTCTTGCAGGCTTCCGCCGAGTTCGGTCTCCACTTGGGTGATCATGCGGTCGAGTGCGCTGGCGACTTCCGCAAACCGCACGCCAGCAATGACCTTGCCTTCCCACTCGAGAGGAAGATCACCTTCCACCATGTCACCTGGCTCCACGAAAGCCGCGCCGACCGCTGCCACGAGCGGCGCCACCGCGTCGGTGAGCGGATGAGATTTCACGTCTGAGACACCTGAACCGAAATCCGGCTGGCACCAGCAGCCATGGCCTCCGTCAACATCCGAGCAAGTGCTTCGGTGACCACAGGCACTGGTCCACTCACCGAACTGCCGAACGGACCGATCGTCACTTCCAGACCCGCCTCTTCCATCGCGGTGATGCCGTACTCCACGTGCGGCCCGGGCTCGCCCTCCTTGAAGGGCTCGATCAGAAACTCTGCCGAACAATGCACGGTCATGTCGACACCACGTCGTAGACCTCGGGCCGCCGGTCTCGATAGAAGGCCCAGTGGCGTCTGACCTCCTCGATGAGGCCCATGTCGAGGTCTCGCACCACCACCTCGTCGTCGGTGTCCGAGGCCGTGCCTCCGATGATCTGACCTCTCGGGCTGGCGAAGTACGAACTGCCG
Source organism: Acidimicrobiia bacterium (assembly GCA_013003395.1). Classification (GTDB taxonomy): domain Bacteria; phylum Actinomycetota; class Acidimicrobiia; order Spongiisociales; family UBA5794; genus JABDJC01. Next base: position 1,310 of record JABDJC010000065.1, read on the forward strand.
TAATAGTCGGTGCCCACCAAGTCCTCCGACCCAACCCGGTTGATCGCTCCGACGAAATACTCGTTGGCGACCGCAGCGGCCGGTTGCTCCAACTCCCACAGGTACTTCGAATGACCGCGCGTCGTCGCCGAGGGATTGAACACGATCTTCGCTCCTTGCAGTCCCAGGGCACGCCATCCTTCAGGGAAGTGACGGTCGTAACAGATGTACACCCCGACTCGTCCAACCGCGGTGTCGAAGACCGGCCATCCCGTGTTGCCCGGCTTGAAGTAGAACTTCTCCCAGAATCCTTCGACCTGAGGGATGTGCGTCTTGCGATAGATGCCGAGGAACGAACCGTCGGCGTCGATGACCGCAGCGGTGTTGTAATACGTGCCTGCGTCGACCTTCTCGAAGAGCGGGGCGACGATGACCATGCCCGTCTCCTTGGCCAGGCCCATCATCCGCTGAACCGTTGGACCGGTTGGAACGGCTTCGGCCTCGTCCAGATACTTCGAGTCCTGAACGTTGCAGAAATATGGCGTCGTGAAGATCTCCTGGAAGCACAACACCTGCGCTCCCTGTTCGGCGGCCTGACGCGCCATCTCCACGTTCTTGTCGACCATGGACTCTTTGTCCCCGGTCCATGCGCACTGCACCAACGCAGCACGAACGACGTCACTCATCCACAGACTCCTTGGTAGAGACTTTCGCCGTGCAGAGTGTACATTGACAAAATGTAAAAACCGTGCTGCCATCGACTCCAGGAACCTGATGAACCGACACCTCACCGTCGCTGCTGCCCAGATGGGCCCAATCGCTCGCAACGAGACTCGCGAGCAGGTTGTCGAGCGCCTCTTGGCGCTGCTCGCAGACGCCCATTCACGGGGCGCAGAACTCGTCGTTTTCCCCGAGCTGGCCCTCACGACGTTCTTCCCGCGCTGGTACATCGAAGACGAGGCAGAGATGCTGTCGTGGTTCGAGCACGAGATGCCATCCCCCGCAACCAAACCCCTCTTCGAAGAAGCGGCCCGGCTGGGAGTCGGGTTTTGTCTTGGATACGCCGAGCTCCACACCGACGAAGACGGAACGACCCACCGCTACAACACGCAGATGCTCGTCGAGCGCGATGGCTCGGTGGTAGGCAAGTTCCGCAAGGTGCACATTCCGGGTCACGAAGAGCACGAGCCGTGGCGGGAGTTTCAGCACGCCGAGCGTCACTACTTCGAGCCAGGTCCCCACGGGTTCGAAGTCTGGCGGGCGTTCGGCAGCGTCGTCGGAATGGCGATATGCAACGACCGACGCTGGCCAGAAACGTACCGCGTGATGGGCCTCCAAGGTGCAGAGCTCATCCTCATCGGATACAACACACCGCTGCACTATGCCCCTGACCCACAGCAGAACGCGCTGGCCGGATTCCACAACCATCTCGTGCTCCAGTCCGGCGCCTATCAAAACGGCTGCTACGTCGTGGGAGTCGCCAAAGGTGGAGAGGAAGAGGGCGTCGACTCGCTTGCGCAGTCGGTGATCGTCGCGCCATCGGGCCAGATCGTCGCTCAGTGCATCACGAACGGCGACGAGGTGGCAGTGGCTCGCCTGGACCTCGACTATTGCGACTTCTACAAGAACACCCTGTTCGACTTCCATCGATATCGATTGCCAGAGCACTACGGGTTGATAAGTTCACAACGCGGCGCAGTGGAACCGCCCGATGCGCAGGAGGAAACTGAATGACACTCACCGGAGCAGATGTGGTGACACTCACCGTCAATGGTGAGGAACGCTCCGTTCGAGCCGATCATCCTCACCTCCTTGCTGCATTGCGGGAGGAGCTCGGTCTCACCGCTGCGAAGGACGGGTGTGCTCCTTCAGGACAGTGCGGTTGCTGCACGGTGCTCATCGATGACAAGGCGGTGGTCAGCTGTCAGATGTCGCTAGATCGCGTCGCCGGCAAGTCGGTGACCACCCTCGAGGGGTTCGACCCGGCCGAGCGCGATCGACTCGCCAGAGGGTTTGCTGCGACTGGCGCGCTGCAGTGCGGGTTCTGCACCCCGGGAATCGTCGTGCGGGCCAAGAACCTGATCGACAAGAAGGGCACCGATCTGGACCGAAGCACCATCGAAGGTCGTCTGGGCGCCCATCTGTGTCGTTGCACCGGCTACACGAAGATCGTCGAGGCGATCGAACTTCTCGCCTCTGGCGAACCGATCCCCGAGCCGCAGCTGCCAGACGGCATCGGCAAACGAGGGTCGAAGTACGAGGGCCAGGAACTCTCACTCGGTGATCGTGACTTCATCGACGACATGCGCCCCCAAGGTCTGCTGCATGCCGCCGTGAGACTGGCCGATCACGCTCGCGCCGACGTCATCCGCATCGACGTGGGACCGGCGTTGGCCATGGAGGGTGTGGTTGCCGCCTATACCGCAGCTGACGTTCCAGGAGACCTACGAGTCGGGATCATCTACAAGGACTGGCCGGTCTTCATCCCCGAGGGTGGCCGCACGTCGTACACCGGCGACGTCATGGCCATCGTGGTCGCCGAGACCGTGCAACTGGCTCGGGCTGCGGCCGAAGCGATCGACATCCAGTACAACGTTCTGACGCCACTGACCGATCCAGCCGCTGCGCTGGAGAGCGAAGAACCGGCAGTGTGGGAGCTCGACGGCAACGAGCTGTCCCGCTCGGTGTACAGCCGGGGCAACGTCGATGAAGCGCTCGCCGCTTCTGCACACACCGTGCACGAAGTGTTCACGACCCAACGAGTCGAGCAGGCGTTCCTCGAACCGGAATCCACGCTTGCTGTGCCGCAAGAGGACGGCTCGTTGTATGTGTACTCCGGAGGTCAGGGAGTTTGGGACGATCGCAACCAGATCGCCGCCGTGCTCGGGATCGAGACCTCCCAGGTGGTTGTCGAGTTGGTTTCCAATGGCGGCGCGTTCGGCGGCAAGGAAGACCTGTCGAATCAAGCGCAGACCGCGCTCGCCGCCTGGCTCTTGAAGCGACCCGTGAAGTGCACATTCACTCGCGAGCAGTCGCTGCATGTCCACGCCAAGCGTCATCCCATACGCATCGAACTGTGGGCCGGCTGCGATGCCGACGGAACGTTGACCGCATTGAAGGCTCGCATGATCGGAGACTCGGGTCCCTATGCGTCAGTCGGCATGAAGGTCCTGGAACGGGCGGCGGGCCATGCTTCAGGGCCCTATGTGCTGCCGAACATCGACGTCGAAGCGATCGCGGTTCGAACGAACAATTCGGTCTGCGGAGCGTTTCGCGGGTTTGGCGCCAACCAGGCCCAATTCGCGATGGAGGGTGTCGTCGATCGACTGGCCGAGGCGGCGGGAATCTCCTCGTGGGACATGCGGAGCCGCAACGTCATCACTCCTGGCGCGGTGTGGGGCCCTGGCCAGGTGATGGACGATGGGAGCCTTGGAGCGCGCATGTGCCTCGAGGCAGTGAAACCGCACTACGACGCCGCCACAGCTGACGGCAAGGCAGTTGGCCTCGGGCTCGGCCTCAAGAACTCCGGTCTCGGTAACGGCTTCAAAGAGATCGCGAAGGCGGTCGTTCGATTCGACGAGGACGGCGCAGTCGAGGTGCGTCACTGTTGGACGGAGATGGGTCAAGGGGTACACACCGTGGCGCTCCAGGTGGCGGTCGAAGAACTAGGCGTGCCGGCGAACAAGGTCAGGGTCGTCGTCGACACGACCAGAGAACTGGGCGCAGGCCAGACCACCGGATCACGCGGCACGTTGATGGGCGCAGGATCGGTTGCCGAAGCGTGCAAGGCGGCCATCGCCGGTGGCCGCCAGCCCGGTGTCGACTACGAGGGCACCTACATCGTCGACTGGACCAACAAGCTGGAGGACGGCGTCGAGAACCCGATCATTCACTCGACGTTCGGATACGCCGCGCAGCTCGTGATCGCCGACAAGGAGACGGGACTGATCGAGAGGGTTGTTGCCGCTCACGATGTGGGCAAAGCCATCAACCCGATGCTGTGCGAAGGGCAGGTCGAGGGCGCCGTTCACATGGGTCTCGGTTACGCACTCAGTGAAGACTTCCCCTGTGACGACGAGGGCCGACCGACCAACATGACGCTACGCAGCCTCGACATCATCAGACCGAAGGACATGCCGGCGGTTGACGTCATCCTCGTCGAAGCGCCACAACCCAACTCCCCGTACGGCATCAAGGGCGTCGGCGAGATCGGTCTCGTTCCCACGGCAGGCGCCGTTGCCGCAGCGTGGCACGCAGTCGACGGCAAGTGGCGCACCTCTCTACCGATGAAGAACGACCCGCTCGAGGTCTAGGCGCACCGTTCCTCTGAGCTGCAGAACGACCCTCGCCGGCGTGCTGATCGGTACGACCTGTTGCCTCCACGAGTCCTGTCGGGAACCTCGCGAGTGCGACGAACCGTCGGACTGAGGACTCGACATCGGAGAAACACATGCGACGGTTCCTGACGATCACCTCAGCAACGCTGGCGGCGCTGCTCCTCTCGACGACAGGAGCGGCGGCCTGCGGCTTCCTCGTTTCTGCGAATGGTTCTGTGCAACTCGGCAAGACCACCACGTTCGTGGCGTGGGAAGACGGCATCGAGCGCTACATCACCAGCTTCTCGTTCGAGGGTGCGGGCGAGTCGTTTGGCTCGATCATCCCGCTTCCGGCTGAACCGACCGACGTCACGCGCGCCGGAGACTGGACCTTGCAGCGGCTGCAGCGTGAAGTGAATCCTCCGCCGCCGGCCGATGCCACCGCAACGCTCGAGCGGGCGTTGCAGTTCGCCGCCGCAGACGTCGAGGTGATCCTCGAGACGCGCATCGACTCCCTGGACGTCGTAGTGCTGAAGGGTGGCGGCGACGACGTGTTGCGCTGGGTCAACGACAATGGTTTCAACCTGCCAGAGGGCCCCGAGACCGATCACATGCTCGACTACTACGGCTCACGGTCGCCGTACTTCATGGCGGCTCGATTCGACCCGGTGGCTGCGGCAGCAGACGGATTCGTCTCAGGCGACGGGATTCCGATCCAGATCACCATTCCGATCGATCGACCATGGGTGCCCCTGCACATCCTTCACGGTGCCACCCCCGACTCCGCAATCATCGAGGCCGACGTGTTCCTGCTGACGCCGGACCGTCCCAACCTTCTGCATGGAACCGGATTGACGGTCGAGCGATCGGAGTGGGCGAACCAGCTTCTCCTCGACGATCTCCGCAGCGACGCCAACATGGAGTGGATCCCAGAGTCCGGCTGGTTCACGTACCTCGAGCTCGAAGTCGAGGCCGAGGAACTCCAGTACGACCTCGCCATCGGTGTCGAGGGAAATCGCCCGTCGTACGTCGACGCCGGCCTCACCAGGTTCGAGCCGACAATCGACCAGCTCGCCAGCTTCGGTCTCCACCGTAAGACGTCGCCGATTCCCATGCCCCTGCTGCTCGGGTTGCTGTTCCCGGTTGTGGGCTTCGCCGGAGGTGCGGTGGCCGTCCGTCGCCACAAGAACCGCGTCCGCGGCCTCCTTCGGTGATGGGAGGCGTGGGCGCGTCGCTGTCCGAGACCGCACCACGCGCCAGGCGCAACACACAACTCACGAACCTTCAGCCCGGGACCGTCGAGCCTCCTGGTGACAGTACGACTCGGTTTCCTGGGCCGTCGAGGTTCGGCCACGATGCTGCGATCGCTTGAGCCTGCTCCAGCGTCTCGGCCTCGAAGAAGATCACCCCGCCCAAGACCTCCTTGGTCTCCGGGTAGGGTCCGTCGCTGATCAACGGCTTGCCTGCACGCTGCTCGATGGTGAACAGCTGCGGGGGATAGGCGAGCTCCTCACCGCCCAAGATGCGATCACCGTGAGTGCGGAACCACTCGATGTGTCGATCGATCTCTTCCTTCCGCCCCTCGTCGCTCATGGCGTCCCAGGCGTCGGCAGCCTCACGACTCGTATACGTCAACATCACATACTTCATGTCTTGCCTCCTCGACAGGTCGACGTTCTGGAAGGCCGGAAATCGACACTTCGTGCGCGAATCCCAACCCTCAACACGATCGCCGACGAACCTCCGCAGGGCACCCGTTGGGGCTCGAGCGCATTGCCACGGCCCGCTCGGCAAGAATATCGGCATGAACCCTCGTGGACCCCGACCCAATCCGAGCACCGAAGTCGTCGACGGCATCATCGAAAGAGCTTCCCGATATCTGCTCGATGCGCCCATGGGATCAGATCCGGTGATCGCTCATGCGTCGCCCTCCGAGCTCGCGACGGCCTTCGCAGCGACGGTTGGCCTGGGATTTGCTGATGACGCTGCGGCCCACAGCGTGTCTGAAGTTCTGGCGTCCGTGGACCAGATCATCGACTACTCGGTGCATACGAGCCATCCGCGTTTCGTGAACCAGAACTTCGCCGCAGCCGATCCGGTGGCGGTGGTGGGCGATTGGTTGGGAGCGGCGCTCAACACGACCGCCGCAACGTTTGAGGCTGCACCGGTATTCACGCTCATGGAGAGTGCGGTGCTCCACAAACTCGGACGGATGGTCGGCTACGTCGAGGACGGCGTTTCCGCCACAGACACGCCAGTAGGCGTACCGGTCCTTCCGCCGGGCATCTTCTGCGCCGGGGGTTCCATGGGCACCCTGCTTGCACTGCAACTCGCTCGGCATCGCCTCCAACCGGAGATGACCGTTCGAGGCGCCAGCGGCGATCGCCTCGTGCTGTTCGTGTCAGATACCGGTCACTACGCCGCTTCGAAATCTGCCGCGTTGCTGGGCATAGGCACCGAAGGTGTCGTGAAAGTGGCCACCGACCATGAGGGCGCGATGCTGCCAGACGCACTCGATGTGGCGATCACCGAAGGCATCGCCAGAGGCCAGACACCGTTTGCGGTGATCGGAACTGCGGGCACCACGGTCACCGCTGCGTTCGATGATCTCGATGCCGTCGCCGACATCTGCGAATCCCGTGGCCTCTGGTTGCACGTGGACGCTGCCTATGGCGGCTCGGCATTGTTCTCTCCGACGCACGCCGCTCGTCTGCGGGGCGTTCACCGATCGGACTCGTGCGTGTGGAACCTGCACAAGATGGTTGGTATGACTCAGCAGTGCACCGCTTTGCTGGTCAAGGCGCCTGCCCAACTCGAAGAGTGCTTCGCAACGCACGCCGACTACCTTTTTCAATCCGACAAGCTCTACGCCGACTACGACTCCGGAGATCGGACATTTCAGTGCGCACGCCGGATCGACGTGCTGAAACTGTGGCTCGCGTGGAAGGTGGGAGGAGATGCCGGATTTGCAGCTCGCATCGACCACGCCGTTGCCATGGCCGATTACACCCGCAACCGCATCGCCGAGAGCGACGTCGCCTTCGTCCCGATCGTTGCGGGCACCTTCACCAACGTCGTGTTCGTCTGGGTTCCGCCGCACCTGCGGCCTCTCGCGGCTCCCGAAGCGGTCGATCTCGACGTGTTGACTGAGCTCAATCGCTGCGCACCGCTCATCAAGGCGAGGCTGCAGGCCGCCGGCACCGGACTGATTGGCTTCCAACCTGTGCATGGCGTCAACTCGTTTCGCATGATCTGCATGAGCCCGAAGCTGCAACCTTCAGACGTCGATGCACTTCTCGAGGCGATCGAAACCGCAGGGAACGACGTCGCAGCAACGCAGTAGCCGGGCGCGATTCACCGACGAGAGTGATCGAGTCACACCACGAGATTCAGCGGAACTGAGCAAGAACAGCTCATGGGTGAAATCGAAGACGACCGGAATTGATCAGAACCGTGCGCGACACGCCTGCCAGAATCTCCATCCATGAGCCAATGCACACCTGCACAACTCTTGAGCCAGCTCGAGGCGATGGGCATCGAAACGGCAACCCGGCGTCACGAACCCGTGTTCACCGTCGAGCAGGCGAAGACCGTTCGAGCGGGTCTCCCGGGTACGCACTGCAAGAACCTGTTCCTCAAGAACAAGAAGGGCGCCATGTGGTTGGTCGTGCTTGCGGAGGATCACCGCCTCGACCTCAACGAACTGGGCGAGCGCCTGGGCTCGGGCCGGCTTTCGTTTGCGAGTGAACGCCGACTCGAAGAATATCTCGGCGTCATCCCAGGGGCTGTGACGCCTCTTGCAGTGATCAACGACGCCGACCGAGCGGTCACGGTCGTCATCGAGCGTTCAGTGCTGGGGAACGATCCCATCAACTGTCATCCGCTCGACAACTCGATGACCACCGCGATCTCCGCAGCCGACCTGACGAGGTATCTCGAGTTCACCGGACACGCCCCAGTCGTCATCGACCTGGACTGAAAGCCAACCCAACGACGCACTTCTCGCGCCATGTTTCCGGGGCTCGTTGACACTCCACAGTTTGCTTGACAAAATGTAAAATATGACGGCCGTCACCCCCGGGCTGGTTTGCGCCCACCACCACCTCTACTCCCCGCTTGCGCGTGGGATGCCGGCCCCACCCGAAACACCAACAACGTTTCAGGGAATTCTGGATCAGATCTGGTGGCGGCTCGACAAGGCGCTCGACTTCGAAATGCTCCGCTGGTCGGCCAAGTTGGGCGCTCTCGAGGCTCTCGAGTCAGGGACGACGGCGATCATCGACCACAACGAAACGCCCAGCGCCGTCGAGGGCTCGCTCGCCATCATCGCCGAAGCGTGCGCCGAAGTCGGTGTCCGCGTCGTGACCTCATTCGGCGTCACCGACCGGCACGGCCCGATGGGTGCGAAACGCGGACTCGACGAGAACCGCCGGTTCCTCAGCTCGGGCGGACGTGGCATGGTCGGCATCCACGCCGCGTTCACGTGCTCGGACGACACTCTGCGCGGAGCCGCCGAACTCGCCGAAGAATTTGGCGTGGGCGTCCACGTCCACGTGTGCGAAGGCCCCGAAGACAAGGACGCAGTCCCCCGCCTCGAAGGACTCGCACGTGACAACTGGCTCCTCGCCCACGGCGTCCATCTCCCGACGGACCACCCCCTCCAAGGCACGATCCTGCACAACCCATTGTCGAATCTGAACAACTCGGTCGGCTACGCCGATCCGCGACGCTTCACCAACCCGGTCGCCCTCGGCACCGACGGCATCGGGGCTGACATGATCGAAGCGTTCCGAATGGCGTACTTCTTGCATCGGTCGGTCGATGTGACCGCAACCCCGGACACCGCCTGGTCGTGGCTGGAGACCGGCTGGGACCTCGTACCGGAGGCCAAGAACGATCGGGTGCTGTGGTCTTATGACCCCATGGATCCCTGGCACATCGCGTTCACCCCTGGCATTCGGCCAGTCCATGTCGAGGTCGACGGGAAGATCGTGATGGCAGACGGATTGCCGACGAAGGTCGACCCGGACGAGATCCGAGCCAAAGCAGCAGAACAAGCACGTCGACTACACGCAAGGTTGTGACCATGCCAGAAGCACCGCCGCTGTCACCGTTCCCGCTCGATGTGCTCCTCGGTCGCATCGCCCACGAATGGGATTCCAGGCAACGGATCTTCGACCTTCCGACCGCACGGTTCTGGAAAGGCAATCCAGACGTCGACCTCGGATTCTCGTTCTTGGGACGACGAGCCGCCACACCCGTGGGACCCGCAGCCGGACCGCACTCCCAGATGGCGCAGAACATCATCCTCGGATGGCTCGCCGGCGCTCGCCTCTTCGAACTCAAGACGATTCAGATACTCGATGAACTCGAGATCGGCCGACCGTGCATCGACATGCAAACCATCGGCTACA
>JABDJC010000070.1 GCA_013003395.1 Acidimicrobiia bacterium
GCATTCCGACGGTGCCGCGGATCAACTGTCCTTGGCCGGCTGCTTGGCCGCAGGCTTCCGTTTTGACGCAACCGGTTTTGTGGCGGCGTTTGCGGAAACGGCCTTCTTGGGTGCGGGAGTTCTCGCCAGCTTCTTTGCCGACCCCGTGCTCTTTGCAGTCGACGCCTTCGCTGCCGCAGCCGTCTCCTTCGCTGCGGGCTTCTTCGCTGCTGGCTTCTTCGCTGCGGGCTTGCTCGCTACCACAGGCTTCTTCGCCGATGTAGTCTTCGCCGCTGGCTTCTTCGCTGCGGGCTTCTTCGCCGCTGTTGTCTTCGCTGCTGGCTTCTTCGCTGCGGGCTTCTTCGCCGCAGGCTTCCTCGCGACCGGCTTTCTCGCTGCTGCCGGCTTCTTCGCCGCCGGAGCCTTCTCCGCAGCCTTGGCCTCCGCTGCGGCGGTCAGTTCAGCCGCAGCGGCCACCAGTGCGGCTTCGAATTCGTGGAGATCAGGCATGAGGTCCCAATCGGCGTTCAATCCCCACTGCAGCGAGCCTGCATACGAGAAGATCGCCACCCCGAGCCCATGGTTGTTCCACAGCGGCACCAAGGGATAAGTGGCTTCGAGCTTCGCATCCAACATATACAGCGGGATCTGGGGGCCGGGTACGTTTGTCACGGTCATGTTGAACGGTCTGACCCGCGTCGCAAGCCTCGACGCCATCGAAACCAAGGTTCCCGGCGCGCCGGACGACACTGAGACCAGCGTGCTCGCGCCGAGGGCCTGATTGGTGACCTTCAAGTGCTCGGTCTCTTCCTGAACGGTGCGCAGGCGCGACACAGGATCCGGATCTGCGAGAGGCAGCCGCAGCAACCACATCGCAACCTGATTGCCGCTGCTCGACTGCTCATTGCGGACACTGACAGGCGCCATCACCCGAAAGTCGACGTCATCGAGATCGAAGTTGCGACTGTCGAGGAAGAACTTGCGGAGTGCACCCGCGACGATGGCAAGCAACACGTCGTTGACGGTGCCGCCAAGAGCGTTCTTGATGTGCTTGATCTGGGCCAACGGCATGTCGACCTTGCCGAATCGGCGATTCGGTCCGATCGGCTGAGTGATCGGCGTTCGCGATGCAGACGTCAGCCATCCCGAGTTGAGTGCATTTGCTGCTGCGAGTACTCGCTGCGCAACCCCGCCGACGAGATCAGCAGCCTCGTCAGGAAGGCGGCGAATGTCGCTGACTGCTGAGAACATGCGGCGGGCGCGTCGTGCCGTTTCTCCGACGAGCAACTCGGCACCTGTTGGAATCGGACGAGGCTGCCACGGCCTGGGCTCATCGATGTGGTCGGACGGGCCGAAGTTCATCAGTAGAGCCATCAGGTCGACCCCACCCATGCCATCGATCATGCAGTGGTGGATCTTCGAAATGATGGCGAACCGGTCGTTCTCGAGCCCCTCGACGATCCACAGTTCCCACAATGGCTTGGCCCGGTCGAGCTGCTGAGAGAACACGCGACCTGCCAGCAGTTGCAGTTGAGCGAACGAGCCGGGAGCCGGAAGGCTGGTGTGGCGGACGTGATAGTCGATCGAGAAGTGTTGATCGTCCACCCAGATGGGATGCCGTTCGATCGGCAGGCGCGCCAGCACCTGGCGGTATCGAGGAATCGCATGGATGCGGCCGGCCAGATACCGCCGTATGGCGTCGACGTCGATGCCACCGTCAGGCGTACGCAACGGTGCGGCTTCGATGATCGTCACGGCCCCGACGTGCATATGTGTCGTTCGTGACTCCAAAGCCAAAAACGAGTTGTCGAGAAAGGACAGCCGCTCATAGGCCGGCATCGGGTGCTCCAGGATCGATTGCCTCAGCAGCCTAACCACCCGATATCGGCGTGAACCAGGCGATCAGATCGTGGGGACGGTTCCGACAGCCGGCTTGCCGAGGCGTTCGAGCGACGCCACCAGATCATCTGGCAGCGGCGCCAGGACAGTGACCTCCTCGCCAATCGACGGATCGACGAAGCCCAGTCGGTACGCATGGAGCCACACCCGACCGGGGTTGGCCGGATTGGCGGAATCACTCACGTCCCCGTATGCGCCGTCGCCGACAACCGGCAGATCGATGGCACCGAGATGCACTCGAATCTGGTGGGTTCGACCAGTCTCGAGTTCGATATCGAGTAGGGCGAAGCCGGGCCACTCCGCGGCTCGGGCGTAGTGGGTCACCGCATGGCGGCCTCCGGTCTGCACGGCGATTCGCGTCGGAGCATTGGGGTCACGACCCAACGGCGCTTCGATGGTTCCCGTCGCCGAAGGTACCGTTCCGGCGACGACGCTCAGATACGACCGGCGAACCTCGCGCTTTCGCATCGCGTCAGTGAGCGCCTCATGAGCTTCCGGAGTTCTCGCCACGAGAAGCAGTCCAGACGTGTCTTTGTCGAGGCGGTGAACCAGTCCCCAACGGTGTTCGTCTCCGAGCGTGTCGTCGAAGCGTTCGAGCAAGCCGGCCGCCAGCGTACCGGTTGCGTTTCCGGCGCCGGGATGCACCACGACGCCAGGCGGCTTGTCGATGACCCGAACAGCGGGACTCTCGTACCTCACCCCGAATTCGACAGCCTCCGGGACAACCTCGTTGACGACTTCCACGATTTCAATGGTGAGCGCCTGACCGGTGTGGAGCCTCGTCGCCGGATCGCAGGTCGCACCGTCGACCGTCACGCCGCCTGCCTCGATCGCCTTTTTCGCCACGGCGCGACTCACCTCGGCGAGGCGGGCAACCACCAGGTCGGCTCGCTGATTGTCCAGTTCCGCAGGGACTCGTGTTTCGTCAGTCATTCTTCAACGCGTACAGGAGGATCAACCCGATGCCAACGTTGATCGCGGCGTCCGCAACGTTGAACGTCGGGATCCTCCACAGATCGATGAAATCGACAACTTTTCCGTCAAAGGCACCGTCGCTGCGCGCCACGCGATCGATGAGATTTCCCAAGGCGCCACCAAGCACAATCCCCATTGCGACAGCTTCATAGCGTCGCTCGACGGTTCCGATCATCACGATCAGTGCGCCAACGATCACGAATCCGATCAGCGCAAGGGCAACCCCCGAATTCTGGAACAATGAAAACGCCGCGCCGGGATTGAAGTGCAGCACAAAACGCAGAAAACCGTCGATGACGTCGATTGGGCCGTCGGCCAAGGCGTTGAGTGCCCATGCCTTGGACAGTTGATCAGCGATGACGACTGCCGCCGCCACGGACAGTGCTTGCGAACGATGCGTCACCGGAGCGAGGCGCACTCCACGCAAGTCACCGCGTATGGAAGCGCTTCGAGCCGCGCCAGAGGAATCGGTTTCTTGCACATCTCGCATGTTCCGTACGTACCGTTCTCGACAGCAACCTTGGCGTGATCGACCTTCGCCAGCAGATCTCGCGCGTTCTGTTGCACGCTGAGTTCCTTCTCCATCTCGAAAGCAAGTGACCCACCTTCCGCGCTGTCCGGATCCGGACTGTGCTCTGCGGAAGTCTCCGAAAGACGCATCTGCTCACGCTCGAGCTCGATCTCGTCGATCACGGCCACCAGTCGGAGGCGCTCCTCTTCGAGGCTCTTCGTGAGCTTCGCGATGGTCGATTCTGCGAGCTCTCTCGCCATGGGTACCTCCTGAAGGCGGGAACGCTACCACGGAACGCCGCACTAGCGAACGGCCAGGTCGAGACGCTGCCTGGCCTCGGCCACCGAGAGTCCAGACAACGCGAACACTTTTCGCCGACTCGTGGCGCCGGACAACAAGACCGGAGCAACCCCAAGAGCTCCCCGCAAGATCTTCGCCACCTCCCTGTTCGCCATTCCGTCGGCAGGAGGGGCCGCCACCCGCACCCGCAGCGAGCCATCGTGAAAGCCATCGAGTCCGGGCCTCTTGGATCGGGCCACCACCCAAATCGTGATGAACGTCCCTTCGCTGCCGTGTCCAATGGCTCGACCTGATGACATCCCGCCAGGGTAAGCGGGCTCTTGGCGCAGCGAGACAACGGGGGTACAGTGCCGCGATCAGCTGAGACGGGGCCATCACCCCTGAGCTGCGGGAAGAACATGCAACTTTGCATCAGTAGAACCCGCCGGACGAGTCCTCCGTGATTGGACGCAACGAGTGGTCAGAACGGCAGTTCTGGCAAGCCGGGTGGTACCGCGGGTCATACCCGTCCCGGTCGACAATTGTGTCGCACCGGGAGGAACCGATGCCTGAAGATTTCAACGCTGTCGACCCGAAAGTCGACTTGCCGGCTCTCGACAAGCGCGTCCTGGAGCATTGGGACGACGTCGACGCCTTCAAACGCTCAGTCGACCAGCGACCACCCGAGAGCGAGTACACCTTCTACGACGGTCCCCCATTCGCATCAGGGAGTCCTCACTACGGCCACCTGCTCGCCGGAGTCCTCAAGGACATCGTCCCCCGCTACTGGACCATGCGCGGTCACCGGATCGAACGTCGCTTCGGTTGGGACACTCACGGTCTCCCGGTGGAGATGGAGGTTCAGAAGGACCTCGACGTAGCCAGCCCAGACGAGATCGACGCAATCGGCATAGACGTGTTCAACGAAGCTTGTCGCGCCATGGTCCAAACCTCGACAGAGGACTGGGAAGAGGTGACACGGCGCATCGGTCGTTGGGTCGACTTCCGTAATGACTACAAGACGATGGACGTCGACTTCATGGAGTCGGTCTGGTGGGTCTTTTCAGAGTTGTGGAAAAAGGACCTCATCTACAAGGCATTCAAGGTCTTGCCCTATTCATGGGGCGCAACCACGCCGCTGTCGAATTTCGAGGCCAATGAGAACTACCAAGACGTAGACGATCCAGCGATCACGGTTCGGCTCGACGTCGTATCTGACCATGGGCCGGTCAAGGCCGGAGACGGACTGTTGATCTGGACGACCACGCCTTGGACGCTGCCCGGAAACCTGGCAGTGGCCGTGGGCGCCGAAATCACCTATTCGAGAGTCGAACACGACGGCAGGTTCTATTGGGTGTCGGCGGACCTCGTCTCTCGGGTCTTTGGCGACGATGCCACCAGCGCTACGACCGCTTTGGGCAGCGAACTCTTCGGCGTCGAGTACCACCCGCCATTCGACTACTTCGGCGAGGAGCGGGACCGGGGTGCGTTCCGCGTCATCGACAGCCCTTCGGTTGCAACCGACGAGGGCACCGGCTTGGTCCACATGGCCCCTGCCTACGGTGAAGCGGACTTCGTTGCCCTGCAAGCAGCGGGTCTCGACGTTCTCGTCGACCCGATTGATGCCGTCGCCAACTTCACCGATGCAGTACCCGACGTTGCAGGCATGAACGTCAAGATGGCCGACAAGGTACTGATTCGGCTCCTCAAGCAGCGAGGGACGCTGTTTCACCAGACGACCATTCGTCACTCATATCCGTTCTGCCCTCGAACAGACACCCCGCTGATCTACAAGGCCATACCGACGTGGTTCGTGCGCGTGGAGTCGTTTCGTGATCGGATGGTCGATTTGAACAAGACCATCCATTGGGTACCGGAGGCGATCGGAACTAAGCGGTTCGGCAACTGGCTCGAGGGTGCTCGCGACTGGGCCATCAGCCGCAATCGCTATTGGGGCAGCTGCATTCCGGTGTGGGAGTGCGATTCGTGCTCGGAGTCGGCGTGCGTGGGTTCACGCGAAGAATTGCGCGACCTCTCCGGAGTGATGGTCGATGACCTCCACAAGCACATCGTCGATGGGGTCACGTTCAGCTGCAGGAATTGCGAAGGCACGATGGTTCGGGTTCCAGAAGTCCTCGACTGCTGGTTCGAATCAGGCTCGATGCCGTATGCGCAGATCCACTATCCGTTCGAGAATCAAGAACGGTTCGAGAGACGGTTTCCCGCCGACTACATCGCCGAGGGCCTGGACCAGACGCGCGGATGGTTCTACACCCTGTTGGTGCTGTCGACTGCTCTGTTCGACGAGGCTCCGTTTCGCAACTGCGTCGTCAACGGCATGATCCTCGCCGAGGACGGCCGCAAGATGTCGAAGAGGCTCAAAAACTATCCGAGCCCGATTGGCGTGGTCGACACCTATGGCGCCGATGCGCTTCGGGCGTACCTGATCAACTCGCCTCTGGTCCGCGGGGAACCCATCCGGTTCTCCGAGAACGGCGTGCGAGATGTCGTGCGGACGGTGTTGTTGCCGTACTGGAACGCTTATCACTTCTTCACGACATACGCCCGAGCTGACGGACTCACGCGGCAGGACCTCGAAACCGCGCCACTGCTGGCGGACCGACCGGAGATCGATCGATGGATCGTGTCCGTGTTACAGAGTCTGGTCCGAGACGTGAACCGCGAGATGGAGGACTACAAGCTGTACGCCGTGGTCCCACCGATTCTCGGATTCATCGACGACCTCACCAATTGGTACATCCGCCGATCGCGGAGACGTTTCTGGAGCGAACGGGCGGTAGGAGACGACGAGGACAAGTTGGCCGCATTCGCAACGCTGTACGAGGTGCTCGTGACGTTCTCCCAGGTTGCCGCACCGATACTGCCATTCATCACCGAGGACATCTTCGGCGGACTCACCGGACATGCGACCGACAGCGTCCATCTGACTGACTACCCGTCAGCAGACGACACGGCGATCGATTCCCGATTGGAAGACTCGATGCACGTGGTGCGGACAGTGGTGAACCTAGGTCGAGGCCTGCGGAAGCAGCATGACCTCCGGGTTCGCCAACCCCTTGCGTCCCTCACCGTCATCACCCGAGATGCCTCCGTCGTCGCGGCCGTCGAAAGCCACCACGATCTCATCGCCGAGGAACTCAATCTGAAGGCCGTGACGACCACTCCCGATGAACGAGGCCTCGTTGTCCTGTCAGCCAAGCCCAACTTCAAGGTGCTCGGTCCGCGTTTCGGTTCACGAATGCGTGAAGCTGCCGAGGCCATAGCTCTGCTCGATCACGAAACGCTCGTTTCGATTCTCGGCGGCGCCGAGGTGACGCTTCCTGATGATCTCGGCTCGGTGGGCCAAGACGATCTCGCCATCGACCGTGCGCCGATGCCCGGCGTCGTGGTCGCAAGCGACGGCCCGATAGCCGTGGGTCTCGACACCGACTTGAGTGATGAACTTCGGGCCGAGGGTTTGGCACGCGACCTCATCTCGCTCGTGCAAGGCATGCGGCGAGACGCTCAGCTGGCCGTCACCGACAGGATCTCCATCACGTGGGACTCGGATTCAGACGAGGTTGCCCATGTGTTCGCCGACCACGGATCGTTGATCGCCGCCGAGGTGTTGGCGGCTTCAATCGGTCGGGCAGCGGGAACCGGGACGTCAGCAACCCTTGGCGGCCACGAAGTCCAGATGAGGGTCGAGAAGCTCTGACCCGCCCTAGGCGGTGTCTTCGGCGTTGCGGAGGCGTTCTCGCAGGCCTGCCAGCCGCTTCTCGTAGAAGCCAGGCAACTCCTCCTCTTCATCGTCGTCGGCGTCCACGTCGACACGGTGAGAGCCCTTTGTGAGGTCGACAACGATCCTTTTCTTGTTCGCGACGTCGGGATCCGACATGTAGAGGCCGTCGAACCGGCCGGGCATGCCGTCGTCGTCGCCGGCTTCGCTCTGGCCAGTCGGAGCTCGGGTGAACGCGGTTTCGGTGTCTATGACGCCGACTACCTCGGTCAGTTCGTTCATTGCTTGCTGAGCGACCCTGGAGAACTCTTCCTCCAGCCGATGCACGGTGTTACGAAGACGTTCGACGCGTCCGTGCACCTCGGTAACTTCCGCGGCTGCTCGCCTCTCGGCCGATTCGATACCGGCTTGTGCCTGGGCCTGTGCCCGTTGCACCTGCCACTCGGCCTCCGCGATCTTCTCGGCGAGGTCGGCTTCGTCTTTCTCCCGAGACACTTCGAGATCCCGAGTGTGTGCCGCCATGCGTTCCGCCAACTCAGTCTGAGCCTGCATGCGCTCTCGCTCCATCGACTTCTGGCGCGCTTCGAGTTCTGCGCTGCGATTTGCGAGTTCTGTTTCGATCGACGCTCGCTCAATGTCGAACTCCGTCCGTGCATCGACAACGGCGCGTTGCACCTCGGCATCGATGTCGGCGCCACGTCTCGCGAGATCTGCTTCGTGAGCCTGCCGCTCGGCCTCCCATGCAGTTCGCGCGGCTTCAACGTCTCCAACAGCTTCCGCGAGCATCCGCTCGGCCTGGGCTGCTGCCCGCATCTCCACGCCGGCACGGGTTCGCTCGGCTTGTTCGAGCCGCAATCGTGTATCGCGAACAACGTCGCCTGCCGTGCGGAACCGGGTCTGGGCCTCCGCAAGAATCTCGGCGTGTTCCTTCGCAATGCTGTTGGCAGCAGACAGCCTCATCTCATCAGCGCCGGCAATGGCGGCCACTCGGATGGCTTCGGCTTCTTCGGCAGCCGCGCTCACGCTCGATTGGGCCCTCTCAGTTGCTGCGACCGTCACGCCCCTGGAGTGCGCAGACAGTTGCTCGGCTTCGAGGGCTGCTTGCCGCCGCACCTGTTCGGCTTCTTCGGCGGCTGCACGGGTCATTTCATTGGCCTGACTCGTGGCCGCTGCGATCAAGTCGTCTGCTTCGGCCCGCGCCGCGTCGCGTACGGTTTGAGATTCGGCGGTCGCATCTCCGACGAGCTTTTTCGCCCGGCTCGTGCTCTCCTCCTGTAGCGCTTCGAATTCGGCGCGTTCGCGTTCGAGGTCGGTCTTCTCTTGGACCGCCAGACGCTCGAGCTCCAGCATCGCCTGCTCGGTGTAGAGCGCCACCTGATTCCGGCCGGTATCGACAAGATCGCTCTCGGCCGCCTGGGCTGCCGCAAGTGACTCCCGGGCAGCTTCGATCTGACGAGTGAGGTCTACAAAGTGATGGTCGATCTCGGCGGTCGTTTCGCTGCGATACTCGGCGAGGTCTCGGCGAGCCTGCTCACGCATTCGCTCGACGTCTGCCAATGCCTCGAGTTGGGCTTGCCTCACGGCTTCGACACGGATTTGAGTCTCGCGCTCGGCTTGCTCACGTATTGCATTTCCAGCTGACTCGGCTTCAGCGATGACCCGGCGACATTCGGCTTCAGCCTCTTCGAGCATCTCCTCTTTGGTGCGCACCGCCTCGACGAAGGTTGCATGAATGGCGGCTTCATCGGCCTGCGAGTTCGACAGACGACTGGTCGCCATGTCGAGTTGCTCGATGACGGCGGCGAGGCGCTCCTCGTATTCGTTGAGCGCGCGCACGGTCTCCGCTTGAAAAGCTTCCACCTCGGCCGGGTCGTAGCCCCTACGAACTTGCGTAAAGCGCTCTGCGGCAGCCGATGTTGACGTGAATTCCATGGTCCCCCAGGTCGTCACCTGAAGGCAAGCGTACCTGGGGGTTCGAGAAAACGCACCTTGCGAACCGGCGATTCAGCCGAGGAACCCACAGAGAATTCCGCCGAGAATCTGGATGCCGATGATGAGCACGAGTGGCGAGAGGTCGAGTCCGCCACCACCAATTCGTACCGGTGGGAGCACCTTGCGAATTGGACGCAACAGCGGATCAAACACCGAGTTGAGGGCATCGAGCACCTTGCGCACCGGATGACCCCACGGCAGACGGCCGTAACTCGCGACGAGTTGGAGGACGATCCACGCGATCAGCGCGATTTGGATCAGTGAGAAGATGCGGGCGCACATGGCAGCTCAGCTCACGTCGCCGGCTTGGTACAACCCCATGTCGGCGAGACGTCTCAGTTCCTGGACGCTGAGGTTTGCGCCTCCCGGGGAAACCAAGATCACTCCTTGACCGATCTTGCGCATCGTTCCGTCGAGCGCGTAGGTGAGACCTGACGAAAAGTCGACAAGACGCCGGACCATCGCCGGCTCGGTGTGCCGGAGATCGAGCACGACTGGCCGATCGCCTCGTAGGTAGTCGGCGAGTTGCTGTGCGTCGGAGAACTTGCTCGCAGTGATCACCTCTGCGTAATCGTCGCCTGAGACGCTCGGCTCGGGACGATCGTTGCCCTCTCCCGAGGTGACGAGCACACCGGCTTCGGCGTGCACCGGGTTAGACGACATCCGGCGCCTGCTGCGGTCTGGAGGCTCAACGCGCCTACCGGCAACGGTCCCTCTCGTCCTCTGCACCGGCGGCCGGATGTCGGGACCGCTGGTCGCAGGCACCGCCGGTTGACGTTGTGTCTCGACGGTGCGGACTGCCGCTTGGGGCTGGATGGCGTTGGCCGCCGCGTGTTCTTCGGCCGCCTGGATCTGGTCCTCGTCGACGAGGCCGAGATAGAACATGGTTTTCTGCCACATGGTTGCCATTGATGGTTCTTCCGTGAATCAGTATGAAGCCTCAAAGATAGCCCGTCCTACACGAACCATCGTGGATCCGGATTCTATCGCCAACTCGAAATCATCCGTCATTCCCATCGACACCTCAGAAGCTGTCGGATGGGTTGTTGCAAGCCGTCTCCCGATCTCGGCCAGCGCCAAGAACCAGTCCCGAGTTTCTTCCCGGTTCTCGCTCAGCGCAGGGATCGTCATCACACCTCGTACGGGCACTCCCCACCCGACCAACTCGTCGGCGACGGGGAGCACCTCCATCGGATCGAAGCCGCCCTTCGCCGGGTCGTGGGAGATGTTGACCTGTAACAGCGCGGGTGGCGGCTGGCCCTTTCCCTTGATCCAATCTGCGGCAAGCGATTTGCGGTCGAGTGAGTGCAGCAACGCGACCGCCGGTCGGACGAGTCTGACCTTGTTCCTCTGGAGCGGGCCGACGAAGTGCCACGCCACATCAGCCGGGAGAAGCGGCGTCTTCGACGCCAACTCCTGCGGACGGCTTTCCGCAAAAACGCGTTGCCCCGCGTCGTATGCGATTTGGATCTCTTCCACGCTCCGACCTTTGGACACCGCCACGAGCGTCACGGACCCCGGGTCGCGACCGGCCCTTGACGCGGCTGCGACGATCCGTTGCCGCACGGTGCCGAGTGCGTGCTCGATCATGGAATCCAACCGACGCCTGCCATCCGTTCGGCGGTGCCGTCGCGCCGGAACGAATGCATCTCGTCGCCGCATCGGGTACACGAGTCGAGCGACCAGACCTCCAAGTGCGGCACGCGACGTCGAACTTCCGCGACCAGGTCGACGCTCGGAGTCCCCCAGGTCGTGGTGCTCCGGGACTCCTCCGGGAACTGTGCAATGACCTCAGGGCCGACCTCGTAGCAACACGGACCGATCGCTGGACCAACGGCGGCTCGAACCGGCTCGGATCCAGCCGCGGCCATCGCCGCGACCACGACTTCTATGACGCCGGATGCGAGTCCCCGCCAACCGGCGTGGGCCGCACCAACGAACCGCGGCCCTTCCATCACAACCGGAACGCAGTCAGCAGCAAACACCGCAATCGGGAGATTCCGCCGATCGGTGAACAGCGCGTCGGCTTGCCCCAGCCATCCCGGTGCGGACGCCTCGACGACGGTGGTTCCGTGCACCTGGTCCACCATCGCCCAATTCGGCGACACCCCGAGCACCTGCGAGATCGCCGTGCGATCGCCTGCCGATTTGGCATTGCCGTCGGCGGCAGAGGTGAACGCTGCCCCCCGAAAGCCGGGGACCGGGATCATCCCTGTACGAAACCGGGGATCTCGAGATCTTCGCTGTCGTTCGCCTCTTGAGGAACCGCCGTCAACGGCTCTGACGACGACCGCCGTGGCCGGCGCACCTCACGCTCGAAGCCTGCGGCGATGACGGTCACCCGCATCTCGTCGCCGAGCGAATCGTCGATGATCGCACCGAAGATGATGTTTGCGTCAGGGTCACTCGAATCGGAGATCATCGTCGCTGCGGTGTTGACTTCCATCAACGTCATGTCGGACGGGCCAGACACCGACAGCAAGACACCTCGTGCGCCCTCCATGCTGGTTTCGAGCAGCGGACTCGAGATTGCTTTCTCGGCGGCCTGCTCTGCCCGATGCTCCCCGCTGGAACTGCCGATCCCCATCACTGCCGAACCGGCTTCCGTCATGATGGTTTTCACATCGGCGAAGTCGACGTTGATCAAGCCAGGGGTCGTGATGAGATCGGTGATGCCGCGGACTCCAGAAGTGAGCACTTCGTCGGCCATCTGGAATGCCTCGACGACCGCCGTCTTCGGATCGGCGATCTCGAGGAGACGTTCGTTCGGAATGATGATGAGCGTGTCGACTGCAGCCTTGAGGTTCTGGATGCCCTGCTCGGCCTGTACGGAACGACGTCGTCCTTCGAATCCGAATGGCCGGGTCACCACGCCAACGGTGAGCGCTCCGAGCGTTTTGGCGATCTCTGCAACGACTGGGGCTCCGCCGGTGCCGGTGCCTCCGCCTTCGCCTGCGGTGATGAACACCATGTCCGCACCCTTGAGTGCATCTTCAATGTCCTCTCGATGCGCTTCCGCCGCCTCAGCACCAACGTCAGGGTTCGCCCCAGCGCCGAGTCCGCGAGTCTGCTCGCGGCCTATGTCCAACTTGACGTCCGCATCGGACATCAGCAGCGCCTGGGCATCCGTGTTGATGGCGATGAATTCGACCCCACCGACACCGGACTCGATCATCCGGTTCACGGCGTTCACGCCGCCACCGCCAACACCTACAACCTTGATCACGGCCAGGTAGCTCTGCGGGTTTCGGGATTCGCTCGTCATGTGCTGTTCTCCTCATTGCGGCTGACGGCCAGACTCGTACGCCTCACCCGTCCGGTGCGTGTGTTCGACTCAAAGGTCGATTTTGGGTGTCATCTCTCGGTGCGGCCGCTCGGCCGCACCGTCAGCCTAGTGCCTCGATACACCCTTGCCCAGTGCTCAACCTTCACCTTCTACTTCAGCTTCAGGGTCGGTGGAATCGTCGACCTCCACCACAGGTGGAACCACCGCAGGTCGAACGGCTGACAAGAGATCTATGGTCGAGCCGGGAGGCACGCCGTGATCGAGCAACGCACGCAGCGATGCAGCCTTGGCGGACATGTCGATGGGCCGTCCCAGCCGGACCCGCAAGCCGTCGACCCACGCGAAGAGCGACTCCTCGGTGCCGTCAAACGACACCTCGGCGTCCAGAGCAGCGACAAACTCGATCGCCCCGAGAACTGCGGTCGAGTCAAGACGCTGCCCGAGAGGTACCTCGCTCAGATCGGCCAGTTCGATTCGGGGAAGCGCGGTCCCCCCGGTGGCCGAAGTAGCAACCACATAGCCTCGTTCGGAAACGAGCATCCATCCTGCCGAGCCCTTCACCCATACCCGAGGAAGGTGTTCGACAACGACGATGTCGAGAGCGTTGGGCCACACCACTCGAGCCTCGGCTTGGAGGATCCAGGGATCGCTCTCCAGAGCCATGACGATGCCTCCGGCGTCGACGCTCAGCAGTGGCATCCCGGACGCCACGCCCGCGTCCATGAGGCGTTGCTCGACGCTTGCCCGACTGTCGCCCGAAATGGTGATCTCGTCGAGATCGAGAAGTGGCGATTGCACCGCCCAGACCACTGCTCCAACGAGTCCTGCGACGACGAGCACGCCGATCGTCCAGCGGAGCCGCTTTCGCGCTGCTTCCTCCTTCACCACGCGCCTGCGGTCGGCGATCCGGCTATCCATCGGATTCCGCTGGGTTGAAGTCACCGACGAGGCGAACTTCAGGCACCAGTTCCACGCCAGTGGCCTCGGTCACCCTGGCACGGACCTCCTCGATCAACTCGAAGACGTCGCGGGACGTGGCTCCCGACTCTGAGATGATGAAGTTGGCGTGTTTGGTCGAAACCGAAGCACCGCCAACCGAGAGTCCCTTGAGTCCTACGTCGTCTATGAGGCGTCCTGCCGAGTCACCGACGGGATTCTTGAATACGCTGCCGGCGTTGAAGGTGCCTCCCGGCTGATACTTCTTGCGCCATTGCGTGACCTCTCGCATGAGCTGTTCGGATTCGGTGACGGCACGAGGTTGGGTACGAAAGCGAGCTGCCACAACGAGGTCCGAGTCGGCGAGGGCGCTGTGTCGATACGCGAGATCCAAGTCGCTTGCCGGAACGACTCGCTCACGACCTGAGGCGAGATCGAGGAGGTCGACATCGATGAGCCAGTCAGCCGTTTCGCTTCCATGACATCCGGCATTCATCTTCACCGCCCCACCGACCGAACCGGGTACGCCCACGAAGAACTCGAGACCCCCTCTGCCAGCTGCCGCTGCAGTTCGAGCGACCTTGGCCAGCGGAGCGCCGCCGCCCGCTTCGACGACGTCATCGTCTATCACGATGTCTGCAAACTCGCCAGACAACTTGATCACCAAGCCGTCGAATCCGCTGTCCGCAACCAACATGTTCGAGCCTCGTCCGAGAACGAGAGCCGCGCCGGCATCGTGTCGTTTCGTCCATGCCGCGATGACCTCGCGGAGCCGGCGACGTTCCCTGGCCTCGACAAACCAGCGCGCGGGACCGCCCATCTTGTACGTGGTGAACGGGGCAAGCGGTACATTCTCCTGCACTACGCCCGCCTCGACGAGAGCGGCGAACGCGCTCACGTCCGAGCTCCAAGCGCAGCTGTCAACGGCTCGGCGATGGAGTTCACGTCGCCGGCCCCCAACAGCAATACGAGGTCTCCGGCGCCGACGCGTTCCACGAGAAACGCAGACACGTCGCTGAGATGCTCGAGGTGCTCGACTGCTCCCCCACCCTCGACAACCCCGTTCGCGACGAGTGCTGAGGTGACGCCGGGCACAGGAGACTCGCCTGCGGGATAAATGTCGGTGAGAACGACACGATCGGCCTCGAGCAGAGCCTCACCGAATTCCGCTGCGTGCTCGAGAGTCCTCGAAAATCGATGCGGCTGGAATACCGCCCACACGGTCTTCCAACTTCCCAACCGAGCTGCCTTGAGGGTTGCGGCGATCTCGGTTGGATGGTGTGCGTAGTCGTCGACGACGGTGACACCGTTCACGATTCCGCGGACCTCGAACCGTCGTTTCACTCCGCCGAAGTCGGCAAGTCCCGCTGCCGCAGCCGAGAGGTCCTCTCCGAGTTCGGCAAAGAGCGCCAGAACGCCGGCGGCGTTCAAGGCGATGTGGCTGCCGGGCTTGGGCACCACTACGTCGTGGCGGTCGCCCGACGGCGTTGACAACGTGAACGAAACCTCCCAGTTCCCATGTCGCACGTCGCTGACGCGATAGTCGGCGTCGTCTGTCATGCCATACGTGGCCACTTCCACACGATCGGCGAGCCGGGCCGCTCCGGGATCGTCGATACACACGACAACCGGACCCTCGACCCGCTCGGCGACGGAAACGAATTGCTCGAACAAGGCATCCGAGGTCTCGTAGAAATCCAGGTGATCGTTGTCGATGTTGGTGATCATGAGGGCCGCCAGACGGAGGTCGATGAACGTGCCAAACGCCTCATCGGCTTCGAGCACAAAACGATCGCGGTCCCCGAGGTGCGCTCCCGTGTTGAGGTCGACCAGATCGCCTCCGACGAGGAACGTGGGATCGTGGCCGGACGCGCGTAGCGCTGACACAGCCAAAGCGGTGCTGGTCGTCTTGCCATGGGTGCCCGTGAATCCAATCGCCGGCAATGTCGACGTGAACGCGGCCAACAACTGCGGGCGCTCCCACACCTGGATCCCGGCTTCGATTGCCGCTTGGACCTCGGGATCCTTCATCGGGACGGCCGACGACCTGACGACCAGGTTCGCCGAGCGCACCCGATCTGGCCTACTGCCGGCCCAGACCTCTATGCCGAGGTCGCCCAAGACGTCGAGCGTGAGTGAAGGCTTCAAATCCGATCCGGTCACGCGATGTCCGAGGCTGGCCAACAGCTTTGCGATGCCGCTCATGCCGGCTCCCCCGATACCCACTACATGGATCTTGGGAAATGATCCCAATACCGACTCATTGACCACGAGCGACCTCCAGCAATCGATCGGCAAGTACACCTGCTGCGTCCCCCCGGTCGGCGCCGGCGGCGGCGTCGGACATGGCGACAAGGGCGATCTCGTCATTCAACAGCCCAAGTACGCGGCCTGGGATCGTGGCGATGTCGCTCTCGTCGACGACGACAGACGCGCCGACGCTCTCGAGATCACGGGCATTCGCAGCCTGATGACCGGCAGTCCCAGCTGCATACGGAACGACGATGGAGGGGGTTCTCGTTCGGGCGAGCTCTGACACGGTGAGCGCCCCAGCGCGTGACAAGACGAGGTCGGCTGCGGCGTAGAACGACCGCATGTCCTTCTCGAAGGCGATCACCTTCCATGGCACTTCGGCTTTCGCCGCCTCGCCTTCGACAGACTCCGCATGCGCGCTACCGGCCAGGTGCAGCACCGCCATCCCGGGATGCCCTTGACCGGCGATCCGTCCGACCGCTTCGTTGAGGATCTTGGCACCCTGACTGCCACCGAGAACGCCAAGCACCTTTGCATCCCGAGCCAATCCATAGCGATCGCGAGCGGCGTCGCGAAGCGCCGCCCGATCGAAGTCTGCAAACTCAACACGAAGCGGGTTGCCGATCACGATCGCTCTCGGCAGCTTTCGAGTCGAGGGCTCGAACGCACAGAAGACGGCAGCCGCCTTGCGGGCGACCATCCGATTGGCCAGGCCTGGCTCCGCATTTTGCTCGTGCAGGAAGTACGGCAGCCGAAGCGCCAGAGCTGCTCTAGCGACAGGGACCGTCACGTAGCCGCCAAACGCCAGAACGACGGCGGTTCCTCGTCGGCTCATCTCGTCTTTCGACCGTTTGATTGCGCTGCGGAGCATGTTCGGAATTCCCAAGTTCTTGGCGGTGAGCGATCGTTGCAGACCACGGAGCTCGAGTTGCACCAACTCGTATCCGGCCTCGGGTACCGCACGCGCTTCGAGACGGTTGCCGCCGAAGAACACGATGTCTGACGATGAGACGCCGCGGGCCACGAGTGCATCTGCGACCGCCAGAGCCGGATACACGTGCCCGCCGGTGCCGGCGGCGGCCAACGCATAGGTCATCGCGCTCTCGCCCTCGGCGCGCTACGCGAGTCCCTTCCCGATCTGGCAATGTTCACCAATACGCCGATTGCGGCGAGATTGGTTATGAGGGCTGAACCACCGCTGGAGACGAACGGAAGCGGGACTCCGGTGATTGGCAGAACGACGGTGACGCCACCGACGTTGATGAGCGCCTGAATCGAGATCCATGAAACGATTCCCAAAGCCAGCAGGCGTCCGAAGGCGTCTGGTGCGCGCAACGCGATCGCCACGCCGACGCCGGCGAGTGCGACAAACAGCACCACCACCACGATGGCCCCGGCGAAACCCATCTCCTCGGCGATGATGGCGAAGATGAAGTCGGTGTGGGCGTTGGGGAGAAATGACCATCGGGCTCTGCTCGCGCCGAGGCCAACACCAAACCATCCCCCGGTCGCAATCGCAATCCGGCTCTGCACCGCCTGGAGTCCGTCGCCGAAACGGTCAGAGAGCGGGTCGAGGAACGAGGTGAGCCGACGCCATCGGTAGTCCTCGCTTTGGGCGAAGAACGCCCCGATGAGACCTCCCGCTGCGCCGAGGCCGGTCACGTACCGAAGCGGAGCTCGTGAGGCGAGCAGCATGGCGAGGCCGGTGAGGCCGATGATCATCGTGGTGCCGAAATCCGGTTCCAGCATCAGCAGTCCGCCCGTCGTTCCCAATGTGAGGAGGATCGGAATGACGAAGTGAGCGAAATCCGACAGCAGTCGGTCCTTTCGAGCCAGGACCATGGCCAGCATCACGATCGTCGCGAACTTCGAGAACTCAGACGGCTGAATGGTCACGGGACCAATCTCGATCCATCGACGGGCTCCACCCCGAACATCGCCGATTGCCAACACGGCAATGAGGCCAACCGTGCTGACCACGAAGAGCGGAACCGCCCATTTGGCATACAGCCGGTATGGGATCCGTATCGTGACCAAGAAGGCGGCGACACCCAGCACCGTCCAAACAAGCTGCCGGTTGAAGAAGTACAGCTGGCTCTGGTCGGCTCGTAGGGCGACAACCGATGACGCCGAGAGCATGGCACCGAGACCGACGACAACCAGCGTTGCGACCGGTACGAGCAGGAAGATCGCCGTACGATCACTTGGCGCTTTGGGCGTCTTGACAGAGTCCGCCGGCTTCGCGGATCGCACGCTTCTCAGCGGTTGAGTTGCAGCTTTAGCCACGTCGCCCCACAACGTCGAGCACAGTTGATCTGAAAACGTCACCTCGCTGTTTGTAGTCATCGAACATGTCGAAGCTCGCACAGCCAGGTGCCAGCAGCACCGTATCTCCAGGTTGCCCAAGAGTTGCGGCTTTCTGCACGGCGTCTGCCATGTCAGTCGCTCGCACCACAGTCCGGCGGGCCAGGATGCCCGCCAATTCATCTGCTGCTTCACCGATCAAGACCGCAGCACGGATGCTCGCTACCTCCCCGAGCAGCGACAGGTCGAGGCTCTTGTTGCGACCGCCGGCGATGAGCACGACGGACTCGTACGATCCGGCGGCGTCCACGGCTGCGTGTGGGTTCGTCGCTTTGGAGTCGTTCACCCAGGTCAACCCTTCGTGGACTGCTACGACTTCTCTCCGGTGCGCGCCAGAGTCGAACCCCTCGATCACGCTGGCGACGGCCTCTCGATCGGCACCGACTCGCGACGCGGCGACAGCCGCCGCTGCCAGGTCGACGAGATGAATTCGAGTGGTGATCGGCGTGGGAAATCGTACGCCGTCGATGACGAGGGACCCGTCGACGTATCCCGAGCCGCCGCTGGGCACCGACGTGCCGCTCACCGGACACACCTTTGCAGAGGAGCGTGCGACGAGCTCACTGGCCCCGCGATCGTCTGCGTCGTAGACCACAAGACTCTCGCTGCCCATGTTCTCGAAGATTCGGGCCTTCGCGGTGGCGTACGCCGCCATCGAAGGGTGCCAGTCGAGGTGATCGGGCGCGACGTTGAGGACCACGGCGACTTCGGGCTTGAAGCGCTCGATGAACCGGAGCTGGAAGCTCGACGCCTCGATCGACAGCACGTCCCAGTCCTGATCCACCACTGACGAGAGCGGCGTCCCGACATTCCCAGCCGCCGTGACTCGTTTCCCGCTGGTTGCCAACATGTCGGCAACCAGCGTGGTGACCGTTGTCTTGCCGTTGGTTCCCGTGACGGCGACGTATGGAACCTCCAGGAGGCCGGCAGCGAATTCGAGCTCGCTGACAAGCGGCACCCCGGCGGCTAGCGCGGCGACCACGGGCCGCGAAGATTCGGGGAAACCCGGACTGGTGATCACGAGATCGACGTCAGTCAGCAGCTCGTCACGGAACTGCCCGACAACGGTCTGGAAGCCCTTGGCCGTCAAGCCACGATCGGATCGCTGGTCGTACACGGTGACTCTATGCCCTTGGGCCGATGCCAGTGCAGCAGCAGCGGCACCGCTCACCGCGGCGCCATACACGAGGACGTTCACGGCAGGATCGCCCCGGCGTTGGCGACGAAGTCTCCGTAGAAGATGCCAAGGCCGAGACCGACACCGAGGCCGGCGAGGATCCAGAAGCGAACGATGATCGTCGTTTCGGGCCAGCCGACAAGTTCGAAGTGGTGATGGATCGGGGCCATCCGGAATATCCGTTTGCCGAACATCTTGAACGAAGCGACCTGAAGGATCACTGAGACGGTGATCATGACGTAGAGACCGCCGATCACGATGAGAAGCAGATGAGTGTTCGTGAGGAGCGCAAGTCCAGCCATGGCTCCGCCGAGCGCTTGAGAGCCCACGTCGCCCATGAAGATCTTCGCGGGAGCCGCGTTCCACCACAGGAAGCCGAGGGCGGAACCGAGCAGCGCCGCTGCCATGATGCCGAGTCCGAGGGCTCCTTCGACCTCGTAGAACGTGATGTTCCTGAACTGCCAGAACCCGAGGATCATGAACGCGCCAAACACGAGGGCGGCTGAACCGGCGGCGAGGCCGTCGAGGCCGTCTGCCAGATTCACTGCGTTGGCGGCCCCGGTGAGCATCAGGAGCACGAGAAACGCGTACCCGATTGGCCCGAGGTCGATGCCGAGTCCCCTGGTGAACGCCAACTCTGTGCTCGTGTCCGCTGCGGCCGCACCCCAGGCGAACACGCCGGCGATCACCAGCTGGCCGATGAACTTCCACCGCTTCGACAGGCCGAGATTCTGCTTGCGTGCATACTTCGTGTAGTCGTCGAGGAATCCGATGAGTCCCATCCCGAGGAACGCGAAGAGCACAAGTAAGCCTTGGAGTGAAATCTCGCGCAGCTCGAAGGTGAAGCCCTTCCCCAGCACCCAGAAACGCATGTGTGCAAAGAAATAGCCGGCGGTGACCGCCAGCAGTATGACGATGCCACCCATTGTCGGCGTCCCGCGCTTGTGCAGATGCCCTTCGACCTCTTCTTGTATGAACTGCCCGATGTTGCGAGCTCTGAGCACGCGGATGAGATACGGAGTCAAGAACAGCGTGACGGCGAAGCTGACCGCGCCTGCGGTGAGGAGAGAAATCATCGCTTGGCGTCTTCGGCGAGGTTGCTTGCCAGGGTCTCGAGTCCCACAGAGCGCGATGCCTTGACCAAGACCACGTCACCGTCGCGAACCATGCTCCGAGCTGCCTCTGCGGCCTCGTCATGGGAATCCACACTCGTCGCGATGGCGCCGGCTCCGAGCGCCAGTCCAGGGTCCTCGCCAACAATGATGAGTTCTGCGAATCCGAGCGCACTGGCAAGCCGACCGAGCCGCTGATGTTCGCTCGATTCGAGATGGCCCAGCTCGGCCATCTTTCCGAGGATGGCAACCGAGCGACCCGGTAAATCGGCGACCAGCCGTAGGGCCGCAGCCATCGAGTCCGGGTTCGCGTTGTATGCGTCGTTGATCACGGTGAAGCGCCCATCGTGTCGTTCCATGCGCCACGGAGACAGTTGCGCCTCCGTGAGTCCCGCCATCATGACATCCAGAGGTGCATTCACCGCGACACCTGCCGCCACTGCCGCGGCGGCGTTGAGCGCATGGTGTGCTCCAATCACCCCCAGCTGAACGTCACCGCTTCCGATTGGGGTCGACAATCGGAACGTCGGGCAGCCACGCGAATCCAACTGAAGCCCTTCGACGGCTACGTCCGCTCCCGTCCCTCCGAACGTGATGGTCCTTCCTGCGAACACTCTCGTGGGAGGCAGGAGGCGCGGCTCGTCCACCGGTAGAACCGCAACACCGGATTCTTCGAGGGCGTCGACGATCTCCCACTTTGCGGCCGCCAGACCGGCAGGTGTTCCGAACGTCTCCATATGGACGACACCGAGGTTTGTGATGATCGCCACGTCTGGACGGACGGCACCCATCAACGAGGCGATGTGACCCCGTCCTCTCGAACCCACTTCCATCACCAGATGCGCGGCGTCGGACGGAGTTCCCAATACGGTCAGCGGTACGCCTATCTCGTTGTTGAACGATCGTGGCGAACCGTGGGCGTTCGGCAAGGCCGCAACGGCGAAGTCCTTGGTGGACGTCTTGCCGCTCGATCCCGTGATCGCAATCACGGGAATGGACAACTCGTTCCGGCGTTCGCTGCCGAGCGCGAGTAGTGCGGCCAATGTGTCCTCGACTTCGACTCTGGGCTCAACGGTTTGCCCTCGCTCGACGAGGACGCCGGCGGCACCGGCTGCCAGGGCAGACTCGACGAACCGATGACCGTCGTGCGCCTCACCTTTCAATGCGACGAACAAGGACCCTTCAGCCACGTCTCGCGAGTCAGTGCCTACTGACGAAACCGTCGCGTTTGGACCGATGAGCGTTCCACCGGTGATGGCGGCAATCTGTGCCAGCGACCAGTTCATAGCTCCGCCAGATGACTACGAGCGACCGAGCGATCGTCGAACGGCACGACCTGACCCGAGGACTCTTGTCCTTGTTCGTGTCCCTTGCCGAGGATGAGCACGGCATCGCCGGCAGCGGCGGTCCGAATGGCGTGGCCGATGGCTTCGCCGCGATCGGCGACTTCCACAACCTCTGCCGAACCAACCTCTCGTGCTCCGGCGGCAACCGCGCTGGCAATCGCTGCTGGATCTTCCGATCGCGGATTGTCGGCAGTGACGATGACGAGCGAACTCAGGCGAGCGGCCGCAGCACCCATCAGGGGACGCTTCTCGCGATCGCGATCACCTCCCGCGCCGACCACGACGATCACTCGGCCCTTGGCAAGTCCCGCAGTCTCCTCGACGATCGC
>JABDJC010000089.1 GCA_013003395.1 Acidimicrobiia bacterium
GCCAACGGCGGCGAAGGTGTGGCCGACGTGCCTGCTGGTGACTACAACGTCAAGGTGACGGCTGCCGGCGATGCCGCCACGGTGGTGACCGAAGTGCCTGCGCTCAACATTCCTGAAGGCACCAACGTCATCGTGTACGCAATCGGTGATCTCGGCGCAGGCAGCTTCCAGCTCGCCGTTCAGAGCATCAGTGGTCTGCACACGCCACCAACGAGCGTGCCTTCTGGAACCGGTGGACTCGCCGGAACCGGAACACCCATCTGGCTCATCGCCGCTTTGGGAATCGCCGGACTTGCTCTCACCGCACGGGGCGTCGCAGCCGCCGCCGAGCGTCGCTAGGTCCCTCCTCAGGGGGAAAGAGGGAGAGGGCACACGCACCGTGCCCTCTCCCTCACCTTTCCCAGACTCACCGAACCAATGACTCGTGCACGAACCCTCATCGCCACCGGCCTGCTCATGGTCGTTGCAGCCATCGGCTGGCTCGTCGCGTCGTACTCGCCAGACTCAGCCGGGGACGTGTCATCCATCGAGCAGGCACTCACCAACACCACCGACTCCGCACCTGCCCCTGACGCGGCGCCGACCACAACCACGAAGACCGTAACCACCGAGACCACAGCCCCGCAGTCTGAGCTCGCAACGCCAGCCCTGCGCTTCACCGTCGGTGGGGCGCAGCAGACTCCAGATCGCCTCCCCGTCTCGTTGCGGATCCCCGCCATCGACGTCGTGGCTCCCATCTTGCCTGCCGGAGTGGAGGACAACGGTGACATGGAAGTGCCCGACAATGTCAGTCAAGTTGGCTGGTACAAGTACGGACCGTCACCAGGTCAGGGTGGATCTGCCGTCTTGGCTGCGCACGTCGACCTGGCCTCCCAGGGACCGGGAGTCTTCTACGAGCTGCGCACCGTCGAGCCTGGAGACCTCATCGAGGTCACCTTCGATGACGGCTCGATCGAGACCTATCGAGCCGAAGCCCGCACGATCTACGACAAGGACGAACTTCCGCTCGAAGCGATCTTCAGTAGAGAAGGACCTCCCGTGCTCACCCTTATCACGTGTGGCGGAGGCTTCAACACCACCGCTCGCAGCTACGACAGCAACGTCGTCGTCTACGCAGTACCGGTCGACGCACCGGCCGTGCCCAGCTGACAGCCGACGAGGTCAACTCCCGAAGCACGCTTCTCCGGTGACTGGTGGCTCCACCAGGCCAGTAGGTTGACGAGAACATCCGACAAGGAGGGACCATGGCTTTGGACAGCTCGAGCAGCGCTCACTGGGAAGGCGATCTGATGACCGGTTCGGGGACCACAACCCTCGGCTCCGGTGCGGCCGGACCGCTGGTGGTGAACTGGAAGGCACGCAGCGAGGAGCAGGGTGGTATCACCAATCCTGAGGAACTGATCGCCGCGGCGCATGCTGCCTGCTTTTCGATGGCGTTGTCCAACGGGTTGGCGAAGGCAGGCCATCCGCCCGCTTCCCTCGATGTCTCGGCCACGGCAACGTTCGTGCCCGGAACCGGAATCACGGCGATGGCACTCGTACTCAAAGCGGACGTGCCGGGCATATCCGCCGAAGATTTCCAAGCAGCCGCGCAGACGGCCAAAGACACCTGCCCCGTTTCCCAGGCAATGGCCGGCAACGTCGACATCACCCTCACCGCGAACCTGTCGTAGGGCGTGGGCAGCGCTCGGCTGTTGCCTGACGGCGGTGGGGGAGAGGCGGGTGCCACGATGGGAACGGCTGCAACAATGCCGACCTTGGAACACGTCGAAATCATCCTTGCGAACAATGATCGGGTGACACTGCGCGTCGGCGACGTGTTTCTGAAGATCGACTCCGACCAAGGGCGAACCGACGTCGAGGTCGAGGCGATGTCTTTGGCGCCGGTTCCCACTCCCGACGTGCTGTGGCGGCAGCCGCCGGCGCT
Source organism: Acidimicrobiia bacterium (assembly GCA_013003395.1). Taxonomy (GTDB): domain Bacteria; phylum Actinomycetota; class Acidimicrobiia; order Spongiisociales; family UBA5794; genus JABDJC01. The sequence goes on from JABDJC010000089.1 coordinate 1,928, forward strand.
TGCGCTTGCTGCCGTACCCGGGAGAGCTCTCAGCCAACTGGTGGAGCCGTCGTCCGCCTCCTGGATTGCGGCTGGCGCGGCTCTCCGGAGGTTGCACGACGCACCTTTGCCGCCTTGGCCAGGAAAGAACGTCGACGAACTCGAGTCACGGCTTGCCGAAGAGTGTGACTGGCTCGTCGCCAATGAGGTTCTCGCCACCGACGTCGTCAGCCGCAACCGTCGTCTCGCCGAGGCGGCGCTGCGTACCTGGACGCCGGCCTTCACTCACGGCGACCTCCACGCCGAGCACGTCTTCGCCGAAGGTGGCGAGATCACCGGCATCATCGACTGGTCCGAGGCGTGCCAAGGCGACGCATTGTTTGACCTCGCCACCCTGACGCTCGCACATCGAGAACACCTGGACGACGTCCTCGCCGGCTACGGCGCCGATGTCGATCGCGACCTCATCAGCGCATGGCGTTCACTGCGATGCCTGACGGCGATCCGTTGGCTCTTCGAGAACGGCTACGGACCGCCCGAGCAGTACCCGGAGGTGGCCGTTCTGCGATCGAACTCGTGAGCATGCCCCATCCGAACTCTGTGCAAGTGCGGATTAGATTGCAGCCATGAGTTTCGAGCCGGCCGACAACCTCGTCACCCGTGTGCATGTCGGCTGGAGTCAGTCTCGTCAACCCTCGGCGCCACACTGATGACCATCCTCGACCGGCTGGATGAGGTCTTCAGCATTCACGACGGCGAGCGGAAGCTCGTCATGCTGCTGTTCTTGCAGTACTTCTGCATGGGATTTGCTGCTGCATTCACCCAAGCCACCGCATTCGCCCTCTTCCTGACCCGCTTCAGCGCCGACAAGCTCCCCGTCATCTACATCGCGATGGCGGTGGTCATCACTCTCCTCACCCTCGCGTACAACGCAGTTGGCGAGCGCGTCTCGTTCTCGAACCGTCTCAAGGTCGGCGTCGGGGGACAACTCGTGATCACGGTCGGCTTTTCGACCGGTCTTGCCGTCTCGGACGCGTCGTGGCTCATCTTCGCCTTGCCGATCCTGTTCCAGATAATCGTGCTGTTCGGCAACCTGACGTTCTGGTCTCTCGCCGGACGCATCCTCAATGTCCGGCAAGGCAAGCGACTGTTCGGCTTCATTGGCGCCGGTCAATGGCTCGCCATCGTCATCTTCGGCTTCCTGATGCCGCCCATCGTGTCTCTGCTCGGCCTTGCGAATCTCCTCTGGCTCGCAGCCCTGGGCGTCCTCGGGATGTTCCTGGTGATGTCAGTGACTCTGCGCACGTTCGGGCACCTCGTCGCAACGCCAACCGACACCGCACCTCGCCGCCAGTCGGAGCCCGACAAAGGCAAATCTGCCCGCGGTCAGTTCACCGGGAACCGCTACATCATGTCGGTCTTCGCCTTGACGCTGCTGTGGTGGGTCGGTTTCTACTTCCTCGACAACATCTTCTACGCCCAGGCGGGAGCGCAATACCCAGGCGGCGATGAACTCGCAGGCTTCCTCGGCATCTTCCTCGGAGTGCTCGGCGTCGTCACCCTCTTCAGCAACTTCTTCGTCTCCGGTCGAGTCATGGGCCGCTTCGGGCTGCGCACCAGCTTGTTGGTCCTGCCCGTTGGGTTGACGATTGGGACTGCTGCATTGGTAGTACTCGACGTGGCGAGCGGCCCGCTTTTCGCCCTTTTCGTCATTGCCGTCCTGACGAAGATGTGGGGAATGGGTGTCGGCTTCTCGCTGGATTTGTCGGCCCGATCGGTTGTCTATCAGCCGTTGCCAGCAGCCCTGCGAACCCGCGTGCAGACGTTCGCCGACGGCATCATCCAGCCGCTGGCTATCGGTGTTGCCGGTGTCGCAATGTTGGCGATCACCACCTTGGCAAGTTCCACGTCACTGCCACTCAGCGTCGGACTTCTCCTCGTGTCCGTAGCGCTCCTTGCTCTGGCGATGGTGGTCGGCGCCGGTTACCGGACAACGCTCGTCGAGGCACTCGGGAAGCGTCGCCTCGCCACTGCCGATCTCGTGGTCTCTGACGCCGCCAGCGTGGACATTCTCCGAGAGGGCCTCCACGGCGAGTACCCAGGAGCCGTCATGTATTCGATGCGGATGTTGGCCGAGGTCGATCAGGAGGGATTGGTCGATGAGCTCCCGACACTGTTGAAAAACGAGCACTCTGACGTCCGTCGCTACGCCCTCGACCAAGTCCACGAGCTACGAGTCGACAGCGCCATCCCCGCCGTCCGGGAGTGCCTCGCGGACGAAACCTCTCCAGCGGTCGCCGCGGCTGCCTTGCGGACCCTGGCGTATCTCGGTGATGTGGCCACAGTGCTCACTCACGCCGATACCGAAGACCCCGAAACGCGCGTCGCAGCCATTGCGGGTCTGCTGAACAACCCGCAGTTGACGGACACGGAGCTGGCAGCAGCGGCCGAGGGGAATCGCAGACTGGCGCAACTCGTCGAAGCGGAATCGGTCGACGAGCGAGCCATGGCCGCCAGAGTTCTCGGTGAATGCGGTGCAGTCTTTGGCCTGGAGCCGCTGGCGAAGCTGATGGCGGATCCAGATGCCAGTGTCAGGCGAGAGGCCTTGCGGGCCGCTGGCCGCGTCAAGGCACCTCAGCTGTGGGTGACTGTGATTGAGGCGCTCACCGACCGTTCGACCAGGTCGGCTGCCACATCAGCGTTGGTTGCTGGAGGTGAGTCTGCCCTCTCCCAAGTCGCAAGGGCACTCGCCGAGCCAGGTATCAACCGAGACCAGATGATCCACCTGATCCCCGTGTGCGAACGAATCGGTGCCGAGCAGGCGATCGAGATTCTCGTACCGTTCGTCGGCTCGGATGATGCCCAAGTGCGGTCCGCTGCCCTTGGCGCCCTGAGTAGATGTGGATACCGCGAAGAGGGCGGTCACGACCTGACGACGGCCATCCACGCTGAGGCCTCACACGCGGCTTGGCTGTCCGCGGCGAGTGGAGACGTTGCCGAGATCGATGGCTCCGAGCTACTCCAATCGGCTCTAGCCGAGGAAGTCGGCACCAGCCAAGGCAGGGTGCTCTCCCTGCTGTCGTTTCATGGCGATGCAGCCGCGCTTCGCCGAGCCGCAGTCAATCTCGAGCATGGAACGGGAGACAAAGTCGCCTATGCGTTGGAGATCATCGACATCGAGACTCCGCGTCCCCTACGGAGTGTCGTGTTGTCCGTCATGGACGATATCTCGCCCGAGGAGCGACTCGAACGGCTCGCAAGGCAGTTCCCTCAGGAGCCAGTCGGCGGGCATTCGAAACTCGCCGAGCTCGCCGCAAACCGCCTCGGTCGCGCTGGTTCATGGACCCAGGCATGTGCGTTGCACACGGCCGGGGTCATCGAACTATCCGAGTTGGCTACAATTACGTCACCGTTGGTGGATTCACCTTCGGAGCTTGTGAGCGAGATAGCAGCGTGGCTCCAGCAGGCACACCCTTCGCAAGGGGAGCGCGCGATGTTGTCGATCATCGAGAAGGTCCTGGTACTCAGGAACGCAGGCATCTTTGCCGAGACCTCTGACGAGATCCTTTCGGGTATCGCAGCGATCGCATCAGTCAGGGACGTCGCAGCTGGCGAAACCATCATCGAGATGGGTGACGCCGGAGACACGATGTTCGTCATCGCCTCGGGTGTCGTGAAGGTTCACAACCGCGAACACGAAATCAACCAACTGGGCACTGGTGGCGTATTCGGGGAGATGGCGTTGCTCGATCCTGAGGTACGGAGCGCGTCGGTCACCGCGATCGAAGAGACCCAGCTGCTAAGTCTCGATCAGCAGTCGTTTTTCGACTTGATCGACGAGCGTCCCGAGGTGGCCCGAGGCCTCCTCAAGTTGTTGACGAGACGCCTGCGAGGCACATTGGCCGACCTGGCGGAGATGCACGACCGCGTGTCGCCGTAGCCGTGGCCGAGCTTCACCCACTCGATGCGTTCATCGCACCCGAACTGCGGACAGCCATCGAACGCCGGTACTACGCCAAGGTGAACAAGAGCTCGACGTTGGCGGAAGCACTCAAAGATCCGACATTTCTCGCGGCGCCGGCCGACCACGTCGCACTTTTCGCAGACCACGGTGTGATCCATGCTCGCGACGTGGCACACGAGATTCAACGGGTCCTCGAAGCTGTGCACGGCGTGTTGATTCCGGAACGGACCACCGAGCGCTTCGGCTGGATGAAGGCGTTCGGCGCAGTAGTCGGGCTGATTCACGATGTGGGCATGGTCGACCTGTCGCAGTTCGGTCGCTTCATGCATCCCGAGCGAGCAACCCAGACAGTTCTCGCACCCGAATTCGATGACGTCTTCGCATCGCTGTGGGCCGACGACCGGGGTGGCCTCACGAGTCGCCTGTCCGACTTGCATGAGTCCAACGGTCTCCAGACGGCGCCTCAGACGGTTTTGCGGGAAATGCTTGCGATGGCGGTCTGCCACAGCAAGACGAAGGTCGCCATCAGCGTTCTCAACGACCGTGATGATCTGCGAGAGGTCTTACAAACGGCAGCCACAACAGATTTGCGTTGCCTGTATCTCCAACAGCAGGCTGCGCGAGCCGCAAGTGCGGTCGAGAGAGCGCACCTCGATGGCCTCGATGCCACCGAAGCCAAAGAGCGACTCCGCAAGGTCGAGGCTGCGCTCGGCTCGATCAGCCCAGCCGAGCGGCTGTCTCGCTTCGCTCATCGGCAAACCAGCGCGGGCTATGCGGACTTCGCTGCCGAAGGCTTCTCCTGGGTGGTTTCCGATGATCCGGAGGTCGAGGCACTGGTCGATGACGTCGTCGACACGCTGCGGGCATTACGGGCTGCCGACGCCTTACGCCAGCGCGGCACTGTTCTGAAGACCTCAGGCAACTACGAGGTGTTCGTTGACCAGCGAAGCGCCAATGCCATCTACGCGCTCCGACTGGACGAAGGTCACCTGTATCTGTTGGAAGTCCCCGATCGGATCAGCGCCGGTGAGGCCAACGTCGCCAGCAGCGAACTCGACCAAGAAGGGAATCTCCGTATCTCCTTCCATCGCGGCAGATTCAGTGATCAGGAAACCGTGTTGTACGCCGCAGAGTGTGCCGCATTGATCGTCAACGACATCCAAGGCGACGCCATCGAGAGCTTTCGGCGTCCGGCTGGAGACAACGGCTTGCGTCAATCCTGCAATGTCGAGATCCTTCTCGAGTCGGCTGACGACAACCCTGCTTTCGCCGATCTCGTGCGTCAGGCCCTGACGGAGTTGAACCCAACCGCCGGAGCTCAGGCACGGGTCGTTCCCTCTCTGCAATCCAAATCAGCGTTCGAACGCGCCCACTATTTGAACGGCGAGGTGCTGAGTTGGGATCGTGACCATTGCCTGAGCGTGCTTGCCGAGGTGGCGCGGTTCGGCCATCGCACCGACGACATCGATCCTGCTGCGGCATTCCCTCACGTTCGTCGACTCCATCTCCAGGCAGATGAATACCTCATCCATGCCGGTGCTCCGGCGGGATTCGTATACATCGCAGAAGGGGAGGGCCTGCGCGGTATTCCTCTCGGAGGGTATGGAGAGTTCCACATTCGGCCGTGGATTCCTGTCGGTGTGACGGGGGTCATCCGCGGCTCGATTCGCAATGCCGACATCGTTGCAGATCAGGACGTCACGGTTCTCGCGATACCGCGGGATGTGTACGTCGAGTTCTGGCATCGCACCTATGACCAGTCGGCGTTCGCCGATCACTTCTCCGACTAGCGGGCGAAGCGTTGGGTCTGCCGGTGCGCGATACTTCGGGCACGAACTCAGGGAGGAATTGTGAAGAAGCTTCTGAAACTGGTGGTCCTCGCTGGAGGAGCAGCCATGGTGGCCAAGATGCTCGGCGCCAAGAAGGCCGAGTGGGCCGGACTCACGGAGCCCGAGCT
>JABDJC010000098.1 GCA_013003395.1 Acidimicrobiia bacterium
CCCGCGCTTGGGCTTGTAGATGTAGTCCTCGGCGTCACTCCAACCAAGGTCGTACTTGCTGAGGTCGACGCCAATATCTGCGGTTGTCATGGCACCCATCATAGGACCCGTGCCAAGACTTGCCCCAGCTGTTCCGGGGGGAACCGCAGGGGTTAGATGCCGCCGAAAGGACGTCGTGTATCAGTCGACTTGATCCACCGAGCCACAGTTCGTCTCAGGCTGAAAGCACGTTCGGTTGCGCGGTCTGAAGCCTGAGCAGTAGCTGCGTCATAACCGAGCGCGACGTTTTCGGGGCCTGCGACTGCAGCGAATTTGCGATGTTGCCGCTCGTCCCAAGCCGACCAGCGGTCCACGGGATTGAAGTCTGCTGGCCGCTTGACGGCCTCCCAGTGGACGTCGCCGGCGCCATCTTTGTCGCCACGAGCGGTTGAGGACCCGCGAACCGGAAGATCCGCGATCGCGCCACTCGGCATCTCGTCCGCCTCAAGTCCGAAGAATCCGAGCACGTCGTTCAGGACACGCTGGGTGTCCTCAAAGAGATCCTCGTACCGGACCAGGTGCAGGTGAGCCGGCGGTGAATCGGGGTTGGGAATCGCCTGAAGGACCGAACGCGCTCCGTCCCGGAAAAGCGCCGCCGCCATGTCGAACCGCATCGACCAGGTCCGGACCATCGACTCGGTCACGCTACGGCCGTCACGAATGATCACGACCGCCTTGGAATCCGGAAAGACCTCGCGCAGGCGGTGAAGGTTCGTCGGATATGGCGTCTTCGAGAGCGTGAACTCGGCGCCGGAGCGTGTGCACAGCAAGTCGCCAAGCCCCGCACCCACCGCGGCACGGAGTTCTGCGGAGGTTGGAACAGCCAGATCGGGCCAGCTCTGCCAGAGCGACTGGACCTCCGCAACGTATCCATCGAGCGCACCGAGCGCCTTCAGAAAACCGTCCTCAGGCAGATCGGCCGGGAGAGCACATCTGGGGTGCAACGCTAGTAGGTCACCCAAATAGGTGGTGCCCGATCGCGGCGCGACACCAAACAGGAAATGCAACTCTCTCGAGCCGCGCTCGTCAGGGGTATCAGACAAGGCGGCCACGAACTGAAGGATACTCTCCTGATGTCAGGCGAGACCGCAACCCGCCCTGCCCGAGTCCTCGAGGTGTTCTTCCAGTTGCACAATCGCGGCGGCGAACAGGTCGCCCGCGACATCGAGATCGGGCTCGCTGAGCGGGGGCACGACGTCGAAGTTGTGGGGTTCTTTCGTCGCCCCCGCAATGGCGGCATCGACATCATTCCCGACGCGGTCGTGCTCAACGATGGCGCGGTGTCACCGCTCTCGACCCTCACCACTCTCGTCAAGTTCGCCAAATACGTCCGCTCGGTCAAGCCGCACGCCGCGATCATCCACACCACCGCTGCCGCTCTGATCACCACTCCCCTGCTGCGACTTCTCGGTGTCAGACGCAGAATCGTCATTCACCACAACCCGATTGGCACCTACCAGGGAGGCCCGTGGGTGTGGATCGAGAAGTTGATGGGCTCCCTTGGCTTCTATACGGATGTGGTGTTCGTCAGCGAGAAAGGCCTTGATCAAGTCGCCGACTATCCAGCCCGATACCGCCAACGTGCGTCCACCATCCTCAACGGCGTGTCGATTCCCGCCGTGACCCCCCGTTCCCGTGAGCTCGTGCGCCAGTCGTTCGGCATCGAGCCGGGCCAGCTCATGGCGCTGTCCGTGGGCAGCCTCGAACATCAGAAGAACCAGCGAGTGATTGTCGAAGCCGCCGGGGACGCCGAGAGCGTCCACTTGATCATCGCCGGCGACGGGCCCCTGCGACCCGAACTCGAAAGGCTCGCCAAGGAACTCGATGTGGCCGTGACGTTCACCGGCAACATCCCCCGAGCCGAAATCGTCGAGCTGTACCACACCGCGGACGTCTTACTCTTCCCGTCCCTGCATGAAGGCCGGCCGCTCACGTTGATCGAGGCGACGCTGGCTGGAATACCTGTGGTGAGCTCGGACATCGTCGAAAACCGTGCTGTTCTGGGTGATGCGGCCGACTACCTCGATCCTCAGGACTCCAGCGCGTGGGCCAGCGCGATGACGGAGCTGGCGCTGGATCCCGAGGCCCTCACTTCGTTGCGTGCCCGAATGAAGGATGCTGAAGTGACTACCGTTGACGACATGGTCGACGGCTACGAAGCTCTTCTCGCGTGAGCCGCAGCCGCGTCGCGCGGAATACCATCTGGGAGCTCGGGGCCGGGCTCATCGCAACCGCCGCGAATCTCGGAACCCTACTCGTTCTCACCAACGGACTGGGCGAGGAACGATACGGACTCATCGGCGGAACGATGGCGTTGATGTTCCTTCTCGGTCCGATGAGCGCACTCGGGGCAGGCCACCTCATCGTTCGCGCCGTCAACGAGCAGGGCTCGACGCTGTCTGAAGCGTGGCGCCGTTACGTGGCACTCGCTCCCGCAGGGGGCGCGATTGTGTTCGTGATCGTCGCGGTGCTTCGGGATTGGGTGCTGCCACAATCCCCGACCGGTCTTCTCATCGCCTTGGGCCTGGCCGAACTCCTGGCGAACCCACTGTCGATCGTTGTGAGCCAAAGCGCGCAAGCCATTGAGGAACTGTGGATCTCCTCCGTCTCCCAGGTCGTCGGCCGAGTGCTGCGACTCATCCTTTCGATCGTGTTCGTCTTCGGCTTCGAGGGCACCAGCCCGGCCGTCTGGGGGGTTCTTCACCTTGCCGCCGCCACTGTCGCCTTGGGTGTGGGAGTGGAGCTCATCCGCCGCCACCTCGGGCACCTTCCGTCCGCGGGTCGTCCCACCCGTCTCGATGCCCGCGACGGCGCGCCATTCGGCATCAGCGCGGGCTCGCTGTTCATCAAGAACGAGGCCGACAAATACCTCTTGCTTCGATCGGATTTCGAAAGTGCCGCGGGCAACTACACCGCTGGCTACCGCATCCTCACGGCCGCTCAAGTGCCGGTGCTGGCGCTGGTCAATGCCACCTACTCGCGATTCTTTCGGAGAGGCGATGACGGCGCCGCCTCCACGCGCCTGGCGATCCGACTGACCGCGCTGGCCGAAGGGTACGCACTCGTAGCCGGCGCCGCGATGTGGCTTCTGGCGCCGACACTCCCCACAATCTTTGGTGGATTTGAGGAGTCCGTCAGTGTCGTTCGCTGGTTGGCGATCGTGCCTGCGCTGCTGGTCGGCCAGCTCTTCGCCGGTCAGTCCCTCACCGGGACCGGACGAAACAACCGTCGGGTGCGGCTTGCGTTCGCCGCTGCGGTTCTGAACATCGTGATGAACCTGATCCTCATCCCCCGCCTCGAACTCGAAGGGGCGCTGATCTCGACTATTGCCACCGAGGCGATACTTGCGGTCGCGCTCTGGGTCGCCCTGCTCAGCTCGGAGCCATCTCCAGGGCACCCAACGACGGCGTAGTCGGACGGGTATCGCCGTCAAACGTCACCGACGGGGCGCCTTCGGATCGGCCGGCTCCCAGAGCTGCGCTGCCAGCAGCAAGTCGAGGATCGAATTCGAGCGGATCCAGCGAGGAGTTCACAAGGCCAGCGTCAGTCAAGATGATGGCCGAGTCCTCGACATCGCCACCACCCCCGTCGGCGATCACATACCCGTTGTTCTCGAACGCGACGGACTCAGACCGGAGGAGAAATGCGCTGTCGTCGGGATCGCGGGCCCACACCAGATTGTTCTGAAAGATGACGTTGCGAGCGTCATCTGCGCTCAGCTCGCCACCAATGATCTCCGTTGTTCGCAGATTCTGAATGAGGGTGTTGTTCACGATGTAGACGTCGTCGGCCTTCAGCACGTGAATGCCGCGGCCGCCGTTGTCGAAACAGACGTTGTTCTCGATCAGGGTCTCGCCCGGGTACTCATAGTCACTGCGGGGCCAGCGCGTGTTGTCGATGATGATGCAGTTGCCGTCGGTGATTCCGTGCACCGGATTCGGCACGAGATTCTCGTTCCGGTAGACCTTGTTGCCGGCGATGATGTTCTCGAATCCGTCACCGTCATCGCCGAACGGTTTGAAGAATGCGATTCCACTTGTCTGATACGGGCTTCGCGCCGAGTTGTCGAAGATCTCATTACCAACCACAGCAACCGAACCGGATTCGATTACCTCCACGCCGCTGCCAGGAAAGCCATGGATGACATTGTTCGCCACGCGTATGTGGTGGGAGTCTTCCCAGATCCGGACGCCTGCTCCAGACACCGTGGTTGGTGGGCCGTCGATTTCGAATCCGCTGATCTCGATGAATTCCGCCTGGGTCACTTCGAAGCCGGGGAATTCACCCTCCACGGCGATGATGGGTGATGTGCCTTCTGATGCGCGAATCTGGATCCATGCGTCGAAGGTTCCCTTCACGGGGACGACCTGATGCGGGTGGGTCCCTCCGATCACCTCGATGATGTCGCCGGGCTGCGCGTCGCGAATAGCGTTCTGCAGAAGCGCGTAGTCTTCGCCCGGTCCGACTGTTGTCGTGTCAACCGGTGGTTGTGTGGTCGACGACTCGACCGTTGCCGGCGCGGTCTCGCCGGTCGTATCCTCCTCGCTACTTTCGAGCGGCTCGGTGGTCTGGGCGTCGGCCGGAGGCACGAGTGATGTTGGGGCTTGATAGTCGGGCAGATCGGGTGCTGGGCCCGCGTTAACCGATTCATCGCGCAGAGCGACCCAAGATCCGGCAAACACCGCCACCAGAAGTACCACGGCGGCGACGAGTACGATTCTCTCGCGCATCCGCTCGCTTGGCACCACGTCTCCTTCAGCCCTGAAAAGGCCGTTCGCCCAGTTGTCCGAAGCTCCATGGTAGAAGCCCTCGCCGGATTTCGTCAGTGGGCATTTTGGTCCGCCTCACCTCGATCATGGCGTTCGGAACACGTCGACAACAGCCCGTTCGGCGGCACCGAACGACGCGCCGATGTCATCGCGCGAACACGGTGTGAGGTCTCCTCCCGGGCGACACCACCGCCATCGTCCGGCGTCGCCGTACACAAAACCCTCGACAGCAGCAGCTTCAGCGGCCAATGCGTCGTTGCGCATCTCGTTTACGCCCGGATTCCTGAAGGCGGCCGGAATCCAATCAAAGTCGATGTTGAAATACCGACTCTCCCCTGACCACACCGGTACCCCATATGCGCCGCGGCTCGCCTCAAGCTGCAACTGCGCGGCGTCTGACGTCTGCGTGTGCCCAGTTTGAGGTGCCGCAACATCGAGCCACCACTCGCCGGCGTAGTTGTTCTGATCGTGGACAGCAGTCGGCGAATGATACGCAATTCTGTGCTCGTTGCCCGTGCTCTTGATGCCATTTGCGACGAGCCGCCAGATGGCCTTGTTGTCCTCAGTGTTGTTCGACGAGGCATCACCGCCGAACACCCACATGCTCACGCCTGGGTGCGAACCAATAGCTTCGGCGATTTGTCGACCAAACGCCCAGGCGTTCGTCTCGTTGATCGATCCCCGAACTTCATCGCTTGCAGCGTTGCCGGCATCGGAGGCGCCGCCCGGAAGGTACAGGTTCTGCCAGGCCGGCACGACCCCAACCTTCATGCCATTGGCATGTGCGGCATCGAGGATGTCGACTACTCGCTGGATGTACTCCTCATCGAGCGCGATGTATCCATCGCTGTTCACCTCTCCCATACGGCCGCCACCCGCGAAGTTGTCGGCGAGGGTCGCTGGCTCGTGATGCAGCACCGCTGCCCAGGCACCGGAGAATCCGTAGTCAGCGAGCGCAGCAAAGTAGCCGTTGGCTTCTTCTGGAGTAGCCAGCGCAAACAACTGCCAGGCCGTGTCGTAGACAGGGATGACGGTCGGGGCGCTATCGGCAATCCACGTTGTTGCATCGACTGGCGGCAGCGTACTTGTGGTACTGCTCGTCGTGGTCGAAGTGGTCGAGCTCGATGTGGAGGACATCGACGTCGCGCTCATCGGACCGACAGTCGTGGGCGTCGTCGAAATCGACGTGGTACTTGAACTCTCAACCAGCGTCCGACCGGCCGAGGCATCGGCCTCGTCAACGCCGCAGGCGCTGGCCGCAACGACGAACAGCGCTGTGGCGGCGACCGCTCTCAGCCTGGTTGTCATCATCGTCGGCCCTCACCGTTGCATCGCCCGAGCGAACTCTAGTGAGGACCGACGCTGCTGAGGGGTCAGGACTCGAGCGCACCGATCGTCGGGGTGTTCGATCGTGCGACGCCACGCATGTCACGGCTCGGCGCATCCTTCGGGCTACCGGCACCGATGAGCGGGCTGCCAGCGTTTGGCCGGAAGTCGTTCGCCGATGGGTTGACGTTCGGGTTTCTCAGCTGTGGGTTGGCAATCAGCGGATTGTTGCCGCCGACGCCGTCACGCTTGTCGCCAACGATGTAGTTGTTCTCGGCGACGACGCCGGTCGAACGCCATTGGTGGATGTCTCGCTTGCCGTCGATCGACCACACGAGGTTGTTGCGGAACACGATGTTGTTTGACTCGAGAGCGGTGAGCTCGCCATCCTGGATTTCGGGATGGGTCAGGTTCTTGTACAGCGTGTTGTTGATCGCAAGGACGTTGCTGCTGTGAAAGACGTGGATGCCACGACCGCCGTTGTTCGTGCAGATGTTGTTCGAGATCAGGAAGCTGCCCTGATAGTTGAACTCCTTGTTGTAGTCGATGATGATGCAGTTGCCGTCGGTGATCTTGTTGACGTTCGAGCGGACAATGTTGATGTTGTCGTAGATGATGTTGCCGCTGATCACGTTGTCCCACCCAGGGCCATTCGCACCGCGGGCCTTAAAGACCGACAGTCCGCTCGTCTGGTAGGGGCTCCGACGGCTGTTGCCGTGGAGGCGGTTGTTGAGAATGTGGGCGCCCGCTGCGAAGTTGAGTTCGATGCCGCTTCCCGGGAAGTCGTACACGTTGTTGCCAACGATGCGGACCGTGTGGGAGTCGTTGATCATGCGGATACCGGTGCCGGAGGCATTGTTGTGGCCCTTGATCTCGAAGCCTCGAACCTCAACGTGATGGGCGTTGTCGATGACAATGCCCGAGTGCTGGTGCGGATCGAGTAGCGCCCGCTCACCGGGGGCGGCGGCGATGGTGATGAACTTGCCGGCCTGGCCGCTCTTGGTGACCGTGAAGCCGGGGTAGGTGCCGGCATGGACCAGTACCGTTCCGCCGGGGTTGATCCGGTTGATTGCATCCTTGATCGATCCACCGGCGCGCACATGGATAACCTCACCGGTGAGTGCCGGGGCAGGAGCAGTCGTTTGTGGCGCGCTGGTTGTCGCCGGAGGACGCGTCGTCGTGGTTGGTCGTACCGTCGTGGTTGTGACACGCGGCTTGGGGGCAGCCGTCGTGGAGGGGGCCGGCTTGGCGGTTGTGGCCGGAGCAGGCTTCACGGTTGTGGCCGGAGCAGGCTTGGTCGTGGTCGTGGTCGGCGTCACGGTCGCACGGGGAGCCGCCGAGGCGCTCGAGATCGCTGGAGCACCGACACCAGCGCTCGCCACCTTGGAGGTCGGTGTCTCTGCGGCATCTGGAGGCGCGGCTCCAGCAGGTGTCGCCGTTGGTGTGGGTGGGGCAACCGCCACGGCCGGACCGGCGGTCGCCATCGGTGCCGCTGCCACAAACGCGAGAGAGCGGCCGGGCGAAGTTGCTGCGTCCGTTGACGGTGCCTCCACCGGTTGGGACGGCGAGGCCAGGTGTCGAGCGACTCCCTCCACTCCCGGGGCGCTGGTCACCATGACGTTCGGCTGAGCCCGAACCTCCGCTGCCGTTGAGATCAATGCGCCGCCAGCCAAGGAAATCGCCAGAGACGCGCACAAGGTTCGAATAGTGAGTTGATTACGCATCATACGAAAGGGTTTCGGTGGACCCTGCCGCACCCTTTATCCCATTTTCGTAATCAGTTCGAAATACTTAGACCGTTCAGGTCTGAACGACTCATGCCCCAATTTGTTGATTTTCCACACGTTTTGACGCCGCGACCAACATCCTGCGCCGCGCGGCCGTCGGTAGCGAAAGTGTCCTTGTCGGCTGATCAACGACAACAAGAGCCATGACGGTGAGCACCCAGAAGATATGACGGCCTATCAGGCTGGATTCGCTCATCGAATAGACGACTGCGATCGAAATAACGCCGAGTGGCCAAAGACCAAAGATGCCTGGAATGTTCTGTGCATGCACTGTTCCCCGGCGAAGTCCGACGAGGAACATCATCGCTCCGACTCCGAAACCGACGAATCCAAGTTGCGTGATCAGGTCGAGGAAGCCGTTGTGCGCAGAAGGGGGCAGCCACGAGTTCTGGATGTAGAGCTCGTGGGCCGGCGAAAAGAACCCGTTCCAGAACGCAGCCCACCCGTGCCCGAAGAGGAGCCTGTCGTCGAAGGAATCGATCACGGATTCCCAAAGCGGCATTCGACCAGAGATTGTGGCGTCGCGCCCAAGCAGCCCACTGAGGAATTCGATATTGGCCACGGTGAAGGCAATCGACAGCGCACTTGCGCCGAGAACAAGCAGAGTGACCGCTCCGAACATTGTCTTTCGGGCACGGAACACTTGGTAAAAAGCCAACAGCACTACGCCGAGGCCAGCGGTGGCTAGGGAAGTTTTCGACTGCGAGAGAACGACCAACACGATGCCAAGAAGCATCGACGCGAGCCAGAGGAGCCGGAAACGTCGGTCGGCGCGGATCGCGACAGCGAACGTGAAGACGGCGAGAATCGCCATTTGCCCGAAGCTGTTCTTGTTGGAAAACACACCCGTGATCACCATATTGCCGCTGCGTCGTTCGAAGGTTCGAGCGAGATCGGGGAAACCGAAGAAGAACAACAGATTCAGGACCACTGCGATCAACATCGCCCAGGCGAGCATCCGAAACAATTCGAGCTGGGTGAAGCGGGTGAGAAGATAGACGGCGATCACAGCGGCCAGGCTGATTGCCACACTCCGACGAAAGGATGTGCCCGGACTGACGGACCAGAAACTCGAGGCGACCATCAGGAAGTGCAGCGCAACCACGAGCGGCGACCGAAGAGAAACGCGAACAAGGATGTGCCAGTTCCCTGCCATGAAGTAGAAGACCGTCCCGGCAAGCCCGAGGAAGGCAACGATTACCAGCGGTGATTCGCCCCCGACGAGCTGTGCACCCCGCGGCGGCGGATTGAACCAATCGAGCGGCAATCCGACAATGAGGAAGACGATCGTTGCCAGCGCAGCGGTTCGTTCTCCGAGACCAGGCCTGCTGGCCCGTGAGCTGCCGCCAAGCGTCAATTCACCCGGGTCCTCGACCGTGGGCTGGAAGGTTGTCATGAGGAGACCTGGGAAGAGACCTTCTCGTATGCATAACGATCACGACTGAACATGCCGCTGCTGTCCGACTTGTCACGGTTCATCACCGCGCCGGCAACTTGGCCACCGGCCCTGCGAATCTCGGAGCTCATACGTAGCAACGCATCAGTGTCGGTGTTCTGCGAGTCGACCACCACGATGACGCCGTCGCAGTGCACGGCAGCCGACATCGAGTCGGCAGCACTGAGCACCGGTGGTGCGTCAACGAAGACGAAGTCGAACTGTTCGGTGAGCTCGGCGATGAAGTGGCCGAAGCGTTGGCTTGCGAGCAGCTCGCCGGGATTGTCCGGCAGGGGTCCAGCCGGAACGACAGTGAGATTCGCAATGCCGTCCACCCGCAACGCGATGTCGGACCGGTCACTTCCGGCAAGGTAGGTGGACAATCCGTTCTCCGGATTCGGCAAACTGAGCAGTTTCTCGACCATCGGACGACGCATGTCAGCCGAGACGAGCACAACATTGGAACCGCTCTGTGCCGACGCAACCGCCAGGTTGGTGATCATGACCGACTTACCTTCGGCCGGCCGAGCGCTGGTGACGACGAAGCTCTTCATCTCGTTGCTGGCTGCCAGGAACTGCACACTTGACCGGAGACGACGAAACGACTCGCGGGCGCGTTGCACCCGATTCGACCGACCACCGCTCAACATAACAACTGCGGCAGCGCCGCTCCGATTGCTGATGCCGAATTCCGGAATGGCACCCAACACTTTGCTCCCGACGGCCAGCTCGACATCGTCCGTTTCGCGTGCGGTGCGGTCCAACCTGTCGAGCACCCACGCTGTCGAAATGCCAAGGATGAGGCCGAGAAGAAAGGTGCCGAGATAGACGGTTCGATCGCCGATGCCCGAGAACTCAGGAATCTCCTCGAACTGGATGACCTCGGCCGCGACCGACCGAATGGCCTGGTTGCGTTCGGCATTGTTGATGTCGGTTCGGACATTACGCAACTGCTGCTTTACCGTACTGAGTTCGCTGTTGACGCTGGTCGACAGCTGGTTGAGGGACGGCGACGATTCGTCGAGCCTCGAGATTTGGTCGAGCACGTCTTCCTGTTGCACGAGAAGCGCCGCCTCTTGCGCGACGAGCTCAACCTCGAGTGCGGTATAGCTGTCGGTCAACGCCTGATCGCTGGCCGCGGCGTCGGCGATACGGAGCTCGACGTAGCTCTCCGCGAGCGCATTCGCAGTATCGCGAGCGAGCTCGGCGTCGGTTCTTTTGACGAGGACAGCCAGAATGTCCGAGTCGGGTTCGAACTCGACCTTGACGTTGCGTTGGACGTCGGCCGGATCACCTATGCCCAGCTTCTGCGAAGCAAGTTCGGCTGTGCGAAGCGAGCTCAGCACGCCGCGCTCTCGTTCGAGCGAGATGCGAGGCAGGTTGTTCTCGGTCGTTCGCGGCACTGGCGCCGGGTTGACGAGGACTTCGGCGCGTGCCTCGACCGTCACGCTTCGAGTCTGCACGTAGACGTATCCGAGGATCGTGAACAGTGCGGTGATCATCAGAACCAGGAGCCACCGAGCCCGCAGTGCGGCGAGATAGTCCTCAAGTCCTGGGGTCTCCCGAGCATCCGGGTTCTCATACATCATGGCGACGCTGCTCTCGTTTCTGCGATCTTGCGTGAAGAGGCGACAAGACGCAGTAAAAGTATGCCTTCTCCCGCACCCTTCGGGCGATCGGCCGATTGGCCTATCTGCGTTATGGCGCGTGCGCGAGCACCTCATCGTAGAAACCAGCGGTTTTCTCTGCAACGCCTCTGGGGCTCAGCCTC
Source organism: Acidimicrobiia bacterium (assembly GCA_013003395.1). Taxonomy (GTDB): domain Bacteria; phylum Actinomycetota; class Acidimicrobiia; order Spongiisociales; family UBA5794; genus JABDJC01. The sequence goes on from JABDJC010000098.1 coordinate 11,128, forward strand.
TCGAACGTCGTTGCCAACTGCTCCTGGCTCTCGACGTAGAGCTGGTCATCCGACAACAGCTCGACCAGTGCTTCTGCGAGCTCCTCAACCGACTCAGGTTGCACAAGACGGCCGCCCGAGTCGCCGGCGAACAATTGCCGCAGGCCGCCCACGGCAGATGACACCGCCGGCCGCAGGAAATCGATCGCCATCACCCCCACCGCCGACTGCGTGGCGTCACGGTACGGCAGGGCAACGACCGCAGCGTCCTCAAAGAACGTGGCGATCTCGTCGTGGTCTATGAAGCGGTTGTGCAGCGCCACCCAGTCGGGCACCGTCCCAACAAAGACCGATTCGAGGTCAGCCCCGCGTCCGGCAACGACAAGTCGGGCATCCGGCACGTGCTCACGGACAACGTGCATCGCCTTCACGAGGATGTCCAAACCCTTGTAGGTCCAGATTCGACCGAAGAACAACACGTCATGACGGTTGGTTGGCTTCACCTTCGGCGATCGATCACCAATCCAGACCGAACGCATCGCCGGTAGGTCGATGACCGAAATGGGCGCGTCTCCGACCTGTTCTCGAAGTTCCGCCCGCATCTCGTCAGTATGCACGATGAAACCGGCAGCGGTCTTGTGCATCACGCGCCGCGCCGGGTAGCTACCGGGGATGCGGTCGCCGTCACCGGTGTGGGGGTGGACATCGTGCACCGTCACGACCTTCGGCATACGCAACGTTGACAGACCGAGATCCACCCACGGATCCCCCGTTTGTTGCACATGGACAAGGTCGAACTCGCGTAGGCGCCTCAACAGCGACGGCGTTGTCCTGATGTTCCTGGGGTCCCGGAAGCGCGGCTTCGCAAATGCCTCCAGACGAACGTGATCACCCAATCGCAACGCCATTCGTTCCCGCAGCGGCTCTGGCGTGAACACCGTGAGGTCGACGATCGAAGCGAGCTCGTTTGCGATCGCCGCCGAATAGTCCTCGAACGCAAGATGAAGGAACGCAATACGTGGAGACGACGTCACGGAACAATTATCGGCCAATCTGTCGCCCGACAAGACATTTCAATTTCATGTCGATTACATTGCGGCCGGGCGACAAACGGTCACCGACCGTGGTGCGAATCACACATGAGATTCCCATCTGGTGACTGAAAGGGAAACTGAAGTGAAGACCACCAACGAATCCGGCTGGACCAGCCATGCAAAAACACTCTTGGTGATGGTTCTGCTGGCAGCAGTACTTGTCGTCGCCCCGCCTGCAGGGGCAACATCGGCGCGCACGCTCTACGTCAAGGCCGGTGCTGCCGGTGGCGGAGACGGCTCCGCCGGTCGCCCGTACAACGACCTCGGCGTGGCGAGCCGCGCGTTGCGGCCGGGTGACACCCTTGTCATACGCGCTGGCACGTATCGCAAGACGCTCCAGATCATCAACCGTCATGGCAACGGCCGCTGGACGACGTTTCGCGGAGAACCTGGTGCCCGAATTGCCCCAACGGGCGCGGACGGCGTGCTGGTCTCCAACTCGAGCTACGTCCGAATCAGCGGGCTCGAGCTCATCGGCCATGGCGGCAACACCGGCTCCGGCGTCCTCATCCGTGACCGTGCGCACCATGTCGACGTCATCTCCAATCACGTTCACAGCTGGGCAGGCTCGGGCGTGGCCGCTATCAACTCTGGTTCGATCAAGGTAACCGGCAACCACATCCATGGGAACACGATGCGCAGCCCGCACCAGACCAGCGGTATCTCGATCTTCAAGCCGTATGGGCCCAACGAGGCCGGCATCGACAACGTGATCGCCAACAACATTGTCCATAACAACGTGACACATGTGGTCGACCCAAACCGAGGAATCATCACCGACGGCAACTGCGTGATCCTCGATCTGTTCTCGGCCACGAATTACCAGGGCCACACGCTGGTCGAGCGGAATCTCTGTGTCCGCAATGGCGGTCGCGGAATCCATCTCAAGAAGTCGAGCAACGCCACCGTCATCAACAACACGCTCTGGCACAACCAGCGCACGTCCCGCATCATCGATGGCGAACTCGTGTCAGACGGCGGGGTCAACAACGTCTTCCGCAACAACCTCATCAAAGCCCCCAACAGCAAGGGGTCCATCAATATCCACGACGCCTCACCTCAAGTGAACGGCAACAATCTGGTCGACGCAGGCAACAACTACGGTCGCAACTCCTGGAACCAGGCCCGGATTTCCGGTCGCGTCCTGACCAACCCCGACGGTGCCGCGAACCACGCGAACTTCCGACCAGTAGCGGGCTCCCCGGCAATCGGCACTGGTGCGGTCGGCGGGACAGCGACTGTCCCAAAAACCACAACCACGACAACCGCAGCGCCGGCTACAACCACCACATCCGTGGGCCCGGCCACCACGGCCGCGGTCGCGCCGACAGCAACGCCGGCGCCGCGTGAACTGGGAGCGCAATCAACAGAATCCAGAACGCTGCGCGTACCTCGCGCCGTTGGGTATTGCGGCGATCTTCTGGCCACGATTGTTGGTTCCGACAACGATGA
>JABDJC010000117.1 GCA_013003395.1 Acidimicrobiia bacterium
CTCACCGTGCAGTTCACGCTCTGCTCGCCGCAGCCTGCGTTCCAGCAGATCGCTGCGTTCACGCCGTTCGGAATCCAGCCGTCCGAGCATCTCGAGGCGACGGGTGGAGCTCCGCTCGACAACCCGATCGGGACTGGACCGTTCGTCCTCGACAGCTGGAACCGCGGTGACAGCATCATCTTCAGTCGCAACGACAACTACTGGGGAGACGCTCCGGCGTTCGACACCCTCGTGTTTCGTTGGGCCACCGAGGGAGCGGCCCGCCTGCTCGAGTTGCAGTCCGGGACGGTCGATCAGATCACGAACCTGAGTCCTGACGATTTCGAGACGGTCCGGAACGACGACAGCCTGCAGTTCTTGCCGGTCACGAACCCGAACACGTTGTATCTCGCCATGACGTCGCAACTCGATCCGTTTGGCGATGCGCCGGGTGGGGACACCGTCTTCGCCGACCCGTTGGTCCGTGAGGCCATCGCAAAGGGAATCGATCGCCAGCGAATCGTCGACAACTTCTTCCCAGATGGGTCAGAAGTTGCGTCACACTTCACTCCTTGTTCGATCCCGAACGGGTGCGAAGGCGACGCGTGGTACGACTTCGACGCAGCAGAGGCCCGCGACCTGCTCGCCCAAGCAGGCTTCCCTGACGGCTTTGAAACCAAGATCTTCTACCGCGACGTGTTCCGTGGCTATCTCCCAGAACCGGGATCAGTTGCAGTGGAGTTCCAGACACAGCTCAAAGAGAATCTCAACATCGACGCCGAAGTCGTCGTGATGGAATCGGGAGAGTTCATCGACGAGTCCACCAACGGACGACTCGACGGGTTCTACCTCCTCGGCTGGGGTGCTGACTACCCACACGTGACGAACTTCCTCGACTTCCACTTCAGCAAGTCGAATCCGCAGTTCGGAGAGCCGCACGAGGAGATCTGGTCGTTGCTCGAGCAGGGTTCCACGATCGCCGACGCCGCTGAGGCTGCGCCGATCTATGAGCAGGCGAACAACGCCATCCGCGAACTGGTGCCGATGGTTCCCATCGCCCATGGTGCGTCTGCGTCAGCGGCGCTTGCCACGGTGGAGAACGCACACTTCCCGCCGTTCGGTGCGCCACAGTTCGAGTCGGTCAATCCTGGCAAGGACACGTTCGTGTTCATGCAGAACGCCGAGCCGATCAGCCTGTACTGCGCCGACGAAACCGACGGCGAGTCGTTGTCGGCCTGTCAGCAGGTCGTCGAGCCGCTCTTGAACTACGCCATCGACTCTGGTGATGTGGTTCCGGCGCTCGCCACCGGTTGTACCGCCAACGAGGATGCCACCGTTTGGACCTGCGAGCTGCGGGCGAACGTGGTGTTCAGCGACGGCAGTCACTTCGACGCCAACGACGTTGTGGCATCGTGGTCTGCAGGCATCGACGGCCGCAACCCACTGCACGTGGGTAACACCGGCGCCTTCGAGTACTACAGCTACCTGTGGGACAGCGTCATTCCTTCGGACGGATGATCCGTTGAACAACTGACGACAACTGCAAGAGACCCGCTCACCACGCGTGAGCGGGTCTCTTTGCCTAACGTGACGAAATCCCCCGGTGAAGAGGAGGTGACGAGGGATGGTCCAATATGTGGCGCGCCGATTGCTCTACGCCATTCCGGTGCTCATCGGGATCCTGCTCGTCACCTTCATTCTCGCCCGCCTCATTCCGGGTGACCCGTGCAAGTCGATTCTCGGCGAAAAGGCCACGCCTGCCGTGTGCGAGGTGTTCGCAGAGAACAAAGGGTTGAACGAGCCGATGCCGGTGCAGCTCGCTTTGTACGCCCAAGACGTCATCCAGGGCGACCTGGGCGACTCAATCCGCTTCTCCCGGCCCGTGGCGCAAATTCTCGTCGAGCGACTTCCGATGACCATCGAGTTGTCAACGGCCGCCCTCTTTCTCGCGCTTCTCGTTGGCATCCCTCTCGGCATCATCTCCGCGATGAAACACAACACCTCCGTCGATGTGGGGACGATGGTGTTCGCCAACGTTGGCGTTTCCATGCCGGTGTTTTGGCTTGGCCTCATGCTCATCTATCTCTTCGCCGCGCTCCTAGGGTGGTTACCGCCCTCTGGGAGACTTTCTGCCGGGTTCGTTTCGGTCCCGTTCTATGAAGTGTGGAACTGGTCGGTGACCGAGGACACCTTCCGATTCACGTTGCTCGAGTTCATCTCCAACCACTTCATCTTCAACTCGATCATCACGGGAGACTGGGAGATTGCGAGGGACGCGATTCGGCACCTCGTACTCCCGGCCATTGCGTTGAGCACCATTCCAACGGCGATCATCGCTCGCATGACGCGATCGTCCCTGCTCGATGTCATGGGTCGTGACTACATACGGACTGCTCGCGCGAAGGGAGCGCCCGAGCGCTCCGTGGTCATCCGGCACGGACTCCGAAATGCCATGCTTCCCGTCGTGACCATCATCGGTCTGCAGTTGGGGGCCCTGCTGTCGGGAGCCGTGTTGACCGAGACCGTTTTCAGTCTCGCCGGTGTCGGCACCATGTTGTTCGAGGCGATAACGGCGCGTGACTTCCCGATCATCCAGGGGTTCGTGGTGGTGATCGCCACCGGATATGTGTTGGTGAACCTTCTCGTTGACATCTCCTACGCCTACCTCGATCCGCGGATCAGGTTGGAGTAGGAATGTCGCGTCTGAGTCGCAAAGCGGAAGAGCTGGTTTCTGACGGTCTCGAGGATCGGATCCTGGAAGAACCGACAGGGTTGTGGCGCGGTGCATGGAAGCGGCTGCTCAGGCGAAAAGGCGGCATCGTCGGCATGATCATCATCGGGATCATGGTGCTCACGGCAATCTTTGCCGACGTGATCGCGCCATACAGCCCGACTGAGGACTTCATCGGCGAGCCGAATGTCACTCGGCGCGATGGGCCGTGTATCCACTTCCTCGGCTGTGACGAGTCTCGTCCGCAATTCATCATGGGTCTCGACGGCAACGCTCGCGACGAATTCTCTCGAATCGTTCACGGCTCGAGGGCCAGCCTGCTCGTCGGCATGGTGACGGTGACCGTCGCGTTCAGCGTCGGCTCGATCCTCGGTGCGGTTGCCGGCTTCTGGGGAGGATGGCTCGACAACGTGATCATGCGGATCATGGACGTCATCCTCGGATTCCCCTCGTTCCTGCTGGCCATCGCCATCGTTGCCGCGCTCGGACCCGGACTGACGAACGCGATGTTCGCCATCGCCATCGTTTCCATTCCTTCCTACGCGCGCGTGATGCGCGCCAGTGTGCTCTCGATCAAGGAGATGGACTTCGTCGCGGCGTCCCGGGCACTTGGCGCCTCGAAGATCAGGCTGCTCGTCACTCGGGTGGTACCGAATGCACTCACACCACTGGTCGTGATCGGCACCCTTGGCGTCGCCGGAGCCATTCTGGATGCGGCCGGTCTGAGCTTCCTCGGTCTTGGTGCTCAGCCTCCCGATCCTGAGTGGGGCAGCATGCTGGCTTCGGAACGGAACCAGGTGTTCAGCGCGCCGCATCTGGTGTTCTTCCCGGGTCTGGCGATCATGTTCACCGTGCTCGGCTTCAACCTTCTCGGCGACGGCATGAGAGACGCTCTCGATCCGGCACTGAACGAATGATGGGCGAAGGCGAGCCACTGCTCGACGTGCGTGATCTCAAGACGCACTTCCACACCCGCGCCGGTGTCGTCCAAGCGGTTGACGGCGTGTCGATTCACGTGCGCAAGGGCGAGGTGCTCGGCGTCGTAGGCGAGTCGGGGTGCGGTAAGAGCGTGACGTCGCTGTCCATCATGCAGTTGGTGCCGCCTCCAGGGAAGATCGAGGGAGGCTCCGTCACCTTCGACGGCGTGGATCTGCTCGATCTCTCAGCCAAACAGCTCCGGGATATGCGCGGCGAACGCATGTCGATGATCTTCCAACAGCCGACGTCGTCGCTCAACCCGGTGTATCGAGTTGGAGCACAGATCGGCGAGGTCTTCGATCTCCATCGCGAATACAAGAAGGCGCGCCGTGACGAGCGCGTCGTCGAAATGCTCGCCCAGGTCGGGATTCCGGACCCAGGCCGTCGCGCCGCCTCGTTCCCGCACGAGATGTCTGGCGGGATGGCTCAGCGGGTCATGATCGCCATGGCGCTGGCTTGTGAGCCTGAACTACTCATAGCCGATGAGCCCACGACCGCCCTCGACGTGACCATTCAGGCGCAGATTCTGGACCTGATGCGCGACCTGCAGAAGAACACCGGCACGGCGACGATCCTCATCACCCACGATCTCGGCGTCGTAGCCGAGATGGCCGATCGAGTCGCCGTGATGTACGCGGGCGAGATCGTCGAAGAAACGGACGTGGCCACGCTGTTCGCCGATCCGAAGCATCCATATGCCCAGGGTCTCATCGGTTCGATTCCCGTGTTGGGACGTGAAGAGGAAGAGTTGTCGGTGATACCGGGCACGGTGCCGAGCCTCGTCAATCCACCACCAGGGTGTCGGTTCGCTCCCCGATGTGAGGCGAGGATCGCGGCAGGTCTGGAGATCTGCACGAAAGAGCATCCCGCGTTGGCGCCGGTGACTCCGGGCCACGATGTTCGCTGTTGGCTCTATCGGGATGGCGTCACATGACCGAGCCACTCGTCCAGGTGCGCAACCTCGAGAAGCACTTCCCCGTTCGAGGAGGAGTGCTGCAACGAACCACAGGCTGGGTCAAAGCGGTGACTGGCGTTTCGTTCGACATCGCCAAGGGCGAGACGCTCGGTCTCGTGGGGGAATCCGGGTGCGGCAAGTCGACGCTCGGGCGGATGCTGGTGCGACTGCTCGATCCGACCGGTGGCTCGATCCTGTTCGAGAACGTAGACATCGCCACGGCGTCCGGCAACGAGCTCAAGACGCTGCGGCGAGATGTCCAGATGATCTTCCAAGATCCGTACTCCTCGCTCGATCCGAGGACTCAGGTGGGGTCTTCCATCGCCGAAGGCCTCAAGATCCATGGAATCGGCGACAGCGACGAAGTGCAAGAACGGGTGTCCGAGATGCTGGAGCTCGTCGGCCTCGAGCGACATCACGCGTCGCGGTTCCCTCACGAGTTCTCAGGGGGCCAGCGTCAACGGATTGGCATCGCCCGTGCACTCATTCTGCGGCCGCGGTTTGTCGTTGCTGACGAACCTGTGTCGGCGCTCGACGTGTCGGTGCAGGCCCAAGTGCTCAACCTGCTGAGTGAATTGCAGCAGGAACTCGATCTGACACTGTTGTTCATCGCGCACAACCTCGCCGTCGTCGAACACGTATCTGATCGAGTCGCGGTGATGTACCTCGGCGACATCGTCGAGATCGCGCATCGAGACGACTTGTATCGCGAACCCCAGCATCCGTACACGGAAGCACTGCTGTCAGCGATTCCGATCCCGGATCCCACGTTGAAGCGTGATCGTGTCGTGCTGGTCGGTGACGTTCCCAGTCCGCTCAATCCACCTACCGGCTGCAAGTTCCATCCTCGGTGCCCGATCGCGCACCTCGGCGTTTGCGACATCGAAACGCCGCACCTGGAGTATGTCGCCGAAGGCTCGATTCACGAAGCGTCGTGTCATCTGCGGACCGGTGCGTATCGCCATCTCGATCCGTCCCGAACCAACACCTGATGAGTCTGCCCGCCGAGTACCTCGCCGAGTTCTCAGAGCCTGCCGGATACCTGGAGTTCGCCTCGATCGGCCCGCTCTCACGTCACGTGCAGACGGAGATCGCTGACGCCTACGCCGCAGTGGCGGAGCCGACAGGCACCGTGGCGCCGCCGATGGTTGAACGCTGGATGACGGCAAGGGACGCGATGGGGCGGCTCCTCGGCGTGCCGGCCGATCGATGCACCGGCACACACAACACGTCCGTGGGATTGTTCCAGACAGCCTTCGGTCTGCTGTCCAGGGGTGGCAACGTCGTCGTGCCGTCGCATGAGTTTCCCGCCAACCTGTATCCGTGGCTGCGCGCCGAGTCGGTTGGCGGACCAACTGTGCGGCTGGTCGACATACCCGATCACCGCGTGACTGCGGCGGCTCTTGCCGACGCGGTCGACGATGAGACGGTGGGAATCGCCGTGAGTCTCGTCGACTTCCGAACAGGTTTCCGCCTCGACGTCGAGTCGCTCAGGGAGCTGTCGCCATCTGCGCTGCTGATTGTTGATGCGATCCAGGGGCTCGGGGCCGTCCGTTTCGAGATGGGGTCAGCCGACGTGGTCGTGGCCGGCGGACAGAAATGGATGCGAGCGGGATGGGGGAGTGGCGTCCATGCCGTGTCCGAGCGTGCGCAAGACCTACTCGAGCCAACGCTCACCGGTTGGTACGGCGTGGAAGGCTTTCTCGACACCGCAGTTCCGGCGCCGCATCCGCCTCGGCCTGACGCTGACCAGTTCCACGAAGGCTCGCCTGCGATCTTCGGCGGGTACGCCTTCGGAGCCGCAATCGAGGTAATCGAAATGGCAGGCATCGACCTGATCGAGAAGACGATTCTGGACACGTCTCGAGAGTTCGAGTCGGCGCTGCGCGCGGCAGGTGCCGAGATGGTCTCGCCGTGGCGCAACGATTCGGAGCGTGCTGGGATCCTCAGTTTCCGAATGCCGGGTCACGATCAGAGTGCTGTTGCGTCCCACCTCCACGACCGGGGAGTCATCGTGTCGGAACGCGCCGGCTGGCTACGCGCCGCTCCTCACGCGTCAACCGGTCGAGACACCGTGCCCATGCTGGTGGATGCCATCGCCGAGTTTGTCAGGTCCGTGGCGTGACACGTACCAGGCAGCCAACCAGGTCGTGAACGGCACCGCCGCGACGAGCCCGATCGACCCGACCATCGTTCTGATGATCTCTATGGCGATCACTTCGCTGTTCGCCGTGGCGCCCAACGACTGATCGGTCAGCACCAACAGCACCAGCAACGGCAACGAAGCGCCGGCATAGGCGAGCAGCAGCGTATTGACCGTCGAGGCGATGTGGTCGCGGCCGATGCGTAGACCCGAGCGAACGAGGTCGACCATCCGCAGCGCAGGGTTGGTCCGCGCGAGTTCCCACACGGCCGATGCCTGCGTCACGGTCACGTCGTCGAGGGCACCGGCGGCGCCGAGCACGATGCCGGCCAGAACCAGTCCTCTGACATCCACCGTCTCGACCCCGATGAGGAAAAACACTTCCTCGCTGCTCAGTCCGGAGAGCTCGGCTGCGCTGACCACCAACGACGAGAGCAGTGCCGTAAGGCCGAGCGCGCTGAGCGTTCCGAGAAGGGCGACGTGTGTCATCTTGGAGAATCCGTGCGCGAGGTACAGGGCAAGGTAGGCGATCACTGAGGCGCCGACGAGGGCGACGACGACGGGAGATCTGCCGTCGAGGATCGCAGGTAGGACGAACAGCAGGAGGACCGCGACGCTGCCACCGAGTCCTGCAAGGGCAGCTACGCCTCTGATGCCGCCGAGCACGACGACAGCTGCCGCGAATGCGATGGTCAGCCACAGCAGTACCGGCCGTCGCTGCCGGTCACTGTATTGGTAGTCGAAACCGTTCTCGCCTCCCGGGATCTTGGCCAGGACCACCGCGTCGCCGACTTCGAAGCGCGGCTGGGAGGCGTTGTCGGGGAACAATTGCTGTCTGAACTCTCCGAGGTCAGGCCCGGCGGTGAGCTCGAATATGACGGTGGCGCAGTTTTCTTCCGGTTGGAACTCGCACGGAGCGATGTCGACTGAATCCACTCTTGCCTCGTGAAAGTCTGACACGAAGCCGAATTGGCGAATGACGTCGGACCGCTCAAGCGCCTCTTCTGCGGCGCCCGTCGGCCGCACCAAGATGACGCCGATCACGGTGATGAGCGCGAGCACGACGACAGTCCACATGATCGGGTCGCGGCGGGGGTCGGCGGGTTCGGTGAAGTCGTCTGTGGCGAACGCGACCCACTCGCTCAGATCGTCGCTCTCGTTTGAGGTCTCTGTCATGACCAGAGACTAGAACGCTGCGATCAATCGCTTCTGGTACCTAAGGACTGTCGATCAGTGGCACTGTACGGGGGTCCAATGAGGCGCTAATTTGCCTTCGGGGATCTTGCACCAATCTGGAGGCTGAGTTGGGTACTCGAACAGACCTGCGTCATCTCGTTCTGCACTTCACGAAAGGGAGCGATTGGGCGGCGGGCTCGGTCCCGATCTACGTGCGAGGCGAAGGCAACTACTTGTGGGACGACGCGGGAAACAAGTACCTCGACGGTCTCGCCGGCCTGTTCGTGGTGCAGATCGGTCACGGACGAACCGACTTCGGGAAGGCCGCTGCCAAGCAGATGGAGCAGCTCGCCTACACGCCTTCTTGGGGAGCAACCCATCCCTCCTCGCTGGAAGCAGCCAAGCTGATCGCTGATCTGGCGCCAGGTGACCTCGACGCAGTCTTCTTCGTCACCTCCGGGTCCGAGGCCGTCGAGTCGGCGATCAAGTTCGCCAGGCAATATCACACGAGTCAGGGCAACCCGGGCAAGACGAAGGTCATCAGTCGCAACCTCGCCTATCACGGCACAACCATGGGTGCCTTGTCGGCAACCGGTCTCGACGACATCCGAACCCAGTTTCAGCCGCTCCTGCCGGGTTTCATCAAGGTGCCCAACACGCTGGGGGCCACTGATGGAATCGCGGCTGCGGCCGCAGTCGAGCAGGCCATTCTCGATGCAGGTCCCGAGACCGTCGGTCTGCTGATGGCAGAACCCGTGCAGAACGGCGGAGGAGCGATCGCACCGCCACCCGGGTATTGGCAAGAGCTTCGCCGGATCTGTGACAAGTACAACGTGTTGCTGCATTCGGACGAGGTGATCAATGCGTTCGGCCGCCTCGGTGAGTGGTTCGGCGCCGACTACGTCGATGTCGTTCCCGACATGATCTCCTTCGCCAAGGGTGCCACCTCTGGTTATGTGCCGATCGGTGGTTTGATCATCAGACGCCCACTAGTTGACAATCTGATGAACTGCGAGGGCGGCACGTTCACTCACGGCGCCACCTGGGGTGGGCATCCGGTTTCGATGGTCACCGCGATAGCCAATATCACCGCCATGCGAGACGAAGGCGTCCTCGAAAACGTTCGAGCCAACACTGCCGGGTTCCGGGATCGACTGGACAAGCTCACCGAGGCGCACGACGTCGTTGCAGAGGTGCGTGGTGCCGGATACTTCTACGCAGTCGACCTGTGTGTGAGTAGGGAGCGGGGAATCGACCTGACGGCGGAACAGGCGGCCGAGTATGTTGGCCAGGTGTTGCCAAAGGCGATCTCAGAGGCAGGCTTGCTCATCCGGGCTGACAAGCGCGGGCGGCCGAAACTCATGCTCTCACCGATTCTCACCGCAGGGCCCGCCGAGCTCGACGAGCTGATGGAGAAGCTGAGCAGGGTGCTCGACTCGATGGCCTCTAGGCTCGCTACATGAGGGTCGGGGTCGTACGAGAAACGAAGACCGACGAGAACCGGGTTGCGCTGACGCCATCGGGAGTGCACGCGCTCGTCGAAGACGGGCATGAGGTCTTGGTCGAGATAGGCGCCGGCACCGGCTCGCACATCACCGAGGACGAATATGCCGCAGCCGGGGCGACGATTCGCGACAGCGCCGCCGAGGTCTGGGGCGAGTCCGACCTGATCGTCAAGGTGAAGGAACCGCAAGAGTCGGAGTTCGAGTACCTCCGTGATCGCCTCGTGCTCTTCACCTATCTCCATCTGGCGGCGTATCCCAAGGTTGCCGAGGCCTTGGCCGCCTCAGGCACCACGGCGCTGGCGTACGAAACGGTGCAGATGCCGGATCGGTCCTTGCCGCTTCTCGCCCCTATGAGCGAGGTCGCAGGACGGATGTCTGTTCAGGTCGGCGCCCGTTTCCTCGAGAAATATCAGGGTGGGCGCGGCATCCTCTTGGGAGGTGTGCCGGGTGTCGAACCTGCGACGGTTCTCGTGATCGGCGCTGGTATGGCCGGGTCGAATGCCGTGCAGATGGCCGCAGGCCTCGGCGCAGACGTCCACGTGTTCGACCTGAATCCCAAGCCGTTGCGTCACCTCGACCAGATCTACCGCGGTCAGGTCAAGACCAAGGTCGCCAACCACCTCGACATCAGAGAGGCAGCAGAGCACGCCGATCTGGTCATCGGAGCGGTCTTGCTGCCGGGGGCGAAGGCTCCGCGAGTGCTGACTCGTGCCGATATCGCCGGGATGCGTCCCGGGTCTGTGGTCGTCGACATCTCGATCGATCAGGGCGGCTGTTTCGAGACCTCGAGAGAAACCAAGCATTCGGATCCGACCTACGTGGTTGACGGAGTTGTCCACTACGCAGTTGGAAACATCCCAGGGGCTGTGCCTCGCACGTCGACGTTTGCGCTCACAAACTCGACGATGCCCTACGTTCGCCTGCTGGCCAACAACGGCGTCACCAAGGCGATGGAGATCCGGACAGAACTGGGAGGCGGACTCAACACCCGTGGGGGCGAGATCGTGCATCCAGCCGTCATCGAGGCGTTGAGCGCCTGAATTCAGAGTCGAACGTGCTTAATCGCACCCATGCGGTTCGTTCAAGCACGCTCGACGGTCGGTCAGCCCTTGCCGCGCCAGGGGATGAGCTTGGCTTCGAGAAAGCGCACGCCGATGTCCATCAACACGCCGAGCAGGGCGATGATGATCACGCCGACGATGATGACGTCGATCCGGAAGAAGTTCCTCGCCTGAAAGATCATGCTGCCGAGGCCCGTAGAGGTACCGAGCAACTCGGCGGCAACAAGCGTTCCCCAGCTGACGCCGACCGCGACCCGGAAGCCCGTGAAGATCTCTGGCAACGCATTTGGCAGGATCACTCGCCAGAGGATCTGCGGTTTCGATGCCCCAAGTGAATAGGCGGCGCGGATTTTCGAGAGGTTGACGGTTCTCACACCGGCTCTGGCCGCAATGATCATTATCCAGATGGAGGCGAATATCAGCAGGTTCCTGGCGCTCTTGTCGCCCAGCCCGAACCACAGGATGAAGAGCGGCAGCAGTGCCAGTGGGGGAATCGGGCGAAACAGCTCGACCGGTGCGTCGAAGAACCCGCGCAGCTTGCTGGACAGGCCCATCGCCAGCCCGATCGGGACGCCCAGAACGGTGCCCCACAACATCCCCTGACCCACTCGAGACAGGCTTGCGCTCGTGTGTTCCCACAGGGTGATGTTGCGATAGCCCTCGCTCGCCAGGAGCAAGAAGGCGTCCCACGTGTCCTTCTGCGAGGCGAACGTGCGGTCGTTGAGTATTCCGTCGTCGCCGCCGATCTTGACGACGTACCAAATCGCCATCAGCAGGACGAACGACAGGAAGCTCCACAACGGGAGGCTGCGAACGGCGGCAGCATCCCCGAAGGTGACCGTCTTGCGAGCATTGGTGCTGTCGGCGCCGGTGAACGCTCGTTTGAGCCACGCGGTGCTCGGCGAACTGGCGTCTGGGTCGAAGTCAGGCATTCTCAGGCTCCCTCGTGTCCCATGATCTGTTCCTCCATCTCCCAGATGAGCGAGAGGACCTCTTCGCGTTTCTCGATGAACTCGGCAGACGCCTTCAGTTCTCTGGGTTCCATGCCAAGCGCGGCTTCGGCGAACGGGAGGTCATAGGAACGGTCGATCCGCCCTGGACGGGGGGCCATGACGAAGAGACGATCTCCGAGATACAGCGCTTCCTCGACGCTGTGGGTGACGAGCACGACCGTCTTGCCGGTCTCGCGCCACAGCTTGAGGATGAGGCCCTGCATCTTCTCGCGGGTGAGCGCATCGAGCGCTCCGAGAGGCTCATCCATCAATATGACGTCTGGGTCGTTGGCCAGACACCTGGCGAGCGCAACCCTCTGTTGCATGCCGCCGGACAATTCGTAGATGTGTTTGTCGCCGAATCCGCTCAGGCCCACGGTGTTCAACAAGTCGTCGACGATTGGTTTGATGGCTTCCTTGTTGACGCCGTTCATCTTCGGTCCGAATGCGACGTTGTGTTCGACGTTGAGCCACTCGAACAGCGCGCCCTGTTGAAAGACCATGCCGCGGTCCTGTCCAGGACCTTCGATCCGTTCGCCGCCCAGCGTGACCTCGCCCGAGGTAGGGGCCAGGAATCCGGCCAAGATGTTCAGCAACGTGGTCTTGCCGCATCCGCTGGGACCGAGCAAGGTGAGGAGCCGTCCACCTCTGAGATCGAAATTCACATCCTCCAGAGCGTGAACCGGCTCGCCCTTCGGGACGTCGTAGATCATCCCCACGTTCTTGGCGCTGAGATCCTTCACCGTATCGCTCTCCTAATCAAAGATGCCGGGGACCAAGGCCCCCGGCATCTTCTCACTCGTGTGGCGTGATGGCCGGGTTTAGTTGGCGGCCTCGAGATAGCTGGTGTCCACGAACTGACTGAAGTCGTCGACCACCGAATCGATCTCTCCGAGACGCAAGAAGGTCTCGAGCTGCTCTTTCATGTTGTCTGCCACGCCGCCGCCCAACCACGTGTCGGACAACTGCTCTTCGATGCTTGGGAATTCGAACCAGACGTCTCCGCCGAGGAAGTCGCCTACGTCTTCCATACCTGCCGCCTGAGCGATGGTCGGATTGCTGGCTGCGGGATCTGCCGCCCATTCCTGATTGAACTCATCGGTGACCTTCAGGAAGTCGGTGACGACCTGCGGGTACTGCTCGCCGAACGCAGCAGGAATGGCCACGATGTCGTACGTGAAGATGCCGATGTCTGACTCGTGCTCCGCACCGGTCATGATGAGCTCGCCGCCTTCGTTGAGCATCTCCACGATCGAGCCGCCGAACGCACAGCCGACGTCGATGGTGCCTGCCTGGAAAGCAGCTGCCGTAGCGGCTCCACCTTCAGCAGGAACGATGTCGAGCGAATCGAGGTCGACGCCGAGGAACTCCATCATCGAGAGCATCTTGAAATGGGTGACGTTGCCGATTGGCGTCATGACCGTCTTACCTGCGAGTACTTCAGCCGCGTTGTCGCGCGTGATGCCGAGGCTGCCCTGAGCGACGCAGTTGTCGGCTTCCGCGTAGGAAACGGCGATGCCGACCAATCGGAGGTCGGCGCCACTGTTGACGAAGTTGGCGAAAGGCGTGAGTCCTTGCGAGTAGGCGATGTCAACGGAGCCGGCTTCCATGGCCTCGGCCATCTCGCCGCCGCTGTTCATCGGTATCCAGTTGACAGGTACGCCGATCTGGTCGCCGAGGCTTCCGTCAGCTTGTCCAAGCTGGTTCGGTGTTGGCCATGCGGCGAAATACGCAACGTTCAATTCCTCGGGGAGGTCTCCACCTGCATCATCACTGCCGCAGGCTGCTGCTACCAGCCCAAGCGCCAGGACGAGAGCTACAACTCGTCTCATCAGTTCGGTCTCCTTTTTGAAAGGGGCCGCTGGCCGGATGCCATCGCCCTCACGTGTTCATGGTTGATTGTCGATCCGGAGATCGACGCCTGGACCTTACCTTCCGCGGGCCAGGTCGTTGAGGAGTGGTACCAGCTCCAGGACGAAAAGCGGTACCAGCTAGGCGAGTTCGCGTATCGAAAGAGCGATGCGACGCACACCCTCGGCGATGTCGTCGGTATGGATCGAAGAAAATCCAATCCGAAAGAAATGCGATGGGGCCGGTCGGCTCAGAAACGACGCGGATCCGGGTTCGATGATCACGTCGTGTCGGAGTGCAGTGGTCGCCAACGCTCCAGAATCGAGCTCTCGATGCCCCTCGATCCACAGACTCAATCCACCCGTCGTCTCGGGCGAAGTCCCGAGTTCGGCGGACACGGCTTCCGAGAGATGCTCCCACTTCGCTTTGAGCAGTTTCCGGCTGCGCCGAATCGCTCGGTGGTAGTCGCCTTCGTCGATGAGGAGTCCGACCGCACGCTGGATGATCCCGGGAGGGTGGCGGATGGCGTAGCGACGACGATCTCTCAGGTCCGCGATCAACTCGGCGTCTGCGACCAGGTAGCCGAGCCGCAGTCCGGGCGCCAGGAACTTCGAGAAGCTGCCCACATAGATGACGCGACCTTCGTTGTCCATGGCTTTCAGTGCGGGGGTCGGCGCGCCGACGTATCGAAATTCGGAGTCGTAGTCGTCCTCGACGATCAGCGTGTCGTGCTTCGCCGCCTGGGCGAGCAGCGTGTGGCGACGTCCAACGCTCATGGTCACGTTGGTCGGGTACTGGTGGCTCGGGGTCACGAACGCCAGGTCGACGCCGCGCAACGTCGTCTCGTCGAGGACGATGCCGGTGGCGTCGACGCGAACGGGTCGGAGCGTGGCACCACGCCGGCTGAAGATCTGGCGAGCGTCCGGGTAGCCCGGTTCTTCGATCGCCACCGTCGAGGTGTCTGAGGTGAGGGCGGACGCGACCAGGTGGATGCCGTGTTGCGAGCCAAGGGTGATCAAGACTTCGTCCGCCCTGGCGCTGATTCCTCGAGCCGGCAGGATTCGCCGAGTGACCATCTCGACGAGAAGCTCGTCGTCGTGGTCGATGCCGTCACGCAGGGAGGCGCCGCGATGCGGCGCGCTCGTTGCCTGGCGCAACGCCCGGTTCCAGGACCTGTCAGGGAAATTGAGCTCGTCCGGTTGGCCGACGATGAACCGATACCGGTAGTTGTACCAGTCGGCCGGTTTCCACACCTCACCGACGTCGTGCGCGGCTCGATCGATCCGAGTCGCCCAGTCGACGCCACCAGCATGGGTTTGAGGCTGCGGACTCACGATGTGGGCGCGCAGGTCAGGGCTCACCCGGTATCCCCGACGCGGCAGTGCTTCGAGGAATCCCTCGGCCAGAAGCTCCTGATAGGCCGTGTTCACGGTGTTGCGGCTCACACCGAGTTCGGTGGCGAGTCCGCGCGAAGAAGGGAGTAGCTCGCCACGAGAGAATTTGCCCTCGCCGATGGCTTCGGTGATGGCGTCACGCAGCTGGCGATAGAGCGGTTCGGTCGACCCATCGTCGAGTGTGATCAGCATGGCTCGTTCCTACCGACTGGTACCATCAAAACCGCCTTGTTTGGCACTGTACCAGGGTCCAAGCGGCGGGTATATTTGCGTCGCTCGGCGCAACCCCCTTTTCCGGAGTAGTCCATGTTTGATGACCTGCAGAAGCCTCAGCGGCCGTGTCGTCATGCTCGATAGATGGTTTCACGCTCCTGCGGCCCTGACTCCGCGAGTAGCTCTCGCGGATGGCGACGACAGCCGAGCGATTGCGGCAGCAGTCGCTCTCGCCGCCCGTGGTGTGGTCGAGCCGATCCTCGTGAGCCAGAAGCCTCGCGAGATCGATGGTGGTTCTGCCCGCATTCGCGTCGAGGACGGCGGGCGCGATCCGCTTGACCGGGCGATGGAGATGGTCGCACACGGATCAGCGGACGCGTGCGTCGCCGGAGCGAGTCGGACGACCGGCGACGTTCTGCGGAGCGCCCTGCGGATAGTCGGCGCCACCGAACAAGGTGGGCTGGTGAGCAGCAGCTTCTTCTTCATCCTGCCTGACGGCACGACCATCGGGTACGCCGACTGCGCCGTCGTTCCGGACCCGACCACCGAACAGCTGGCGACGATCGCAATCGACACAGCCGACGTATACGAACACTTGGCTGGGCAAGAACCGCGAGTGGCGATGCTGTCGTTCTCGACTCACGGGAGCGCCAAGCACGAATCGGCGACGAAGATGCGCGAAGCAACCGAACTGATCCGTAAACGTGCCCCCCACCTCGCCGTTGACGGAGAACTGCAATTCGATGCCGCGTACGTCGCTGACGTCGCCGCCGCCAAAGCGCCTGGAAGTGCGGTAGCCGGCCGGGCCAACGTGTTCATCTTTCCCGACCTCGACGCAGGGAACATTGCGTACAAGATCACCGAGCGCCTCGGTGGTGCTCGTGCCTTCGGGCCGTTGCTGCAAGGACTCAAACGTCCGGTGCACGACTTGTCGCGGGGCTGCTCAGTTGACGACATAGTTGCGGTGGCCACCATCGCCGGATTCCAAACCACACGACCGAAGGAGAACGTCACATGACCCGGATGACATCGAGCGAGGCGTTCGTCGAGACGATGGTCGCCCAAGGAGTGACCGACGTCTTCGGTATCGTCGGCTCCGCGTACATGGATGCGCTGGACATCTTCGAGCCTGCCGGGATTCGGTTCTGGTCGGTTGCGCACGAGCAGGCAGCGGCACACATGGCGGACGGCTACTCGCGAGTCTCGGGACGCCACGGCGTCTGCATCGCCCAAAACGGTCCCGGCATCACGAACTTCGTCACCGCGATCGCGGCCGCATACTGGGCGCACTCGCCGGTCGTGTGCATCACTCCGCAGACCGGCTCGATGGGCATCGGCAAGGGTGGCTTCCAGGAGACCAACCAGATGCCGATCTTCGAGGAGATCACCAAGTATCAGGTGCAGGTGAATCGTCATGAGCGCATGGCAGAGCACATGCATCGGGCCTTCACGCTTGCCATGGCGGAACGCGGCCCGGTCCAAGTGAACATTCCTCGGGACCTCTTCTACGGCGAGGCCGACTACGACATCCAGCCCCCGTTGACCATCGAGCGAGCTGCGGGCGGGGCGGCGAGCCTCGATGCCGCCGCAGATGCGCTTGCGGCCGCAGAGTTCCCTGTGATCATTGCCGGCGGCGGCGTCATCATGGCGAACGGAACCCAACCGCTCATGGCGCTCGCCGAGTACCTGCAGGCTCCTGTGGTGAACTCCTACCTGCACAATGATTCGTTCCCGGCGAGCCATGAACTCGCGGCTGGACCGCTCGGGTATCAGGGCTCGAAAGCAGCGATGCGTCTGATCTCTCAGGCTGACGTCATACTGGCGCTCGGTTCTCGTCTCGGTCCGTTCGGCACGTTGCCACAGCACGGCATCGAGTACTGGCCCGAGAACGCGAAGGTGATCCAGGTGGACATCGACCACCGCATGCTCGGTCTCGTGCAAGAGGTGGAAGTGGCGGTCCATGGTGACGCCGCTGCCGCCGCCAAAGAGATACTCGATCGGTTGCAGAGTCGTGACGTCACCGCACACTCCAACGCCGACGCTCGCAAAGCGGAGATCGCCAAGCAGAAGGCGGACTGGGCGCAGGAGTTGACCGAGTGGTCGTCGTCCACCGACATGCCCATGGCCCCGCGGCGGGCGTTGCGCGAGCTGGAGATGGCGATGCCGGCCGATGCGATGGTCACAACCGACATCGGAAACATCTGTTCTGTCGCCAACAGCTACCTCAACTTCGACCGCCCGAACAGTCTCTTCGCCGCAATGATGTGGGGCAACTGCGGGTATGCGTTCCCGACGGCCATGGGCGCCAAGATCGCAGCTCCCGAACGCCCCGCGATCGCATATGTTGGTGACGGTGCCTGGGGCATGTCGATGGCGGAGATCATGACGTGTGTTCGTGAGGACATTCCCGTTGTGGCCGTGGTGTTCAACAACCAACAGTGGGGCGCCGAGAAGAAGAACCAGATCGACTTCTACGAGGATCGCTACGTCGGCACCGACCTGGAGAACCCTTCTTTCGCCAAGATCTCCGAAGCCATGGGCGGCAACGGGATCAAAGTGGAGAAGCCAGATGAAGTCGGCGATGCGCTGCGCGAAGCGGTTGCCTCGAACCGGCCAACGGTGCTCGAGATCATGGTCAGCCGTGAACTCGGCGAACCGTTCCGTCGTGACGCACTCAACCTGCCGGTCCGCCTGCTGGAGAAGTACGAAAAGTACGGCGTCTGAATCAGTCTTCGGCGTTCAGTGGGTTCCCGATCTGGGCCCCACTGGCGCGTTCGGAGCGCCGTTAGGGTTCAGGCTTCGAGCGAAACAAGGAGTGCAACAGTGATCGTCGTCGCTGGAACCGTGGTCATTGACGCCGACCGACACGAGGCGATGGTCGATGCCGCCAACCTGGTCAGCGCGGCGACCCGTCAGGAGGACGGCTGTCTCAGCTACGAGTTCTTCGCCGACTTGACAGATCGATCTCGATTCCACGTCTTCGAGGAGTGGGAGAGCCTCGAAGCGCTGGAGGCCCATCTACGAACCGACCACATCCGTACGTTCGGAGCCAGTTTGCGCGAATGCGGGATCAAAGGCAGCGAGATCTATCGCTACGCCGCCACCGGCAAGACCGCTGTCAGTTGACCGATTCGACCGACTCGGCTGATCGTCGCGGGACGATCATTCGGCGGGTAACGCTCGCCGATACCGACCAATTGAAAACGATTCGACTTCGGGCGGTTCGCCAGGACCCAGACGCCTTCGAGTCGACGCTGGCGAGCCAGGAAGGACAACCCGACGAGGCATGGCAGGCATGGGCCGGCGCATCGGCTTCAGGCAACGATCAGGTGTTGTTCTTCGCGGAGAAGAAGAGCGTCGTGGTCGGGCTGGCCGGTGCCTTTCGTTCTGAGGACAACCCGCGCACCATGATCCTCATCTCGATGTGGGTGGAGCCGGCGGCTCGTCGCAGTGGCGTTGGGCGCGCGCTAGTACGTTCCGTAGTGCGATGGGCTGCGGCTGCTGATGCCGATGAGGTGTCGTTGTGGGTCGTCGAAGGGAACGAGGCAGCCCTTGCCGCCTATCGCCGATGCGGATTCGAGATGACCGGCGAGACCAAGCCCCTCGCAGGGCGGCCCGACCGGATCGAGCATCGGATGTCGTTGGCGATCGGTTCTGGACGCAAGGCGCCTCTTGGCTACGTCGAATTCGTCCCGATGTCGGCGTACGAGTTCGATTCGTACCTCGCCGCTGCCGTACCGCGACAGGTCAACGAACTGATCGAGAGAGGAACCTCAACCGATGTGGCATCTCGTGCTGCTCTCGAGACGGTTGCCGGCTTGTTACCGGCAGGCGAGGCCACTCCAGCGCACCACTTGTGCACGTTGCGGGTTGGCGAGCGAGAGACGCCGGTGGGTTGGATCTGGTTCAGCCGACATCGTCACGGACACGCGACAGAAGTGGTGCTCCACGATCTCTACGTGTTCGAGGCGTATCGCCGGCAAGGGTTTGCCTGTGCAGCCATGGACGAGTTGGAGGAGTGGGCGGCAGCGCAAGGATGTTCATCGGTGTCAGTTGAGGTCTCCCGACGCAACGTGGCCGGGCAGGGACTCTTGGAAGGCCTGGGCTTCAAGCAGCACGAAGCAATTGACGAATGGTCGATCCGTCTGTCCAAAGACTTGTCCGCACGTGAGATTCCCCCGGATTCTTCTTTGGAGTGAATCCGGCGTAGCCTTTCGCCATGACGCCTGACGCAATCGTCGAACAAGCGCGCCAGTCCGACCGGGCGGTCATGGGCAAAGGCGTGCAACTCATCACCCGCCAGCTACGGCGCGCCAAGAAGCAGTTCGCCGTCGGCCTGCTCGGAACGGTGCTCTACGCAGTGATGACGGTCCTGTCGTCGTACGTGATCGGTTGGGTCACCGACACGGTGCTGTTCCCCGCAGCGGAGGCGGGAGAAGTGACGACCGCCGCATTGGCCGCAGCAGCTGCAGCCATCATCGGCGTCGCCACAGTCAAAGGAATCGGCATCACTCTGCGCCGGGCTGGAGCGTATGCGGCGCAATATCGACTCCAATCGAAAGACCGCACGGACGTCACGGACCGATATCTCGAGCTGCCGATCGAGTGGCACAGACGCCATCCGACTGGCCAGCTGCTGTCGAACGTCAATGCCGACGTGGAGGCAGCCTCCTTCATCGCTGCGCCGCTGCCGATGGCGTTTGGAGTGCTGGTGATGCTGCTCATCACGGCCGTCCTCTTGATAGCGACGGACCCGTTCCTTGCCGCCGTCGGCTTCGCCGTCGGGCCGGCGATCGCCCTCACCAACATCTTCTACCAGCGCAAGATGCGCATCGTTGCCGCCACCGCGCAGCAAGTCCGCGCCGAGGTCTCTGAGGTCGCCCACGAATCGTTCGATGCCGCTCTCGTGGTGAAGACCCTCGGCCGAGAAGACGCTGAAGTCGGACGCTTCGGACAGCTCTCGGAAGTGCTTCGGGACCACATGGTCGACGTTGGCCGTTTGCGAGCAGTGTTCGATCCGATCATGGAGGCTTTGCCGACGATCGGGGTGTTGGCGGTACTCGCGGTTGGGGCCTGGCGCGTCGACCAGGGGTTCATCACTGCCGGCACGCTCATCACCTTCGCGTATCTCTTTCGACTCGTCGCGATGCCAATGCGAGTGTTTGCCTGGCTGCTTGGTCAGATGCCGGCAGCGATCGTCGGCTGGGAACGTGTCGATGCCGTACTCAGGGAAGACGAGCGCATCGACTACGGCAACCGGGAACTGGTGACGGCCGGGGCCGCCTCGGCTGACGTCGACGGTGTCGGCTACCTCTATGCACAGACCGAGCACTCGGATCTCGGATCGGCCGATGTCGTGACCCTTGCCGAAGGCGTGGACGAGCGGCGGGGGATCGATTCGGTGACGCTCGATGTGCCGCCGGGCAAGACGGTGGCCCTCGTCGGCCCGACGGGGTCTGGCAAGTCAACCGTCGCACAGCTCATGGTGCGGCTGTTCGACCCAGACTCGGGCACCATCAGCCTCGACGGGCACGGGCTGGTCGACGTGGATCGAGATGTTCTGGCGCAGTCGGCCTCGCTGGTGTTCCAGGAGCCTTTCCTGTTCGACGACACGATCTCCGCCAACATCACACTCGACGCCGACTACACACCGGAAGAGATCGAAGCTGCCGCTCGGCTGGCCCAGGCGCACGAGTTCGTCTCGGCGTTGCCTCGAGGGTACGAAACCCTTGTTGGTGAACGCGGTTCTTCTCTGTCCGGTGGTCAGCGGCAGCGCATCGCCTTGGCAAGAGCGCTCGTCCGCACCCCGCGGCTGCTGGTGCTCGACGACGCCACTTCTGCGGTCGATCCTGCTGTCGAAGCTGCGATTCTCGACGGCTTGGCCGAACTCGAGACGACCGTGGTGATCGTCGCGTACCGGCGGTCGTCGATCGTTCTCGCAGACGAAGTCATCTACATCAGTGACGGGCGAGTGGTCGGACGGGGCACCCACGACTACTTGTACGACAACCTCGACACCTATCGGGCACTCATCGACGCCTACGACGAGGACCTGCAATGAGGTCGATGACGCCTCCTTCGGTTGATCTCGTCGACTCCGACCAGGGAGCGATGGCCACGATACGACGTGGGTTGGCGCTGTCGCCTGAGCTGCGGCTCGGTCTTGGCGTGACGCTGCTCCTCGCCCTCATCGGAACCGCAGGACGGGTGATCGTGCCGATCGTCGTTCAGCAGGTCATCGATGGTGGTCTGATCGAAGGCGGTGTCGACATGGGTTTCGTCATGGGTCGCGTGATGTTCGCTCTCGCCGCGACTGCCGTGACGGCCGGCACCACAGGCTGGATGAACCTCCGGCTCGCCAAGGTGTCCGAGAGCGCGTTGTCTGGTCTGCGGATCAGAGCGTTCCGACACATTCACGATCTTTCGATGCTGCATCAGGCGTCGGAACAGCGTGGCGTGCTCGTGAGTCGCGTCACCTCCGATGTAGATCAGATCAGCCGCTTCATGCAGTGGGCGGGAGTGATGCTGGCGATCAACACGTTTCAGGCGATTCTGGCGCTCGTGGTGATGCTGGCGTACTCACCGCCGCTGGCGTTCACCGTGGTCGCAAGCATTCCGATCATCGTGTTCACCATGCGGTTCTTCCAGCGTCGACTGGACGTTGCGTTCCTGAAGGTCCGCGAGAAGGTCGGTCGATTGCTCGGCACCCTTGCCGAGGTGGTTGTTGGCGCACCCGTGATCCGGGCCTACGGCATCGAACGCCGGATTCGAGCCAAGCTCGGCGTGGCCATTGAAGAACACCGGGCTGCGGGCGTAGCCGCAGGCAACCTGTCGTCCACGTTTTCTGGTATCGGTGAGCTGGTCGGTGCCTTGGTGATCGCCGGCGTGATGGTCGTCGGAACGCTGCTTGTCGTCGCCGGTTCCGAGACGGTTGGCACCGTGGTGGCGTTTCTCTTCCTGGCGCAGCTCTTCGTACAACCGGTGCAGATGCTTGGAGAAGCAGTCAACGAGGCCCAGACCGCAGTCGCCGGTTGGCGCCGCGTCCTCGACGTGCTGGACATCGCACCCGATGTTGCCGACCCAGGTGCCGACGGAGTCGATCTCCCACACGAGCCGCTTGCAGCAAGTTTCGCCGATGTCACGTTCCGTTACCCCAAGCCGGGTGAGGCCGGTGCGGCCGCGAGCGGGACGCTGGCGCTCGACAACGTGAACATCGAGATCGCCCCTCGCGCCAAGGTGGCCGTGGTCGGAGAGACAGGATCGGGCAAGACTACCTTCGCCAAGCTGCTCACCAGGCTCATGGATCCGACGTCGGGGACGGTTGCGCTCGCAGGCGTCCCCATCAACCGGGTGCGCTTCGAGTCGCTGCGTGATCGTGTCGTGATGGTTCCCCAAGAAGGCGTCCTCTTCCGGGGAACGATTGCAGACAACGTCGCGATGGGGAGACCAGGATCGAGTCACAAGGAACTCACGGCGGCATTCGAGACTCTCGGACTCGAGGACTGGCTGCTCGAGTTGCCGCAAGGCCTCGAAACCCAGGTCGGTGAGCGGGGGACCGCCCTTTCGGTTGGCGAACGCCAGCTGGTGACTCTTGTGCGTGCAGCGATCGCCGACCCTGAATTGCTGGTCCTCGACGAAGCAACCTCTGCGGTCGATCCGGTCACGGAAGTCCGGATCAATCGGGCGCTGGGCCAGTTGACGGTTGGGCGCACCGTGGTGACCATCGCTCACCGAATGTCAACCGCCGAAGCGGCTGATCGCGTGATCGTCTTCGACAACGCGCGCATCGTCGAAGACGGCTCACACGAAGAGCTTCTGGCCGCCGGTGGCATCTATGCCGGTCTCTACCGTTCGTGGCAGCGAGGCACTTCGTCGTCCATCTGACCGTCACAGCCTGCGCATCGTCAAGAACTCTCTGACCCGCAACAGACCGAGCGGAACCACAGTGGTAGCGGGGAGACACCGTTGTACCTGGTCGCGAGACACGAGATGTGGATCGGTCAGCACGAGGCGCTGGCCGTCATATTCGAGTTCGGCCCCGCCGGCAGCAAGCACGTTCTGCACCCAGTCCGAGTGCGAGCCGTACGTCAGGGCGAACACGAAGCCGCCGTCGCAAGGAAAGGCATTGAGCGGAATCCGATAGATCTCGCCGCTGTTCCGGCCTCGATGGTGCAGGGCCGCAAAGGGAGGTTGGTCCGCCAACTCGAGCAGGTAGCGATTCGTGAATCGCTTGTTGACCTTGGCAAGCCATCGGGGAAACGGCATGCCGCGATCCTAGATGCCAATCCGGTGGTGTCAGCTTGTGGCGCTGTCTTTCATGTGCACGACCCGTTGTGGGAACGGGATCTCGATACCGGCTTCGTCCAGTGCGTTCTTGAGGGCTCGCGCCACCCGGTCGCGTGTTGCCCATTCAACCGACTTTTGGGGCTCGTGCCAGAACCGGACGGCAAAGTCGATGCTCGACGCGCCGAAATTGTGCACAAAGACCTCGACTGGATGATCACGGGACACGTCATCGATCGATGAGGCGGCCGACCTCAACACCGCGGCCGCCTCATCCAAGTCAGTGTCGTACGCCACACCTACTTCGATGGTCGTCCGACGTTGTCCGAGTTCGGTGTGGTTCACGATCGGGTTCTTCCACACCATCGCATTGGGTACGTAGACGCGTTCGCCGGCGTACGTGCGCATGGCCATGCTGCGCAAGGTGACGTCCTCGACCGTTCCCGAATAGTCGTTGGTGGTGATCTGGTCGCCGATCGTGAACGGTCGGCGGAGCACCATGAGAATGCCTGCGATGAAGTTTTCCAGGATGTCTTGGAAGGCGAACGCCAACGCAAGGCCGACCACGCCGAGTGCACCAAGCAACGGACCGACGGACACCCCGATCTGTCCCAATGCGTACACCAGTCCGAAAACGACGATGACGTACGAGATGAGCCTGGCTATCACGTGTGTCGCATAGCTCGAATCCGGATCGGACCACGCCCTGGCGAGAAGTTTCCTGAAGATGAACGCGATGAGGAACGAGGCAAGGATGATGCTGCCGGCCCAGACCCAGTCGCTCAGGCTGAGCCCGCTCAGCTCGTCAGTGACCGACGACAGGTCTTCGCCCTGGGTCAGCGTGAGCATCCATCCTCCTGCGTTGCGGTCTCGTGTGAGCGCATGTTGGCGCATCGAGCGCGGTTGTTCGGTGTTTTGTGGCCGAATGCCCGCGGTCTTTCCACATCCCGGTAGCCTCGCCGAATGCGTCAGCACACTTCAGAGCAGATCGAGGAGCGGGCTTGAACCCCAAAGTCCTCGTTGAGCGATTCCGCGACAGTCTCTTCTTCGTCCCGTCGTTGTATGTCTTCGTCGCGATCGGTCTGGCTTGGCTGACGAACACCTTGGATTCTCGAGTGGGCCCCGAGGGACTCCAGTATCTCCTCCAGACCTCTCCTTCGGGAGCAAGGGCTTTGCTCGGAGCGGTGGCCGGAGCGACGATCACTGTGGCCGGTCTCGTGTTCTCGCTCACGGCGTTGACCGTTCAGCTCAGTGCGACTCAATACTCGCCTCGTGTGCTGCAAGGGTTCCTACGCGACAGATTCCAGCAGACCTCTGTCGGGATCGTCGTCGGTACGTTCACCTACTCGTTGGTTGCGCTCGCAACCGCAGGGCCGGCTTCCGAGCAGACGATCTATGCCCCTTGGGCGGCAACGGTGGCAACCGTCTTGGCGATCATCACCGTGCTCACGATCATCGCATTCATCGACCACGTGTCCCGCCGTATCCGGGTCGACGACACGATTCGACGGTTGGCGGTCAGCACGACTAAATCGTTGGGAGGCTGGCTCAGAACGATCGAGTCGGGCGCCGGTAGGGATGTGGAGCCCATCGATCATGAATCGGAATCGGTGACGATCAGCGCAACTCGCGCAGGATGGGTCCAGCACGTCGACTATGCCGCGCTGTTGAACAACTCGGCTGCACATTCGTTGATCCGAATCGACATCCGCGTCGGACGGTTCGTCACCAGCGGGGATCCGATAGTCACGATTTGGAGCCACGAACCGGTCGACGAAAGTGAAGTGCGGGCTGAGGTCGCCATCGGGGACACTCGCTCGATAGCGCAAGACCCGATGTTCGGCATACGGCAGCTCGTGGACATCGCGTTGCGAGCGATGTCGCCTGGCATCAACGATCCCACCACGGCCGCTGATGTCATCCGCCACATGGTCGAGCCTTTGCAGCTGCTGTTGGTCTCGGAACTTCCGGCTCGGGTGCTGCTCGGTGACGATGGAACTCGCCTTTACCGCCCGGACTTCACGACCGTCGATGACGCGTTGCGGCTTGCTTTCACGGAAATCAGATTGACGGCGAGCGGCATGGTGTCGGTGGGTGCTGCGCTCGTCGACAGCATCGGATCGCTGATGAAGGCGGCCCTCGACTCTGAATTCCCAAGTCGAGCAGACAGCCTCATGCGGCAATACCAACTCCTCGTCGAAGACATCGACCAGTGGCAGATCCCAGACGACGACCTCGAATGGATGTGGGCCACCGCCGATCGGTACGGTCTCAGGGAACGACTTGCCGCAGTCCAAGCCGAGGAGACGGCCTGACCTTCCTCGTGCATTCGATGCGCCACCGGTAGCCTGCCGCGCATGAGTGAACCAACCGAGCGAACCGCAGTGAAACGTCTGGCCGAGCGCGGAACGTACGACGCCGAGACGGCCTACGCCATCATCGACGAAGCCTTGATCTGCCACGTCGGATTCACAACCGACGAGGGTCATCCGATGGTCATCCCGACCATTCATGCGAGGATCGATGACACGCTGTACCTCCACGGTTCAGTGGCAAGCAGGATGCTGCGCACCGTGAAGAGAGGCGGACAGCTCTGCGTGACGGTCACGTTGCTCGACGGCTTGGTGCTCGCACGCAGTCACTTCCATTCGTCGATGAACTATCGGTCTCTGGTGATACTCGGTGAGGGTCGAGAGGTCCCCGACGGCGACGAGAAAACTGACGCGTTCAAGGCTGTTGTAGAACACATCGCCCGCGGACGTTGGGAGGACGGTCGGTTGCCGACTCCGAAAGAGTCGAGAGCCACCACAATCGTCGCAGTACCAATCGACGAGTTCTCGGCCAAGATTCGAACCGGGGGACCCGGAGATGACGAAGAGGATTACGCCTTGCCGATTTGGGCCGGGGTGATCCCCCTGACGACTGTCGCCGGTGACCCCATCGGTGACGAGCGACTCGGCTCCGACATTCCGATCCCTGCCTACGCGGAGCGGTACGGCCGTCCGTGATCGGCGTGTTCGACTCCGGAGTCGGAGGGCTCTCGGTGTTGCGAGAAATCGCGCATCGCCTTCCAGGTGAAGCGATGACCTATCTCGCTGACCAACGCTTTGCTCCATACGGCGAACGTTCGCTGGATTGGGTGCGAAATCGCTCGTTCGAGGTCACCGATTGGATGCTCGACCGCGGAGCAACGTTGATCGTTGTCGCCTGCAACAGCGCTTCTGCGGCCGCCCTCCACCCACTGAGGGAGCGCCACCCGGGTGTGCCGTTCGTCGGTATGGAACCTGCGCTGAAGCCAGCGGCGTCGTTGACGAACTCGGGAGTCATCGGGGTGCTGGCCACAACGGCGACGTTCCAAGGGGAACTGTTTGCTACGGTGCTGGATCGCCACGCGTCCAATGTGAAGGTCGTGATGCAGCCGGCCCCAGGGCTGGCAGCAGCGGTGGAGGCCGGTCGCGAGCGCCACCCCGAGACCGAGGCGCTGCTGCGGTCCTATATCGAACCGATGCTCGAGCAGGGAGTCGACACGATTGCGCTCGGGTGCACCCACTACCCGTTCTTGACACCCCTCATTCAGGCCATCACCGGATCGTCGGTTCGCCTCATCGATCCGGCGGCCGCAGTGGCCCGTCAGGTCGAGCGTTTGCTCCCCGATTCAAATCCAGGAAAACGGGTATACGCGACCACCGGAGATGCGGTACGATTCTCAGACTCTGTCGAGCACTTCGTAGGGGATCGCGCTCGCGCTGAAGCCGTGCGTATTTCCCGTGCTCGATCGTAGGGGGTAAAGGCCGGGGGGTAGCAGCCGATCCAACAAGGGTCGACGCTTTCCCATGACCATGTTGGAGATCATGAGCTATCAGATGACCCATCTCGAGATGCTGGAATCGGAATCGATCCACATCTTTCGCGAAGCAGCCGCCGAGTGCGAGCGGCCAGTACTGCTGTTTTCCGGAGGGAAAGACTCGGCGGTTCTCCTGCGACTTGCCGAAAAGGCATTCGCACCAGGCAAGATTCCGTTTCCGGTGATGCACGTCGACACGGGCCACAACTTTCCGGAAGCACTGGATTTCCGCGACCGCAGAATCAACGAATTGGGCGTCCGGCTCATCGTGGCCTCTGTGCAAGACGCCATCGACGACGGTCGCGTGGTCGAAGATACGGGACCGCGTGCCTCACGTAACCGACTTCAGACAGTCACGCTCCTAGATGCCTTGAACGCAAACAAGTTCGACCTCGCATTCGGCGGAGGTCGTCGCGACGAGGAGAAGGCTCGGGCAAAGGAGCGAGTGTTCTCGTTCAGAGACGACTTCGGGCAGTGGGATCCGAAGAACCAGCGTCCGGAGCTGTGGTCGCTCTACAACGGCAAGCATCGCGCAGGGGAGAGCATCCGGGCGTTCCCGATCTCGAACTGGACCGAGATGGACGTCTGGCAGTACGCCAAGCAGGAGCAGATGGATCTGCCGACCATGTATTTCTCGCATCGCCGCTCGGTCTTCCGCCGGGATGGCATGCTGATGGCGGCAAGCGAGTACATCGAACTCATGGACGGCGAAGAGCCGTTCGAGGCGACCGTGCGGTATCGCACCGTCGGCGACATGACCTGTACCGCTGCCATCGAGTCCTCGGCCGCGACGGTCGACGACATCATCGCCGAAGTCTCGGCAACAAGAATCACGGAACGCGGGGAGAGTCGTGCGGACGACCGCCTCGCGGAAGCCGCAATGGAAGATCGCAAGCGAGAGGGGTACTTCTAATGGAGCTTGTACGACTCGCCACCGTCGGCTCAGTCGACGACGGCAAGAGCACACTCATCGGTCGGTTCCTCTACGACAGCAAGCAGATCTTCGAAGACCAACTCGATGCGCTCGAACAGACGAGCTTGCTGCGCGGGGAAGAGACGATCGACCTCGCGCTGCTGACGGACGGCCTGCGCGCCGAACGTGAGCAGGGCATCACGATCGACGTGGCGTATCGCTATTTCGCCACGCCGCGCCGCAAGTTCGTCATGGCGGACACGCCGGGCCACATTCAGTACACCCGCAACATGGTGACCGGAGCTTCGACAGCCGACGTGGCCCTCATTCTGGTGGATGCGCGCGCCGGCATCGTCGAGCAGACCCGGCGTCACGCCTTCATCTCGAGCTTGCTGCAGGTGCCCCACCTCGTGCTGTGCGTCAACAAGATGGACCTGGTCGACTACGACCAGGAAGTCTTCGACCGCATCAAGGAAGAGTTTCGGCAGTTCGCGGCGAGGCTCGATGTCATCGACCTTCAGTTCATTCCCATGTCGGCGCTCAAGGGCGACAACGTCGTCAACCGATCGGCCAACATGCCGTGGTACGAAGGACATTCGTTGTTGCACTTCCTCGAAGAGGTGCACATTGCCTCTGACCGCAACATGATCGACTGCCGCTTTCCGGTGCAGTACGTCATCAAGCCGTCGAGCGAGTCGAACCCTGACTATCGGGGGTACGCAGGCAGCGTCGCCGGTGGCATCTTCAAGCCAGGCGACGACGTGATGGTGCTTCCTTCAGGGTTCTCCAGTCGGGTGAAGTCGATCGATCGGTTCGAAGGTCCCGTCGAAGAGGCGCATCCACCCATGAGCGTGGTGATGCGACTCGAGGACGAGATCGACATCTCGCGTGGTGACATGATCTGTCGGCCACACAACCAACCGGACGTCGGGCAAGACATAGACGCAATGGTCTGTTGGCTCACAGAGAGCCGCACGTTGAAGCCAGGTGACAAGCTTCAGATCAAGCACACGACCAAGTCGGCACGAGCGCTGGTGAAGAACATGTACTACCGGCTCGACATCAACTCGTTGCATCGAGACGAAGAAGCGAAAGAGCTCGAACTCAACCAGATCGGCCGCATTGCGATACGGACGACGGAGCCGTTGTTGTTCGACGAGTATCGCCGCAATCGCACCACCGGCAGCTTCATCCTCATCGACGAGTCCACGTTGAACACCGTTGGTGCTGGGATGATTCTCGGCCCAACTCAGTGACCGAGGCGACTCCGAACACCGTATGGCACGAAGGTGAGCTGGACCGGGCTGCCCGTTGGGAGACCATGGGCGTGCGCGGCGCAACCGTTTGGCTGACCGGGCTCTCTGGATCGGGCAAGTCGACCATTGCTGCGGCCCTCGAGCGGCTGCTCGTTGACAGCGGCCAGCCGGCGTATCGACTCGACGGCGACAACCTCCGGCAGGGGATCAACGGCGACCTCGGGTTCTCTGCTGAAGACCGCACCGAGAACATCAGGCGTGTAGGTCAGATCGCTCGGCTGTTCGCCGACGCGGGTGTCGTGGCACTCGTGCCGGTCATCAGTCCTTATCGCTCAGATCGGGACGCGGCGAGGGCGGTCCACGCCGCCGCCGGTTTGCCGTTTGTCGAGATCTTCGTTGACACCCCGCTCGAAGTGTGCGAGCAACGAGATCCGAAAGGCCTCTACGTCAAGGCCCGTGCGGGCGAGATCAAGGGGTTCACCGGCATCGACGATCCGTACGAGGCCCCTGAGTCTCCGGAGCTGGTGATCGACACCACGGTGACCGACGTGGCTGACGCGGCGCAGATGGTGTTCGCGATGCTCCGGCACCCTTCGCTCTGAGTCGGCCGCTGCGCTTCGGGCCCGAACTGGGGCCGGGGGCTCGACTACGGCCCGGAGCATATGGCGTGGTCCTGAACGCTGGCCGCGTGCTCGTGGTCAGGGCACCCCAAGGCATCTATCTCCCCGGAGGGGGTCTCGATGCGGGTGAGTCGCCCTCAGACGCCGTGAGACGGGAATTTGTCGAGGAGACGGGTTGCAAGTTCACTGTGCGTGAGGAACTCGGCTGCGTCGAACAGGTGGCCAAGGCGGGGTCGGTGCTGAAGGTGTGCTGGTTCTTCTCCGGAGACCTGGGGGCTTGCGACGGTCAGGGCGAAGACGATCACGAGGTCTTGTGGCTGTCCGTGGAAGAGGCGGGAGACGTGCTCGCCGAAGAAGCCCACAGGTGGGCCGTCGGCAGAGCCACCGCCTAGGAATCGACCGCTAGAGCGGGCCGATCATGTCGAGTACGGCACGGTCCAAACCGGGTGCTGCTGCGATCAGGCCGTCGTACTTCGGGCTGGGGTTGTTGAACGTCGGCTCGGAGCCATCGAGGCGTCCGACGTAGCCGCCTGCTGCCTGCACGATCGCCACACCGGCTGCGATGTCCCATTCGTTTTTGGGAACGAGCGTCCACGTCGCCTCTGCGAGTCCTGCGCCAACTCTTGCCAGCTTGTAGGCGACTGACCCCATCGGAACGACCGCGAACGCACGGTTCATGAAGCGATCCCACTCACCGCGCTTGATTTCGCTGTTGGAAGCGAGCACCTCGCCGCCGTCGAGGGTCGTCGGCCACTGCGTCACCTCGGCGCCGTTGAGCGTCACGCCGTGACCCGGGGCTCCCAGTATCAGCTCACCCGCGGCAGGATTGACGATCCCCCCGGCGATCGCTTGCCCGTCGCGAACCAGACCGATGGAGACACACCATTGGGGGAGTCCCTCGACGAATTCTCTCGTGCCGTCGATGGGGTCGACCACCCACACCCGACTGCACGAGAGTCGATTGGAGTCATCGGCGGTCTCCTCCGACAGCCAACCCTCGCCATCACGTGGCAGCAGTTCGTGGAGGAGCTCGTCGACTGCGAGATCGGCCTTCGTCAACGGGTCGTCCCCCTGCTTGAAGCTGGCTTCGATCGATCCAGGTGTGAATTGCTCGAGAACCGCTTCTGCGGCTTTGAGCGCATCGTGAATCCGGGTGAGGTCTTCGGTGGTTGCGGTCATGTGTCATCTCGCAGTTGCGTCTCGCGCGTGAACATCGGTGGGTCCCCCATGAATGGCGAAAGACCACGATCGGTGGCCTTTTCACCACGAATTGTACCGGATTGGCGCCCAATGGGGAACCCTGGTCGTAAGGTATCGGTCGTGAACCGAACCGCGCTCGGATGGCTCGTTGTAGGACTCCTCGTCGGAGGCGGAGCGATGCTTGCTGTGCCCGCCTGGGATGACAGTTTCGGAGGCGTGCTGCTGCGCTCGGGAATCGTGCTCGGTGCGCTGTGGCTGGCGCTGCCTCGAGCGCGAGAGTTGTCCACCTCCACGTGGGTGGCCATAGCGGTGTTCGGTGTGGTCCTCATCGCTCGACCTCGCCTCATCATCTGGGGTTTTCTTGCTGCCGTTGCCATCACGCTCCTGGGAGCGATGGGGCGACTCGACCGCCGTCGGAAACAAAAATCTCGCGACGGGTAGCCTCATGAACCTTCTGGCGACGCGGTGCGTACCAGTAGGTGACATCGAAATTGCTCCAGGAGAAACCAGTGGAAACACCCAAGCGCAAGATGCTCATGTTGGTCGCGGCGAGCGTGGTCATCGCCGCCGTCGCGTTGGGCGCATGGCTGTTCTTCGGTGGTGACGCCCCGTCAGAGGTCGACCTCGAAGCGACCGCTGCTGCCGTACAGGGCGAGACCACCACTACCGTCCAGGATGCGACGGCAACCACGGCAACGCCCTCGACGACCTCAGCGCCTCCCACCGAGGCCGATGCACCGGTGGTCGCCGACGTATCTGGCACATGGAACGTCGACACCTCGATCGGAGAGTTCACCATGAGCGAGGACACGACTGCCACCTTCGCCGGGTTCAGGGTCGATGAGGTGCTCACCTCCATCGGCGCAACCACAGCCGTGGGGCGGACTCCAGCCGTCACGGGCGTCATCGAGATCGACGGAACCTCACTCGTGGGTGTCGATGTCACCGCAGATCTCACGGGCATCAAGAGCGATCAGTCGAGGCGGGAAGGGGCCATCCAAAGAGCGCTCAACACCAGCGACCATCCGGAGGCATTGTTCTCATTGACGGAGCCGATCGAACTGGGATCCGGCGCATCGGAAGGGGAGATTGTGGAGGCCACCGCAATCGGCGATCTCACCATCAACGGCATCACGAAGTCGATCGAGCTCCCGGTTCGGGCGCAATTGATCGATGACACGATTCTCGTGACGGCCGCCACCGATCTCACCTTCAGCGACTTCGACGTCACTGCGCCTTCGGCAGCGAGCGTGGTCAGCGTCGAGGACGTCGGGGTGCTCGAACTCCAGCTTTGGCTGTCGCGCTGATCCGGTTCGTCGACTGGACTTTGCGACAGGTGAGCTAGCCTCCGCGCCATGTCATCAACGACCCTGGATCTGCTCACCGGGGCAGACTTTCGCTTCGGACTGACGGTCGGCCTCATCGCGTTGCTCGTCGTCATCGCCGCATCGCTGGTCACCAGTTCTCGGGTTCCTCTTCTGGCAGGCGGTCTGAGCCTCCCGATCGTGCTGACGATCGTTTTGGATCCGCCAAGCACCGTGACTCTGGGCATCGCAGCGCTCGTGCTGGCCGGAGCGCTCTTTCCACAAACGCGGCGATACCCGATGTTGCCTGCGCTCGCCGCCGTACCTGGCGCCATGTTCATTGCGAGCGCCTTCGATGGGATCCCTCCGAGCTGGACTCGGCTCTACGTCGTAGCGGTGATCGCACTGGTCTCACCACTCGCCGGCTCGCTCACGAATCGGTACTCGGGTCAAGCGTGGGGTCCCGCCCTGGTTGGCATTTCCGCAGTGGGTGTCTTCGCCGCCGTGCCCGATACCGAGCGAGCGTTGCTTGCGGTAGCGGCGTTGTTTCCGCTTGCGTTCCTGTCCTGGCCGGTGCCGCTCGCATCGCTGTCGCCGGCAGGGGCTTACGGTTCCGTTGGTGCGCTGGTCTACATAATCTCGGCCGACGGCCTGGCGCGACCCGAGGTTCTGCTCGGATTGGTCGCGGTGTTCGGGGTGTTGGTTGCCGAACCGCTGGCACGGTTGTTGGCCAAGACGTTGCCTTTCGGCGGCCTCGCAAGTGGATGGCGTGCGATCGCCATCGTCGGCGGCTTCCATCTCGTGATGGCTGCGGCTGCTGCTCGATGGGCTGCGCAGCAATCAAGTGCAACTTCCGCCCTCGGGACGGCCACGTTCGTGGTCATCGCGGGAGCGTTCGTGGTCTACTTGTCCCAGCCGAAGTCTCGGTCGATCAGCTGATACAGCTCGTCGTTGTAGGGCCGGAAGTAGTCAGCAAGTTCGGCGCGGACGTGCTCTGGAAGGCCGGAGTCCGATGGGGGCGCCGAGACGTAGGAGTAGTTGGTGAACTCTGTTGGCTGCCATGGTTCGAGGTCGAGATGCTCCAAGATCTGACCGAACGCTCGCGGCGTATCTGCGTAGAACTCTTCGCTCTGCACGATGAGCATCTCCGGGTAGTGATCTAGCCAACGTCGTAGCTGCTCGGCGTAGTGACCGCGAGTCAGGTACGAATACCGCAAGAAGTGCGTGGCGTCGTAACGGGGGTCCGAAGCCATCAGTTGCAGGAGCGGAGTGATGTCCTCGGGCTCCCGAGCTACTGCTTGCTCGAAGGAGCGCTTCTCGAATTCGAGTCGCACCATGTGCTTGTAATGCGAGAACGCACGATCGATGGGGTTGCGCAACATCGCCACGATGCGGGCGTCCGGCAGTAGCGCCGCGGCGCGCTGCGCAGCCAGCGGGTGGACGAGATAGTCAGGCGTGGCTTCGAACGTCTGCAACGACCGACGGGCCACGACCCGCGATACGGATCGTCGCATTTCCAGCGGAAAATGACCTCGGTACCAGCGTTCGCCCTCGCCATAGGCGCGGGTGAAGTACTCGGTTTCCTTCCGCAAGGTCGGAACGACGCCCGGGTGCCGACCGAGATACTTGTAGAGGGAACTCGTCCCTCCCCGCTGCGTGCCGATGACCATGAAGTCCGGCAGTGCGCGCAACGGTCCTGAAATCGTACGTGCGTTCAGACGAGCGCGAGCTATGCGTCGCCGCTGATCAAACGGAATGACCTTGCGGAGAGCGTCTGAGGCCTTGTGTGCGAGGGCTCTGGCCAGAGGACCGCTACTTCTTGGCGGCGATCAAGCCCACGATCGACTTGATGGTCGCGAAGTTGTCAGGCACCAATTCGTCGTCATCCACCTCTACGCCGAGATCGGACTCGAGGAACGACACGATCTGGAAGATCCCCATCGAATCGATGACCTCGTTCTCCAACAACGGGTAGTCGTCGGTCAGGTCTTCTGGTTTCCCTTGGAACTGCAACTCGCCGACGATGAAGTCGCGAATCTGTTGGTCTGCACTCATTTTTCCTCCAACTCAGAGCTTTCAAGGCTCTTTCGATCGATCTTTCCTGTGGATGTCTTCGGCAGCGTTTCTGTTCGAATGTCGAACTCGCCGGGGATCATGTATTTCGGGATCCGCTCGGCGATGAACTGCATCAGCGATGGTCTTGTCAGATCTTCGGCTGCCGATACGACGGCCTTGATTCGATTGGTGATCTTGTCGTCCGGTATGGCGATCACTGCGCACTCTACGACCGAGATGTGGGCGTTGATTGCCGTTTCGATCTCGCCGAGCTCGATGCGATAGCCACGGCTCTTGATCTGAGCGTCGCGTCTTCCCAAGAACGTGTAGTTGCCGTCCGGTTCCTCGATGACGAGATCGCCGGTCTTGTACACCGGATCGTCGAGTTCACCGCCGAAGGGGTTCGGAATTCTCGTCCGCGCAGTCCGCTCGGCATCCCCCCAATAGCCTTTCATGACCGATCCACCGCGTACAAACAGCTCTCCGGGGGTCCCTGGTTCGGCAAGGGTGCCTTCGTCGGTCACGACGAACGTGTCGACGTTGGCAATCGCCTTGCCGATCGATGCCGGCGGAGCGTCTTCGTCCGGTGGCGCGGGAACGCGGTATGCGGTGCACACATTGGTCTCGGTCGGCCCGTACAGATTGGCGAAGGCGACGTGTGGCACGAGATGCATGAGGCGTGACAGGTACTTCGTCGGGAACACCTCTCCCGCGAAGAGGATGGTCTTCAGTGACGGCAGATCTCCGACGGTCATCTTGGCGTGATCGACCATCATCGTGAGGATCGATGGCACGGCGTACATGACCGTGATGTCGTTGTTCTCGATGAGATTGCGAATCTCCATGGGGAACATGATGGCCCGACGCGGAACCATATGGACGGTTGCGCCGGCGAAAGCGGCTCCATAGAGATCGAAGGTCGAGAGGTCGAAATGCAGTGGCGCCATTTGGGTGAGTTTGTCGTCTGCCGTGATGCCGTATTCCTCGAC
The DNA here is from genome assembly GCA_013003395.1 of Acidimicrobiia bacterium. Classification (GTDB taxonomy): domain Bacteria; phylum Actinomycetota; class Acidimicrobiia; order Spongiisociales; family UBA5794; genus JABDJC01. The sequence continues at coordinate 35,443 of JABDJC010000117.1, forward strand.
AGCCCACTTCACGAACGTCATGACGTTGCGATGCGACAACATGACGCCCTTGGGCTGGCCGGTTGATCCAGAGGTGTAGAGCATCACGGCGAGGTCCTCGTCGATGACCGCCACATCGGGCGACTTGTCAGAAGAGGCGTTGATGTCGCCGGCGTCGAGCAGATCGGCGCCGTGCGGAGCGGCGGTTGCTTCGTCGGCGTCGTGGGCGATGATCGTCGTCGCTCCTGCCGCCGAGAGCTCACCCCATGCGTTCGCCAGTTTTGCGGAGGTGACGAGGTGTCTGATGCCGCAATTCTCGACGATGTAGGCGGCACGAACAGGCGGGCTCGCAGGATCGATCGGGACGTACGCAGCTCCCGCCTTCATCGCGCCGTACAACGATACGACCGTCTCGATGCCCTTTTGCGCAAAAACTCCTACGCGATCGCCTCGGTTGACTCCTGCACCGATGAGCGTGTTGGCAACCCGGTTGGCTGCCTGATCGAGCTCTCGATAGGTCAGCGACCGGTCGCCGTCAACTATCGCGGCGTGGTCAGGCGTTCGCGCGGTCGAGTTTTCGAGGAGCTGATGGAGCAGGTCGTTCATGGCATCACCGTGGAGTATCGCGTTGTCTTGTAGGGGACGAGCGTCCGACGTCGCGACTCAGCGCTTCGCGATGGACAAGCGATTCCCCCTTTGCGCTCGATGCCCCTGGCGGCACCCAACGATCGAATTGTACGACAGGCTGGGCGTAGGTTCAATGCCCTGGTTGAGCCATCGACAAAAACAGATCGGCCATCGCTGAGTTGACGGCATCCAGTCGATATCGATCTTCGAAGATCTCGTAGCCTCTCGCACCCATCGCGCTCGCCGTAGCCGGGTCCTTGGCCAAGCGGCCGATTGCGTCTGCCAGAGCCACAGGGTCTCCCGGCGGCGTCAACAGTCCCGATTCCCCGTCTGACACGACGGCGGCCAGTACTGGAATGTCAGACGCAATCACGGGAATGCCGAGACCCATGGCCTCGATCACCGCCCCGCCGAGACCTTCGTAGACCGATGGGAATGCGAAGATGTCGGCAGCGGCAACCAGGTCAGGCACATCGCTGCGGTAGCCGAGGAACTCGACCACGCCGCTGAGGTCCAGCTCGGCGTGAGTCGCGGCAAGTTGACGGGTGACATTGCCTTCCTTGCCGGCGATGACCGTTCGCATATTCGGCATGGGGTCCCGCAGCAGGGCTGCCGCATGAAGCAGCGTCTCCTGGCCCTTCTGGAATTCCTGGCGTCCCACGTTGATCACAAGCGTTGCGTCCTCGGCGATACCGAGTCGGCGCCTGCCCTCGGCGCGACGGTCGGCTGACGGTTCGCCCAGCCACTCCCGGTCGCGGCCACGCGGGATCACCGAAACTCGGTTCGGGTCGATGCCGAGTGCGCTCACGTTCGAGTCCTTGACCGGCTCGGTGAGCGCATGGAAATGATCAGTGAATCGCCTGGCCGTGAAGCCGTCGATGTGGCGCACGACGTGCAGCTTCCACGGTGTGATGTTCGGATCAGACATACGCGAGGGGTCGTACGACGTGTTCACAAGACTCGTCATCACCGGGACGTCACGGCCAATCGTCGCAATCCGGCCGATGATGTCCGAATCGAACAACGTCGTGTGCAACACGTCGGGCCGCTCCGAATCGATGACCGACCTGAGTTCGCGGAGGCGGCCGAACCAACGAGACGCCGTCATGTAGCGAACCGGCAGATCGGCGCTCTCCGTACCGACCTCGGTGCGGCGTCCGGAGAGACAGACGATCTTCGACTCGATACCTCGCTCGGCAAAGCCAGGAACCATTTGCGCCAGCGACCGCTCTGCGCCGCCGGCGCCCATCGAATTGATGACGAACAACACCTTCATCGGGGCCGGACTCTAGAGCCTGTCGACCCGGGGTCGTTCGTGTGGTGTCAGTCGTCCAGCTCGGCCAGTTCTTGGGCGACCTCGGCTTCGGCCATCAACATGCGCCGCTTGATGAGCAGCACTGCTCCAGCGCCGACCGCAGAGGCCACGACAGGAACCGGTTGGCTGAGTGCACCGATCTGACTCACGAGGCCCACTGTCGGCGTGCCGCCGGTAGCTGCTGCGACAGCGGCTGTCGTTCCGGTGAGGCCGTATGCGCCGGAGCGCTCGCCTGCAACCTCGAACGGATTGAACAGGCGACCGAGGAAGCTGGAGCGACTTTCACCGGATCCGGGAACCTCTGAACCCCGACCGTCCTCGACAACGCCGTCTCTCGGCCGTCCGCGGCGTGGAGGACGAGTGGTCGTACTCGACTGCGGTGGCTGTTGCGTCGTGGTCGTCGTGTTGCGGGGTGGTCGGGACGTCGTCGTGGTCGATCCCGGAGGTTGCGTTGTCGTGGTGGAACCGGGAGGTTGTGTCGTCGTGGTCGATCCCGGAGGTTGTGTCGTCGTGGTCGTAGCGGGAGGTTGTGTGGTGGACGTCGTACCACCGCCGCCGCCTCCGTCGACCACAGTCACGTTGCCGGTGTCGTTGATCTCCCAGGCGTTGACGCTCTGCTCGACATAGATGACCGTTCCCTTTGTGGCGTCCAGCACGGTCACTTCGTCGGCGACCAGGCCGGTGTCGATGAAGTGATATTCACCGGGATGGGTGCCGTTGTTCGAGGCGTTGTTGACGTGCAACGAGGTGAGCAATCCACCGATGAACAGCGGCTTGCCGTCATTGTCAGAGTTGGATTTGGAGATGTGGACGGCTGCTTCACTTGCGTTGTACACGTAGATGTTCTCGAAGGTGAGCCGCGGGTCGTCCTCCGAGCTCTTGGCGTGAATGTCGACGCCGTAAACGCAGTCGTACACCTCGACATCTTTGTACAGATACCGGTTCGTGTACGCACCGTGCACGATGCCTGAAATCCCGAGGTTGTAGGCGAGGAATCGCTCGACAACGTGTCGATTGGGGTCGTTCTGCCAAGTGAAGATGCCGTTGGCCTTGTTGTTGTGGGCGACGCAGTCTTCGAAAACCCACAGGTTTGGCCGGCCGTTGCCCATGCTCGGCCACTGGTAGCCGGCGGCGTTCTTCGTACCGCCGATGCCGGTGGCGACGAGCCCCCGTGCGACGTTGCCAGAGCCGGATCCCATCATGAAGCCATGCAGGTACCAACCGCGAATCGGATCGTTCGGATGAACGAGAGCCGCGACGCAGTCTTCCCACAGGGTGTCGTCAGTGAGGTCGCTGGTATCGAGCACCGAACCGGTCGGAAGGTCCCACCAGTAAGGAGCGTCGGTGATGTCGTAGGCGATGCAGTCTCGAAGCGTCACGCCATGCGCAGCGTGAGGCACAAATGCACGATTGCCGGAGTGCCGGACGACGACACTTTCGATCACCGAACCGCGAGGTCCGTCGCCACCATGGTGGAAGTGAAGCGGGTAGCGCCCGAGGACACCCTTGTCGTTCTGGCGTGGCCCCATGTGAGATATCTCAACGTTCTTCACGGTCTGCGGGACCATCGAGTGCAAGAACATCAGGTGGGCGCGCCCGCCTGGAGTTCCTGAGATCTTCACGTTGCGGGTGAGGTTCAGGATCTCAGACTTGAAACCCTGCGGCGAAGTCGGAACGGCGGAACCCTTGGTGAAGGACTTGAAGTTGGTGTAGTCGCCTGGAGTGACCGGGGTGGAGATGAGCTCGTCGGTCGACAACCAGGTCGAGTGGTCGCCGGTGCGGTTCCACCCTTGCTTCGTCGTCCCAACGGCATCCAAGACGCCCATGTGGGTCACCCAGAGGCCGACGTCCGAGGCGAGGATCTCCATGCCGCCCCCTACGAACTTCGATTCGTTGACGTCGATGAACTTGACGGTGTGCGAGGCCGAAGCGCTCGGTCGCATCACCATGGTGCCGTAGACGACGATGTTGCCGCTCGACTCCAACACGAGATGCTTGTCAGGGTCGAAGGTGAGGAGCGCGCCATCGGTGACCGTCACGCCCGCGACGGTGGTGGAGACGTCGACGATGATGGATCCGGTGACTTCCGCGATGTCGTTTGGGCCGGGAACGCGAAGGTCAGGCCATGCGGTCGGGTCTGACCAGTTCTTGGCTGCGAGAGCGAGGGCTGGGATTCGGGCTCCGAGCGCTGCGGCTACGAAGGGTGCGGCTGCCGTTGCTCCGGCGGCGCGCTGGACAAAGGTGCGACGTGTGAGGGCCAAGGGGGTTAGCTCCAGTTTGCGAGGGTGGTATGTGTGATTCGTTATCGGTGTATCTGAGGCAAAACTTTAACACAAAGTAGCTAAAACGAATGCTTAAAGTAGTGACAACTGCGGGTAAAGCGAGGGTTTACTCGGATGCTCAATTGATGCCATTTAGACCGATTGAGATGCCAAATTCATCGCAAGGAAGTGTTCGATCCAGTTGGCGTTTCGATCACCGTGGAGGCCGATCGCGCCACTATGGACCGGCGTACCCGCGCAACTTGCGCCGTAGCTTGTCTTCGGCCTGTAAGCCTCGATGCATCTTCCGTTTGAAGAAGACGACGCCGTCGCTCAGCTGGACCGGAATACGGTTGACTTTGAATTCGTCGGCCTGATCGCCAGATCCGACTCCGCTCCCGACTGTGGCGCTCACGTAGAGGTCACGGACCACGGGATCGGCGTCTGCCGACCAGTAGCCCCAGGGATACGTGAAGTGCCGTGGTCTCTCACCGGTTCGAGACTCGATGAGTTCGTTGGACCGTTCGAGATCTTCCCGCGCTTCGCCCCGAGAGGTCGTTCGCATGTCACCGTGACGGTGCGTGTGTGCGCCGAGCGTCATGAGACCGCTTTCTCGCATCGTCTTCACCTGATCCCAGGTGATCGGTTCGGCGCTCCCTCCAGGGAAGAGCGGTTCACCGCTCTCGGTTGGGTGGGTCGTCAGGTACAGCGTGAAGGGGAGTTGACGGTCCAGGAGCAGGGGATAGGCGAGGCGAAACATGTCGTCGTATCCGTCGTCGAACGTGAGCACGTACTGGTTCTCTGTACCCGGCTGCGTTCGCGTCGCCAGCGCCGTCTCCAGATCCACGATCTCTCCGTTGTCGGCAAGCCAATCCATTTGCGCTTTGAAGGCCGAGAGCGACACCTCCATCTCGCGGCCGAGCCCAGCGCCGATCTGGTGGTAAATGAGTATTCGCGGTCCACGCAGCGGACCCATGAACACGTCGGCCGCAGCAAAGGCAGCCTTGGAGGCACGTCGGGCGATGGCTTTGGGGCCGATGACTCAGGTCCCAGACTTGGTGGTGGTGCTCGGCTCAGCGACGTCGTCGGACCCCGCCTTCTTCTCCGCAGCGGCCACCGTCTCTTTTGGAGCCTTCATGCGCAATCGGTAGCGAGACAAGATCACGGCACCGATCACATTTACCTGGCGTCGAGCGAGATCGAGCTGCGCATCCTCGACATCCAGCACAGTTGCTCTGCCTTGGCCGGCCGCAACGATCATGTAGTCCATCCTCTGAGCAACAACGGTGGTCGTCGGATTCTCGATTGCTGGAGCTGCCACCAACACGACATCGGCCTGCTGCTTGGCTGCCGCGAGTGCGGCCCGGAACGGCTCGCTCGACACGGTGTCGGCAGCATCGCCAACACCGATGCCGGATGGCAAAGCAGTGAGCCCTTCCATCACCTCCGGTAGTGCCGCCAACGTCTTGCCGAAGTGCACACCCGACTCCGAGCCGGTGCTGGATGCAAGCATCTCGGTGAGCGTGACATTTGCTGGGCCGTACTCTGCCAATTCGGTGTCAGAGTCGAAGTCGGTGTCGATCAGCAGCACTGAGCGACCGGCAACGGCCAGACTGGTCGCCAAGTCCGCTGCCAGCTCCTGAACATTCTGCGACTTCGCTCTCAGCCCGGTGAGGCCGACGGTCATGGGACCCTTGGCCATGGGAGCCTCGAGCGCTGCCCGGATGGTCTGCACCTCACGGCGGCGGCGATTCGGACCGACCGAGGTGTACCACGGACGATCATCAGGCACGAGTCGTGGCCGCAATGGCACCTCGGCGAGGCCGGAGAGTTCTTCGAGGTCGTCGACCACCCAGACCTTCTTGCGGAACAGGTCGAACCCGGCAATCGCAACCGCGGCGAGGAAGATGCCTACCAAGACACCGGTGAGACCGGAAGTCAGTCGTGATTGGAACTCCGGAGTGGTGTCTTGAACCGAAACGTCGCCCGTCACGGTTGCCTGACCGCTCTCTTCTTGGAGTGACAACGACAGGGCGATGTACTCGTCTTCGAGGTCCTGGATGCGTTGTTCGAGGACGAGTTCGTCGAGAGAGTCGACCGTCGACAACGGAATCTCTTCCATCGCGGGATCGACGGCCGGCAGTTCGGCGATGCGAGCCTCGACGTCCCGGAGCGCGTTCAGGAGGGTGTCGAGCTCGGCTTGCAGCGCGGCCACGTCAACGGGTTCTTCAGGCTCCTCGCCTTCTGCCGGGGCTGTCGTGCCCAACAGCTCGCCAAGGGTCTCGGCGATTTCGGCATCCTCGATCTGGACTGCAATGTCCTCGGCACGGTTCTGCAAGTCGGCCCGAACGGCGTCGAAAAGCGAACGTTGTACCTCGACCTCGGGATCCGGTTCGACCACGACAGGGGCTGGCGTGAGCGAGGCTCGTTCTTCGTTCAAGACCTCGAGTCGCTCAACGATGACATCGATTCTGTCCGAGATGGTCTCGACCACCGTCATCGATTGCTCAGCGTTCAGGTACTCCTCGCGAAAGGTGGTTGCCAGCTCCTCGGCTTCTTCAGCCTGGCGGGCGGAGGCCCTGAAGATCAGTTCTGCCGCGGCGACGTCAGCTGTGACTTGTAGCCGTGAGTCGTTCTCGACGCCTTGTGCTGCGAGCACATTGTCTGCGTCGGCTTTTGCCGAGTTGAGGCGACGTTCGAAAGCATCGTCTGACTCGTTTTCGAGTTTGATGAATTCCATGGGCGCGCTCGCGACGAACGTCCTGCGTATCTGCTCGTTGCTGCGCGAGGTGATGATGACCGAGATGGCGCCGCCCAGAATCGCGGCGATCAGGAGGATCCACCAGGAAGCGCGTAGTACCAGATAAAGGCGTCGAGGGCTCAAAGGGTTTGTCTTTTCAGTCGACGGTGGCGACGGTGGGAGTCAGATCAGTCAGGTCGACTGTTTCTTCGTCGTCCCAAGTTTGCCATGCGAGAGAATGTACCAAATCGGCAAGCTCGTCTCGCGAACCACTATCGGCCAGCTGCGCCAGT
>JABDJC010000146.1 GCA_013003395.1 Acidimicrobiia bacterium
GTACGGCGATGCGTTGACGAAGGGGGTACGGCACGGTGGTTTCCTCACTTGGGACTGGTGACTCATCGCACAGTGCCAAGAACCGCCTCAGGGATGTATCAGCGCTCTGTTAAGACTGGATCAACGCGTATCGTGCGTCTCAGCCACTGTTCGTGAGCGGATACCGTCCGCCGGTGCGCCAGTAGACGCCGTCGGCACGATCCATGAAGCCGACATCGACGAGGTACCGTCGCAGCGAGGCGTAATCGGCGTAGAACATCTGCAGAGTGAAGTTCACCTCGGCTTCTTCATATCGAATACCGGGTTCGAATTCCTGGACCAAGCGTTCGAGCACCACCATGCGCTTGGTCTGCTGCGTTGGAATCGACGCCAACCTCGACCCAGTGAAGAATCGAGCGAGCACCTCGGCTTCCTCCAAGGTCCACTCTCCCGTTTCGGCTATCGCAGCCGCTGCAGGAGCGGCCTGCGGAAGGTCCTGGGCGACGGCTCGCAACACGTCGCGGCCGATATCTCCGTCCTCGGTCACGAGTCCCGACGCTCTGAGCTTGCCCAGTGCTTCGAGTACTTCGCGTTTTGAGACGTCGAGGGCCGCAGCGAGCCCCTCGGCATCGAGGTTCCCACTGGCGGCACTGCCGAGCACAGCCAGGCGCGTTGGGTCGACGAGGAGTCTCACGAAGTCGGCGATGGGAAGGCTCATGGAGCGATGCTACAACCGTCGTTAGGCTGGCCCGATGCGACTCATCCTCATCCGCCACGCCGTGACGCCAGAGACGGGCAAGATCCTCACAGGCAGACTCCCCGGTGTCGGCCTGTCCGACACCGGAGTGCAGATGGCAGACACCGTCGCAGCCCACCTGAAATCCCAACGCATCACCACCCTCTACACCTCCCCGATCCAGCGCTGCAAGGAGACCGCGAAGTCCATAGGACGGGAGCTGGGTCTCGCGGCCGCCGTCGACAAGCGGTTCCAGGAGGTCGACTACGGCAAGTGGGCGGGGCGCAAACTGGGCGACCTCTACAAGCTCAAGGCATGGCGAGGGCTGTTCACCGCGGCGTCGCGGTTTCGATTCCCCGACGGCGAAACGCTCGAAGACGTGCGCCATCGCACAACTGCGGCGGTCGAGGACCTTGTGTCGAAGCATCCGAAGGGGAAAGTTGCGGTGGTGTCCCACTCCGACGTTATTCGCGTCTTACTCGCGAACTATCTCGGAATGCCGCTAGACCTCGTTCACCGGTTGGATGTGTTGCCCGCGAGTGTGTCGATCATCGATCTTCCCAAGGGCGGCCCACCGCGTGTCAGCGTGATCAATCATGTCGCCGACATCGAGAGGTGGCGATGAGAGATCTAGGCACTTCCGAAGCCTTTGCGATCGGAGCCGTAGGCCAACCCGGGGATCGTGTGTTTCTCTTCCAGGTGATCACGCAGGACGAAGCCCTGACGATCGTCGCTGAGAAGTTCCAGATTGCCGCCTTCTGTCTACGTGGTCGGGAGCTCTTGGCAGAAATTGGCTTTCTGGACGCAGGCGCGGCCATCGCCGTCGAGTTGGAGGGTCCTTTCGAGCCCGACTTCAGGGTGGGTGACATGGTGCTCAACTACCGCGAACAGACGGGCCTCATAGTTGTCGAGCTCGAACCCGCCCAGGGCTCTGACGCGGTCGGCATCGAGTTCACCGTCACCCCGGCTCAGCTCGACGCAGCCGTGGCTCATGGCGCAGACGCGGTCGAGGGCGGGAGACCCAAGTGTCCTCGCTGCGGGTTGGCGATGGACCCAGAGGGACATCCCTGCCCTTCTACCAACGGCAATTTGCGTGGTCATCGGCCGTGATCCGATGACCGAAGTGGTCGAAGTCGTTGGGCAGTTCATTTCGGCGTCGAATGCGACTCTCCTGGGCCGAGACGAATCCGGCGAACTGGTGGTGTACAAGCCCCATGCCGGTGAGGCGCCGCTGTGGGACTTTCCCGACAACACGCTGGCGCAACGTGAGGTCCTCACCTACGAGATAGCCGTCGCCCTCGGATTCGATGTCGTGCCAGAAACCGTCCTCGGTGAGGGCCCGTACGGAATGGGCGCGATTCAGCGGTTCGTCGAGATCGACGAGTCGTTCGATCCACTTCCGTTGGTGAAGGCAGGCTCGCACGAATTGTGGCCGATGGCTGTTCTCGACGTGGTGTGTAACAACGCTGATCGAAAGCTGGGTCACATGATTCGTGAGCAGAAAACGCATCGCCTATATGGCATCGACCACGGTCTCAACTTCCACGTCGATCACAAGCTGCGGACCGTGCTGTGGTGTTTCGCAGGAGAGTCGATTCCTTCTCCGCTGTTGGATCAGGTCCGCAAACTGAACGACGCACTCCATGGGAGTCTCCAATCGCGGGTGCTGGAGCTCGTCTCGAGCGAAGAGTTCAGCGCGCTGCGCGACCGCGTCGCCGGATTGCTGGAGACGCCGGTGCATCCGCACCCGCCCACCACACGGCCGGCAATTCCATGGCCACCGTATTGAGTCAGTCGTTGGTTCCGCCGTACGCGTAGGCACCGGCGCGCCTCGGATCGGGAGCGGCCACCAGTCCCCTGCTCGGTTCGTACATCGCGCTGTGGGCTCCTCCGAAGTACATTGCCCGGTCAGGGAATGGACGATCGAGGTATCCCGGAATCGCAGGCATGTCGACACCAACCTCGTGGGCGATGGACGCAGCACCGTCGTACTTTTCGACGTGAAATCGCGGACGAAGCACCGCGTCCTCCAGCGAGAGTCCGTCTCGTGCCACGGCCAGGAGCACCGTGGCAACGGCTGAGGTGATCCGAGCAGCGCCCGGTGAACCTATCGCGAGAACCGCTCCGTCATTGCGACGCCCCACGGTCGGCGCCATGTTCGACACGAGGCGCGAGCCAGGCGCCGCTTTCAAGAAGCCTGCGGGATTCAGCTCGAGCTCTCCGAGACAATTGTTCATGAACATGCCGGTGCCGGGGACGACCCAACCGGAGCCGTAGCCGGCGGAGACAGTGATGGAACAGGCCAGCCCGTCGCTGTCGACCGCGCTGTTGTGCGCGGTGGACGGAGAGCTGAGCAGCGTGCCGTCACGTGCGAGTTCGAGAAGTCGTTCGAGCTGAGCGTTGCGGTCGACGGCGTGATCGATGTGCTCTTCTCTGAAGCCGAATACTGCCGCCTGGGCAGCGGCGAACTGCGTCAGACCCTCTTGCGACAGCCCTTCGAGTGTTGGGTCGGCAAGTAGGACTTGAGCCATCGTGGCTGCTCCACCTACAGCGGGAGCCGGGTTCGTGGCGATGGCCCAGTCACCGTATTCGATTTCGATGGGTTGCCTGATCTCCGCACGATATGCCGCGAGATCCTCCCTCGTGAGCAGTCCTCCGACTTCCTCCATCGCCGAGACCATGCGCTGGGCGAGGGATCCGGTGTAGAAAGACGCAGGACCCTCTGTCGCCAGCATCTCGAGCGCGTCCGGAAGGTCCGCCATGTGTACCGTGTCGCCGGCACTCAAAGGCGTCCCGTCGTCGTGGTGGAGTGCAACTCTGCTCGCCTGGTCCCATCCGAAGACGAGTTCGTGAGAGAACTGAAGGTATTCGGCCGCCGCCGGAGGCAACGGGAAGCCCTTGGAGGCCGCCTCGATAGCCGGTTGCACGAGTTCGCGCCAAGGCACCCTTCCGTGGCGTTCGGCAGCGACACCAAACGCAGCGATCGCACCTGGCACGGCCACAGACGATTCGCCGACGATGGTGCTGAGACCTCCGCCGTAATCGATGAACACTTCTCTGATCGTCGCCGGGTTGGGCGTGCCGGTGCCGCCAAGACCGGGCATCGCGGCATACCCGTCGATGACCTCAGGACGCCCGTTCGTGGGCAAGATCGATACGAAACCACCGGCGCCAGGGGCGACTATTCCTGGATCAGTGCACAGCGAGACCAGCGTCGCAGCCAACAGTGCATCGACTGCGTTACCGCCGATATCCGCTATCGCTGCACCCGCATCCGCCGCCAGCTGAGAGCCGGCTGCAATCACCACCCGAGGCATCGACGGAGCGTAGTGCACCGCGCTGCTCCACCCCATTCATGGCGGCTTTCGCCGGGGCGACGCCACCACAGGAACCAGGTCTCGCGTCCAAATGCATCATCGCAGGCCTCAAGGAGACGTTCGGTCGATGTCCACACCTCCGTCGGAGGTGCAAAAGCTCACGTCGTCGTCGCGAACTTCGACCGCGCTCGCGACGATCTCGAGTTTGCTCCGTCTGGTGTCAGGATCGTCCCAAAAGCGTCGTTGTACCGAACCCGCCACCCAAACTCGGTCACCAGGGGTGTCGAATGCTTCGCAGTGTTCCCGATCGGGATTCCACAACGTCACCGGTAGCACGTCCATACGACTTGGTGTTCCCGATCGCACCGCCACGAGATACCGCATCATCGACATTCCGGACTGGAAAACCCGCAACTCCGGCGGCGCTGCCAATCGACCACCGAACACGACGAGGTTCAGATCCATTTCCACCACTCCTCACGATTCGGGGAGTGCGGTGGTTGCACCATATGTGGCCGCAGTGACAGGAGTTGGGTCAGGAGCCCCGGGCCGCGCGACGGATCAGTGTTTCCAATTCGTCGATACCCGGAAATCCAGGGTCGTCCAAGAGGATCGCATCCCGCAGTTGGCCCGCGGTGCTCTTGTCTCCCAACAGCGCAGCTGCTCGAGCGGCAACGTACCAAAGGCGCCGGTCGGCATCGTGTCCTCCGGCTTCGATCCGTGCAGGCCGTACCAGGTCCCATGCCTCTTGCACCCGGTTCTCGTCGATGAGATACGAGGCATAGACGACACGGCCTTCCTTCACCGCTGAAGGGTGACCGCCTCTCCGCTCCAGCTCCTTGTACGCCTTTTCGATGTCGGCGCCTTTCCCGAGCGCCCGCAACACGTCCATTTCGATTGGAAGGTGCATGGTGTCGCCACTCATCCGCCGATATGCGCGGAGTTCGGTGAGTGCGGTTTGCCAGTCGCCGGCTCGATAGGCACTCAGTCCGACAACTTCACGGACCGGGGCACTTCGCGGTGCTGCATCCTTGGCCGCCTTGGCATGTCGAAGCGCCGGTCGATACTTGCCCTGTTCGAAAGCCCTGACCGCCTCGCCGAACGACTCGAGGGCCGGTCCGACACGTGCCGGCGGAGTGGTGCGTTGGAGATCTTCGACCAGCCAGTGGGGCAATTGCGCAGCCAATCCCGTCTTGTACTTCGGTGCCGGTCGATCGTCTCGGCCTCTCGAGTTGTCACGGCCACGGTCTTGTTGGCGTCCACCGTCGCGGCCGCCACTGCGGCCCCGAGAATCATCCCGGCGAGAATCCGACCTGCTCGAGGAGTCGTCACGTCCGTAACGCCCGCCGCCGGAGTCTTTGCTCGAGGAGCCATGGCCGCCAGAACCCTTGTAGCCACCGGAGCGCTTGCTGCCGGAACCGCCTTTGTAGCCGCCCGAGCTGCCGCCAGAACGTTTGCCTCCTGAGCTGCCGCCGGAACGTTTGCCTCCTGACGAACCGCCAGAGCTGGCGCCGGAGCCGCCCTTGTAGCCGCCGGAGCTGCCGCCGGAACGTTTGCCGCCTGACGAACCGCCAGACGATCGTTGACCACCCGAACCGCCGTCCGAAGACCGCTGGCCACCAGACCCGCCCTTGTAGCCACCACCGGAACCACCGGACGAACGCTGGCCACCGGACCCGCCTTTGTAGCCACCGCTGGAGCCGCCAGAGGACCGACGGCCGCCAGATCCCCCGCCCGAAGGCTTGCCGCCCCCGGATCGACCGGATCCGGACGCGCCAGAACGGCCGGGCTTGTTGCCCCCGCCGCGATTGTCGCGACTGTTCGATGAACGACCGTTGCTGTTTGGCACCAGATGTCTCCTGACGCGAGCGAGGTCGCCCGCAATTGGACGACCTCGACTCTAATGGTGTTCGGCGGCGACCTACTCTCCCGGGGCCCTACGGC
>JABDJC010000165.1 GCA_013003395.1 Acidimicrobiia bacterium
TCAACGGAGATGCGGGCGAAGGCACCGCAATGGCGATGCGCCTCGTGGTGAAGGTGGCTGAGGTGATGGGAGCCACCGATCTGCTCGACATCTCTTCTGCACACATCGACAGCTGTCTCTATCACGGCGAGGTCGGGCTCGACTTCGCCCGAAGACTTCGAGATGGCGGCGCACGGGTGAAGGTGAGATCGACAAGCAACGTCTCGGCAATCGATCTGCTGCACCCGGACCTCGTGAACGGCAGCGAGGAACTCCTGCGCGGTGCGGCCGAGATGATGCAGTTGTACACCGATCTCGGTTGCGAGCCGACGTGGAGTTGTGCTCCCTATCAGGGTCTACATCGGCCGGAATTCGGAGCGCAGGTTGCCTGGGCTGAATCGAACGCCATCGTCTTCGCGAATTCAGTCCTGGGCGCTCGCACCAATCGATACGGTGACTTCATCGACATCGCAGCAGCCGTGACGGGCCGAGCACCTCGTGCCGGACTCCATCTCACCGAGCACAGACGAGGTCAGATCGTCTATCGCCTGACGGACGTGCCGTCGCGGGCGCTGGAGCTGGGACTGTTGTTTCCTGTGCTCGGCCAACTGATCGGTTCCACTGCCGACTTGCTGATTCCGGTGGTCGACGGCATCGGTCAAGCGACGGAAGATGACCTCAAGGCCTTGGGAGCTGCTGCTGCCTCTGCAGGAAGCGTTGCGTTGATTCACGTTGTCGGAGTCACGCCCGAGGCTGGATCGATGTCAGAAGCGCTCCACGGACAGCCTCCCGAGAGAACCGTCGAGGTCACCTCTGAGCTCCTGCGCCAAACCGCGATGCGGTTGACGACGTCTTCACACGACCAACTGGGTGCAGTCAGTCTGGGGACTCCCCACTACTCGATCGCTCAGCTCACGGCTCTCGCCGAGGCGATGGGAGGCCGCACGGCCGTCGTCCCGACTTACGTGAACACCGGTCGGGAGATGCTCGAACGCACTCCGGCATCGGTACTGGACGCACTGGAGCGATCAGGTGTCCAGGTGGTGGCAGACACGTGTGCCTACATCACTCCGGTGATCGAGAAAGGTCCTGTCATGACGGATTCCGGGAAAGCCGCCTACTACCTCCCAGGGAACCTCGGAGTCGAAACGGTCTTCGGATCGTTCAGCGAGTGCGTCGAGTCTGCGGTGGTAGGCAGAGTCACAAGAGATGCCGAGGCATGGAATGTTTGACCGCTTGATGCCGGGCGATGCCAGCGGTCGTGCGTTGAAACTCTTCGAGCCGCTGAGCTTCTGGGGAGGTTTGGATTCCGACACCGGGGAAATCATCGATCGCCGACACCCTCAATCAGGCGTGACCGTCGCCGGCACCGTGCTCGTCATGCCGAGCAGTCGCGGGTCGAGTTCGTCCAGCTCCGTGTTGGCCGAAGCACTTCGCAACGGAACCGGACCGGTTGCCATCGTTCTCGGAGTGCGTGATCCGATGGTCGTCCTCGGAGCGCACGTTGCGCGAGAGCTGTACGAGATCTCTTGCCCTGTGATCGTCGTCGGACAGGACACCATGGATCGCATCGATACCGGCATGACCGTGGAGCTGGCCGACGAAACCGTGCGGATTCGATGATGCCGTGTCCCACAGATGGGAGGACGACATGTTCGAAACGGTAGAGATGCACACCGGCGGCGAACCAGTGCGAATAATCGTTGGTGGCTACCCGGAGTTGACGGCGCCGACGCTGCTCGGGAAACGGCGGGAAGCTCTCGAACACCACGATCACATTCGTCGGCTGCTGATGTTGGAACCTCGCGGGCACGCCGCGATGTACGGTGCGATTCCCGTCATCGCAGACAACCCGGAAGCGGACTTCGCCGTTCTGTTCATCCACGGTGAGGGCTACAGCACGATGTGTGGCCATGCCGTCATCGCCCTCGGCCGCTGGGCTGTGGACAGCGGACTCGTGGCCGCCGTCGAGCCGGAGACGGTCCTGAAGATCCAGGTCCCTTGCGGCCTGGTTGAAGCGAAAGTGGAGGTGAGCGATGGGGTATCGGGTGCCGTGTCGTTTGTCAGTGTCGACGCCTTTGCCCATGGCGACGGCCATCAAGTCGACGTCCCAGGATTGGGAACGATATCGGTAGACATCGGATATGGGGGAGCGTTCTACGCCATCGTCGATGATCGACAATTGGGATTGACTGTTGGTGGCTCACCGATCGACGATCTGGTCCAGATGGCGACCCGCGTCACCGCAGCGGCGTCCGCTTCAGTGGGACTGAGACATCCGACCGAACCGGACCTCGAATTCCTCTACGGGACGATTGTCACTGATGGGCGCGACGGCTCAGCAGAGCCTTCCCAGAACGTCTGCGTGTTCGCCGACCGGCAGGTAGACCGCAGTCCGACTGGGTCCGGAGTGACGGCCCGTATGGCGGTCCAGCACGCCCGAGGCGAACTCGACAGAGGTGACGCGCGGCGTTTTTCGTCTCTCACGGACGCAGTGTTCGGCGCGACCGTCGTCTCTGCTTCGAGCCGCGACGGCCTCGACTCGGTACGCGTGCAGGTGTCCGGTGAAGCCTTCTACACGGGCCGGGCCACCTTCCACAAAGAGGATGCGGATCCTGTCGAAGGCTTCCTGCTGGACTGAGGCAGACTCGACCCGACGCGTCAGGCAGTCCAGCCGAGCACGGCGTCGCCGAAGGTCAAGACACCGACGTAGACCGCCCACGACGCGATCGGTATCAGCAGCGCCTTCTTGATGCTGCCGCGCCAATTGATGGCGCCGTAGACAAACGCGGCGAGCCAGGCGGCGCCCATCATCCCGACCGCCCACAGCGGTGCGACAAGTCCGGAGACGATGACAAGGAATCCAAGCGTGAGATGCAGGGCCAAACCGATCAACCCGAACAGAATCGCGATAGGGGTATAGCCGGGGGCCTCGGTGGTGGTCATACACCAAGACTAATTGGCATCCTCAGAAACGAGAGTTGTTGAGCCGACTCTCCGGCAGCGGTCGTCTACGAAGGCCATACTTGGGGAACTGCAACATTCGAAAGGGGAATGGAATGCTCAAGCGTTTGCTCGTTCTGGTGGCCTCGGCAGTTCTGCTCGCGAGCGTCACGGCTCCGGCCGTCGCCAGCCACAGACCAGTTGAAGCTCGATTCGCGACGTTCAATGCGTCTCTCAATCGCTCCAACGCTGGTGATCTGGTTGCGGAACTCTCGACGCCAGGAAGTGCGCAACCTGATGTGGTGGCCGAGATCATCCAACGGGTGCGGCCAGACGTCCTGCTCATCAACGAGTTCGACTACGACGCGGCGGGAGACGCCGCTGCGCATTTCCAAGACAACTACCTCGCCCGGCCCCATGGTGACGCCAAGCCGATCCACTACCGATATCGCTACGTTGCGCCGTCGAACACCGGAGTCTTTTCCGGGTTCGACCTCGACAACAGTGGCGAAGCCGGCGATTTCCCGCCAGGCGACTCATTCGGGTTCGGATTCTTCGAGGGCCAGTTCGGAATGGTCGTGTACTCCCGCTATCCGATCGAGTTCGATTCCATCCGAACCTTCCAGCACTTCCTGTGGAAAGACATGCCCGGCGCGTTGCTGCCGATAGACCCGGACACCGGCGACGGCTGGTACTCCGACGAGGAACTCGACGTATTCCGGCTTTCCTCGAAGAGCCACTGGGACGTTCCGGTGAATGTGGGCGGCACCACGGTCCACTTCTTGGTTTCGCATCCCACTCCGCCCGTGTTCGACGGGGATGAAGACCGCAACGGCACGCGTAACCACGATGAGATTCGCTTTTGGGCCGATTACATTTCTGGCGCCGGCTACATCTACGACGACGATGGTGTGTACGGGGGGTTGACGAATCGGGCGCCGTTCGTGATTGCCGGAGATCTCAACTCTGATCCGTTCGATGGAGACAGCATTCCGGGCTCTGCCCAGCAGGTATTGGACCATCGCCTGGTCAACACGTCGATCACCCCGAGCAGCCCCGGTGGTGTCGAGCAGTCGATTCTCCAGGGCGACAACAACCTGGTTCATCTTGGCGATCCGGCGTTCGACACCGCCGACTTCGGCGAAGCGATCTTCGGTGGCCCTGGCAATCTGCGGGTTGACTACGTCTTGCCGAGTCGCAACATGCGGCTGCTGGACGCCGGCGTTTTCTGGCCGCTCGAGTCGGATCCGTTGTTTGGGCTTGTCGGCACGTTCCCGTTCCCGTCCTCGGACCATCGTGCGGTCTGGATCGACGTGCGCGTCAAGTAGGACCTCCAATCCATCGAGAACGCCACTGGCCTCTTCTCGAGTACAGATCGATGTATGTGGGAACGGCGACCGGGGTTGTACCCTGGTCGCCGTGACCACCATCGTCCCGAAGCTGCGTCGTTCGCTCAAAGCCAAGGCTCCAAACCTTGCCGTTGAGCGCGAGTTGTGGGACGCCGGGCGGGAGGTGGTTGTTGGTATCGATGAAGTCGGTCGGGGAGCTTGGGCCGGTCCGTTGACCGTAGGCGCAGCCGTGGTCCCGCGCGACAAGCGTGTGTACAAGGTTCGAGACTCGAAGATGCTCTCTGAGACGGAGCGAGAAGCGATGTTCGGTCGGATCGCTCCATGGTGCCTGGCGTGGGGAATCGGTCACGCGAGCGCTCGCGAGTGCGACGACTTGGGTATGTCCGAGGCTCAGCGCCTCGCCGCTCGCCGAGCCCTCGATGCGTTGGGGTTGACGCCTGATGCAGTGCTCATCGACGGGAACTGGGATTTCGTGGGCACGGGCAACACCCGTCGGATAGTTCGGGGTGACGCGACGTCCTTGTCCATTTCGGCGGCGTCGATATTGGCCAAAGTCACTCGCGATCGGATTCTCAGGTCCTGGTCTCCGATGTACCCGGCGTACGCGTTCGAGGAGAACAAGGGTTACCCGTGTCCTCGGCACAAGGCTGCGCTACAAGCGTGGGGTCCATCAACGGTCCATCGGCGGTCGTGGGCATTCATGGATTCGTTGTTGTGGGGAGGAGTGCCTCGTTTCACACGACCAGATCCGCAAGGCACGCTCTTCGAGTAATCGAGGCGGATCAGTCGGCCTCGATGACGAGCTCGCCATCTTCGAAGTACGCCCGGAAGGTCGAAGTGACCGAGTTCGAACGGAACTCGACCGAGACCTCTGTCGGTCCGGACTCCAAAACGGTTGCGCGAAAACCAGTCTTCGGGATCGTTCCCATCAGTTTGACTTCGGACAGCGCCTCGTCGATACGAATGCGCACCGTTCCGCCGTCTACGACGTAGACGGAAGTTGAGCGACTCGGCTCGGTCGTTGTCGTGGTTGTGGTTGTCGGCGGCGGGGGAGGAGGGTTCGTCGTCGTAGGCGTTGGTTGCGGAGACGAGGCAGGCGGCGCGGTCGTTCCCGGTATCGATGACGAGGACGCGGCAGTTGTCGGACCGGTAGTTGTTGCGTTCGAGGCTGCGGTGGACGTCGTTGTGCTGTCCGAGGATGCCTCGGACGTGGTGGTCGAGTCCAGTGCCGCACCAGTGAGTGGAACCGGATCGAGCTCGTCTTCGCCTTCGATTCCTTCGGTGCTGACCGTTGGCAATGTGGCCGGAACGGTAGGACGCGATCCATCGCCGACGTCAGGACCCTCGAGTGACGAACCGATCCCTTCTGTGTTGACGAGCGCTGAAGGGCGGTCCGTGACGCGGTCGCGCACCGCGTCAACTGCCGTCGTTGCGGCGACAACTGATGCTGCGGTTGCGAGAATCCAGGCGAGCGCAATTCCGACGCCATATCGCTTCATGGGGGCACAGTATGGCTGTTGCCCATAACTGCGGGTTAAGCCTCGGCTATGTGTACAACGCGACATGGCGAAAGGTTCGGCCATGGGTAACGTGGTCTCCATGGCCAACGTGTTGATCATCGAAGACGACCAGCGAATCCGCGAGTCGCTTGCTCGATCGCTAGCCGACCGTGGACACCACGTGAGTTCTGCTGCGAGCGGAATGAAGGGCGTCGAGCAAACTGTCGAGGAGTCGCCAGACGTCGTCATTCTCGACCTCGGACTTCCTGACATCGACGGGCAGAAGGCCTTGAAGATGATTAGGTCGGTGAGCGCGGTGCCGGTGATCATCGCAACCGCGCAAGACGATGAGCAGGAAATCGTACGGGTATTCGACTCGGGAGCAGACGACTACGTGATCAAGCCGTTTTCCGCCGAACACCTCGATGCGCGGATTCGAGCGGTTCTCCGACGTTCAACCGCTTCTCCCGAATCAGACGTCGTATCAGTGGGAGGACTCGAGATCACACAAAGCTCGCGGCAGGCGGTGCTGTCAGGGGACCTCCTGGAACTGACCCGCAAAGAGTTCGACCTCTTGTCGTATCTGGCAGAACGCACCGGGACCGTCGTCTCGAAGCGAGAGTTGTTGGCTGAGGTGTGGCGCCAACCGTATGGCGGTGCTGACAAGACGGTCGACGTTCACCTGTCGTGGCTGCGCCGCAAGCTGGGGGAGAGCGCGAGTTCGCCGCGATATCTCCACACCGTGCGCGGGGTAGGCATCAAGTTGGTCGACCCGGAGTCGTGAGACGGCGCATCGCGATCGTGGTAGCGGCGGTTACTGCGATGGTGGCACTGGCTTTCCTCATTCCCCTTGCGGGTTTGGTGCGAGACCTCGCACGAGATCGTGTCCTCCTGGGAGCTGAACGAGATGCGCAGACGTTGGCGCTCATTCTCACCGTGCTCATCCCACAGCAGGGCTTCGAAGGCGTTGAAGCCGTAGTCGAAGGCAACCGCCCCAACGATGAGAAGGTGTCCGTCATCTTTTCGGATGGTCGAGTGGCGGGCGAACCGACGGTCATCGACACCAACGTACTCCAGGCTCGCGACGGGTCGTCGTTCCGTGCCGCGGTTGAAGGCGGTGAGGCGGTCTTCGTCCCGGTCATTGCCGAGGATGGCGGCTCGTCGGTAGTTCGCGTCTTCGTACCAAGTGACCAGTTGCAGCAGAACGTCCTGGTTGCCTGGGTGACGCTCGGACTGCTCGGATTGTTCCTGGTAGCCCTGGCGATAGCCGTTGCCGATCGGCTCGCCAGATCTCTCGTGACGCCGGTCCGAGAATTGTCTGACGCTGCTCATCGACTCGGTGAAGGCGACCTCGACGTGAGAGTGCGTCCCGCGGGCCCTCCAGAGATCGTCGAGGTAGGCGGAGCATTCAACCGCCTCGCTTCGAGAATCGGCAACCTGCTCCAGCAGGAGCGAGAGTCGGCGGCGGACTTGTCGCATCGGCTACGCACCCCTTTGACGGCGGTTCGGTTGGACGCTGAGGCCTTTTCGCACACCGAAGCGGGCCAGCGTCTCATCGAGGATCTGGACGAACTCGACAGAACCGTCGACCACGTCATCCGCGAAGCTCGCCGGCCGAGTCGCGAAGGCGCAGACGCTGCGACCAACCTTGCTTCGGTGGTGCAGGAACGTGCGGCCTTCTGGGGGGCGCTCGCCGACGAGCAGAATCGGCCATGGACCTTGGAGATCGAGCGGCCGGGGCCGTACACGGTCGCCGCTCGATCGGCAGATCTGGAGGCGGTTACGGATGCCTTGCTCGGGAACGTGTTCGCGCACACCCCAGAAGGGGTTGGCTTCTATCTGGCCGTTGCACGGTTCGGCGATGACCGCATCCGCCTCATCATGGAAGACAACGGGCCCGGCTTCCCACAGGACGCGTTGCAGCGTGGCTGGAGCGGTGCCGGCTCGACCGGGCTTGGACTCGACATCGTGCGTCGCACCGCTGAAGCCAGCGGTGGCACGGCGACCTTCACGTCTCGCCAACCGCACGGAGCTCGAGTCGTCGTGGAGCTGCCCTCACCCTCCTATTGACGGGTCACCGTGACTCCGGCGTCGCACAGCACTTCGACGACTCGGTCGATTTCCTCATCGGTCAGATAAGGATGAATCGGCAAGGACAATACCTGGGCCGCGGATCGCATGGCACGTGGATTCGTCCGGTGTGAAGGTCCGAAAACTGGCTGTGCTGATAGAGGTGCCGGATAGTGGATCTTCGTAACTACTCCTGCATCAGCAAATCGCTGCCGAAGGCTGTCTCGTCGCGGGCTGGATATCACGTACTTGTGATAGATGTGATGGGCCTCAGGCCGATCAGGTGGTGGCGTAATGCCGGTCCCGCGCAGCGCAGCCGAATACCGCGCGGCGATAGTGCGTCGTATGTTTGCCATGACGACTTCTCGATCGACTTTCAGTTCAATCACCGATGCGGTCGCCGAAGGCATCTGAGAGTTGAAGCCGAGTACATCGCAGAGTCCGGTTGGTCCTGTGCCGTGATATCGGGCGCTACGCACGTAGTCGGCAACCGCTGAGTCGTCCGTGAGCACCATGCCGCCGCTCCCAGGGGCGCTGATCGGTTTCGTAGGGTCGAACGACAGACAGCTCGCCAGTCCCACCGATCCAGCAGCGCGAGCGCCAAAGCTCGCACCGTAACTCTGCGCAGCGTCCTCGATGATCGATACGCCGTGGGTTCGCCCGAACGCTTCGATGTCCTCCGGATTGCCCATCAGCCCGTAGAGGTGTACGAAGACCATTGCCTTGGTGCGTGGCCCAACGAGTGAGCCTGCGCTCGCAAGATCCAAATTGAAGTCGTCGCCGATGTCTACGAATACTGGCACTGCGCCAGCTCGCACAATCGCCGACGCAGAAGCCACGAAGGAGAAGTCCGGAACGAGCACTTCGTCCCCAGGCCCAACGGCCGCAGCACGCAACGAGAAGAACAGCGCGTCCGTGCCGGAACCGACAGCCGCGGCGTAACGACGCCCGGTCAGTCGGGCTACCT
>JABDJC010000032.1 GCA_013003395.1 Acidimicrobiia bacterium
CGCCAACTAGGCGCGAGCGCGGATTCGCGCCTGCCGCGCTTCGTTCAGCTCTTCCTGGACGCCGCCGACGTCGCCGCCGTCCGCGAGTTCTGGGTCGCCGCCCTCGGATACACCCGCGACCGGCGAGCCGGGGTCAGCGACATCCATGATCCGAACGGGCTGAACCCCGTGCTGGTGTTCCAAGAGCTCGACGCTTCCGAGACGGAGCGTCGCCGACAGCGCAACCGCATCCACTTCGAGCTCGCCGTGCCGTCCGATTTCGCTCAAACCCGCCTCGCAACGACCGTCGCTGCCGGTGGCCGCCTCCTTGACGAATCGGCAGGTCGCTGGCGGCTCGCCGACCCCGAAGGCAACGAACTGGCGATCGTCAGCGGGCCACAACCGAGCATGCTCGATCTCACGCCTTGAACGTTCCCGGTCGAGGTTGCATCTCCGGGGCGAGACACCCGTTGTCCCACGGGAACAAACCGTTCTTGTCGTCAACGGTGAGTTGCAGCGCCTCGACGGAACGACCACGCCCGAGGCGATAGAAGCTGTTGGAGCCGAGCAGTATCTCCTCTGGATTGGGCACCACCTCGGGCACGATGCGGTGCTGCCATTCCTCGAAACTGATCATGACGCCGGGCACAAGTGAGGCCCCGTTGCGAATGCGATCACCGAGGTCGTTCAGCACCCCGCCTGCCGTCGCCATCGACACGCCGAAGATCAGGAGTTCGGGATGGGCGAGGCCGTGCAGCCCGATGGTGTAGGCGAACGGAGGGCCATCGTCAGGACCGCACTCGCAGCCCGGCCGGGAGCACGTACCACCGCCGACATACTGGATGAACCATCCATGTCGTCGAATGATCTCCGCCAGTCTGGCGTTCTCTTGATCGATCCACGCACCAGTACGGGCATCCATGTCGCTTCACTCCTCTATCGGGACCTCCTGTCCCAAGGTATGAGGAGCTACCGACACAAATGGCGAGGCACGTTTTGCTCGAGACGATTAACCGATCGAGCGCAGTTCTTTCAGACCGTCTCGATCACAGCCTCGGACATGAGCTGGACTTGTCGAGGGTCGTCCACTCGGCGCGGCACCTTCAGCTGGCTCGCACTCGTTGGAAGATCGCCACTGGCGATGAGCGTCCGCAATCTCTCAAACGTTCCCGGTGCGACCACCGCGAGGTTCGGGCGACCGAGCAATCCGTTGCGGCGAAACCCCTCACAGGTCGGATTTGCGTCGATCAGCCTCTGGTCGAACCGGTCAGCGGCACGATTGAGCTCTGTGTTCGAAACCGTTCCGCTCTCCAACTCCAGGTACACCACGTACCGAGGCGGCGACGCATCGACATCGACTCTCGTGGTGTAGTCCACCAACTCATCTGGCGAAACCAAGCCCTCGAGTCCAGACAGCGCAAACGCCACGTGGTCCTCGCTCGTCTTCTCCCCTACGAGGTCGAGGAGTGTTCCGCGGCGATACAGGAACTCGATGACTGGCGCCTCACCGAAACGATCGACGACTCGCACGACGTCACCAAGCCGATACCGATACAGCCCGGCATGATTCGTCACCACCAGCT
Source organism: Acidimicrobiia bacterium (assembly GCA_013003395.1). Classification (GTDB taxonomy): domain Bacteria; phylum Actinomycetota; class Acidimicrobiia; order Spongiisociales; family UBA5794; genus JABDJC01. The sequence continues at coordinate 1,563 of JABDJC010000032.1, forward strand.
CGTACGACCGACCGATTTCAATGCCTTCCATGTCCACCGTGGACGGCTGTGCTTCTCCGAAGTGCTCGACCGGTATGAACTCGAAGTAACTCGGGTCGGTCGCCATCACGTATCGCTCGGGGTGCTCCGGCCACAACCCCACACCGATGAACGACTCGGTTGCTCCATACGACGGCGAATAGATGGGCAGGTCCCCCGCATATCTCTGAAGCGCCGGCACGTAGGTGGCGAACGACCCAGTCGTGATGGTCATCAAGTGGGTCATGTGCGGCCACACGCGTGACAGGAATCCGTCGAATCCGTGAGCCACCGCAGCACGGAGCTCCGCCGCGCGTCCGGGATCAGCACGATGGAGCGTCATCACCTGGGACCGAAGTTCGTCATCGATGTCGAGGTTCTTCGTCAGCGTTCCGTTTTCGATGTCGTCGACCAGCTCGTCCCACCGAGCCTCGGCGGCACGCAGCCACTCCAGCAGGTGCGGCGCAAAGACTGCCTCGACGAACTGGTTGCGGCGGTTCGACAACCCGTACAGCGCATGCAGATACCACGCGCTCGGTTGATCGGCGAGCGTGTACACCTCGATGGGTGAATTCCAGAGATGCGGAACGATGCGAGCCATCCTCCGCACTGCCTCAGCGGTCGCTCCGCCGATCGGCACGCCACCCGACGACATCTGCTGACCGCCGCTGAACGTCATGAGGTCGACGCCGCGCTCGGATGGCCCCTGTCGATGGAGCCGACGGTTGATGACGCCCTGCACCACCGTCCCCATGTACTTGAAAGTGAATCCATGATGCTTCTTGGTGGTTGGTACCAGCTTCGGGGCACCCGTCGTCCCGGAGGACACGGCAAAGAACAACAGTTCGTCGGCAACGAGCACATCCTGCTCACCGGCCTCCATGCGAGCAACGAACTCGATGTAGTCGTCGTACGTCGACAACGGCACAGCTGCTCGATACGTCGCTCCGGTCGGATCGGCTGCCAACTCGGCAAAGCGATACTTGCGTCCGAATTCGGTCCCGCTGTTCGCTTCGAGAAGCTTCACGAGTGTGTTGCGGTTGGCGCGCACGGCGCGCGCTGAGGTCTTCTCGAAGCGGGACAACATGACGCGTCCGCCCCAAAAGCCAAGGCCTCTGAACAGTCGCGAACCGAGCCCGCTCATGCGAGCCCCTCAAAAAGCGAGGTCTCTCGTGGGCCGGCGCTCGCCGGCTCAACCCGCAGGAAGGTCTCAGTCGGGAAGAGCACTCGCAACATCCAGACCGGCAAGTATCGAGTGTGCGGAGGTCCCCCGCCTTGCGACTCGTGGCGGGCCTGGGCCGCTTTCTTCGCAGCCCACTGCCCACGAATGTCGACCCGGGTCGTGATGGAGGACGCCGGCACTCCCACTTTGGTGAGATCGATGTCGTTGTTCTCCCCCACCGCGGTCGGATCCTTGCCGAACAAGCGCATCGAGGCTGCGGCCACCTTCATCCACCGGTCGGAACTCACCTCGCAATACAGACGCTGCGGCTTCCACGGTGCCGCCGATCGAAACGCCGCAAGCGTCGCCTCATGGCATCGCACATGATCTGGATGGCCATACCCGCCTGTTTCGTCGTGGGTCAGCACGACGTGAGGCCGGAGCCGCTGGATGTACTCGCCAATCTCGCCAACGAGCTGCTCGAAGTCGACGTTGACGAACGCCTTCTCGTGGCTCCCGGCGACCTCGTCATGAAAGCCCGAGTCGCGGTGGTCAAGCCGATGCAGCGTCACGCCGAGCTCCCGCGCAGCACCCTCGAGCTCATGCGTCCGCACTGTCGCAAGCTCGGCTCCTTCGAGACCTTCAGCGGTGCCGGCGGCGCCGTCGGTCACCGTCAACAGGTGAACGTCGACACCTTCGGTGACGGCCTTCGCCAACGAGCCTCCAGGGCCAAAGGACTCATCGTCGGGGTGAGCCAACACCGCCAGAAGCCGGAGCGGCGAGTCGCTCACGGATCCGAGGAGAAGACGAGGTAGGGGCCGTAATCGTCCAGAATTCCG
>JABDJC010000039.1 GCA_013003395.1 Acidimicrobiia bacterium
TCATTCCCACTCAGGGAACCCTTCCGGACGAGATTCCGCTTTCAGAAGCGGTGGAGGTGGCCGAACAGGTTGCTGACGAGCTGGAGCTTCGCGACGCCGGCCTCGAAGAAATCGGCAACGGGATCCCGTAGACCCAACACCCTCACGGAACCGGTCAGCCGAGCTGACTGATGGCTCGCCGCAGCGCAAGTCTTGCGTACGGCTCCGGAAACGGCGCGTGAGCCACATCGACCTCTTCAGCCGAAGCTCCGTTGGCATGCGCCTCACGCGCCATCGACGCCATCTCCGCAATCTGGTCGCGCTGGGTAGTCGCGAAGGCTCGATCGACCACATCTCCGTGACCGGGAACGATGGTACCCGTCGCGATCTCGAGCAGACCGTCGAGCGTTTCCGGCCAATCGAGAGGGAAGGAATCGCCAAACGATGGAGGCGCTCCCTGCTCGAGAAGATCTCCCGCAAAGGTGACGTCACAGTCGGCCACGGTGACCGTGATGTCGCTGTCGGTGTGTCCTCGACCGTGGTGGCGGAGATGGACCAGCCGATCGCCGATGTCGATGGAGCGAGAAACCGTGAGCAGATGATCGGGCGGAACGATCTGGACTTCGCCGAATTCTTCAGCTTGGGCCGGCCGGGACTGATCGATCATGGCCGCCTTCACGTCTTCACCGCGCTCGACGAGCACCTCTCTGCAGCGGCGATGACCCCAGATCTCGGCATCACCAAACAACGCATTTCCCCAGCAGTGGTCCCAGTGAAAGTGGGTGTTCACCACACGACGCACAGGTAGGTCGGTGAGGAGCTTCAATTCCCGTACCAGCTCACGCGCCTGCCGATGACTGGCTCTGGTGTCGACGATGAGCACGCCGCCGGCGCCGATGACCGCGCCGACGTTCAGATCCAGGGATTCGTAGCGACGACGGAACACGCCGTCACCAAGTTCTTGCCAACCGGTCATCCGGCAACACTACTGGCGGGGCCCAACTGACTCTTGACTCGCTGCGAACTCGGCGGACCGAGGGCAACCGTCACGCGTGCCCCACCATTCGCAGAGGCTCCGAGCACCATCTCGCCACCGGCGGATTCCGCAATTCTGGCAACGATGTCCAAACCCAGCCCGGTCGATCCTGCTCCGCTCGTCCCTCTCGCCCGGACTGCCGTGCTCGGAAATCCGGGGCCGTCATCTTCCACCACAAGCGTTGGTCGACCGTCAGCCAGGCCGGCCACGATGCGGTAGGACACGCCGGGGTCGGTGTGCCCGAACACGTTCTGCATCAGCGTGTCGATCAGAGCTCCGACTTCTTCGGCGCCGATGGCGACGATCATTGGGGTTTCATCGATGGCGATGGTCGCTTTCCTGTTCTGGTCCTCCGCAAGCACTCCCCAGAACTCCGCTCGGTGACGCACCGTCGACGCCAAGTCGGAAGAACCTGCCTCGGTTGTGGGTTCGCGGGCTTCATTGATCAGTCGGTCAATGGCCTTTTCCAGTGCCGAGATGTCCTGGAGCAACGCTCCCATTTGCGATTCGTCTGAGATCGTTTCTGCTTGAAGGCGGAGCGCGGTCAATGGTGTGCGCAGACGATGGGACAGATCGGCAACCGATTCCCGCTCGGCCGACAGCAGTTCCTCCAAGCGATTCGCAAGGTGGTTGAAGGCGTGCCCGACCTCGGCGATTTCCGTAGGCCCATCTGGCACGACTCGGGTGTCGAGATCGCCGTCCCCAAGACGGCGCGCCGCGGCCGAAAGGTTGGTGACCGGACGCACCATCGACCGGCCGAGCCTGTCGGCAGCGACCACCGCAACTCCGATGAGAAAGATCCCAAGGCCGCCGAGCATCGCCCAGGCCAGGGCAACGCCTCGCGTCAGTTCCGACTCGCCAACGAAGGCACGCACCACAACAGCCTCACCGGACGTGGGGCCGTCGGCGACCAGCACCGGTATGAGCACTTCTGCGCCGGTCGCGGTTCGTGTCGTGAACGCCGCCCCACCGCGGGCCTGAGCGAGATTCTGGCTCGGGGTGACGACGGCGCCTACGGTCTGACCGTCGGGGAACACGATCGACAATCCGGTCGGCTCGCCGAACGCAGCGAGCACCGCTTCCGCCAATCGGGGCTCGACTGCGGCGGCGGTTTGGGTTCCAGAGGCCACTGCCAGAGCTGCCGCCACCGACTCACCGAAACGCTCGGCCCGAGTGAGCGCACGGTCGGCCGCTTGATCCCGCACGAGAACTCCGAGCGGGACGAGGAACGCGATGACGACCAACGAAGCCACAGCCAGCGTCACGAAGGCGAGTTGTCTCCTCACTCGGTCGGCTCCACGAGTCGAACGCCTACGCCGAAGACGGTTTCGACGTAACGCGGTTCCGATGCCGACTCACCAAGCTTTCGCCGCAACCAGGAAAGGTGGACGTCGACCGTCTTCTCGCTACCGCCGTATGGCTGACGCCACACTTCTGCGAGCAATTCACGCCTGCTGACCACCTCGCCTTGTCGCTCTGCGAGATATCGCAAGAGATCGAACTCCTTCGGGCTGAGGTCCAATGGCATCCCCGCGAGCCGCGCCCGCCGGGCACCCGGATCGACCTCGAGCGCCCCGACGACCAACGGATGGGTTCCGCCGTTCGTTTTCGCGCGCCGCAGCACCGCATTCACCCGAGCTTCCAACTGATCGACAGAAAACGGCTTAACGACGTAGTCATCTGCTCCGGCGTTCAGCGCACTCACCATGTCGCGATCCTCGCCACGCGCCGTGGCGACAATCACCGGAACTTCGGAAACGGCTCTGATCATCTTCAGCAGCTCACGGCCGTCGAGATCAGGCAGCCCCATGTCGAGAATGACGAGGTCAGGGCTACCGTGAACTACCGCTTGCAGGCCGTCCATGGCCGTTGAAGCAGACTCGACATCGAATCCGCGATCTGCGAGCGCCCGCGCCATCAGCTCTCTGATTCGCTGCTCGTCTTCTACGATCACAACTGACGCCATCCAGGTACCCTAGAGCCACTCGCTACACCTGGTAAAGAGGCCTTAGGAACTCCTTAGTACGACCTTGGGAGAATTATTGATAAACAGTAAGGGTGTCAGCATGCGGCGACGGCTCACGCTTTTCGTCGGATGGCTGATCGCAGTTGTCGGATCTGGCTTGGTTGCCTCCGGTGCAGCGGCGATTGCGGGCGGTCAGGTGACTGATCGACCTCTCCAGCCGTTGTCAGCAGCCGAGGTGGCGGCGTTACCCGTAGCGCCAGTGTTTGCTCAGCTCGCCATTGCCTCCGGCGGGCCACAGGAACCACTGGATGAACGTGACGGTGACACATCCGCCACCGGAAACGAGTCGTTCGACGAAGAGCGAGCCGTCGCGGCTGACACGAGAGGGTTCGTCGTGCGGCCAGACCGTGAGCCAGTGGCCACTCCGCTCAATCCACCCTTGATCGCCGTTCCGCTCGACCCGATCGATATCGCCGGCGATACCGCGGAAGCCTCAGACGGATCGATCTTCCACCTCGCAGGCGGTGCCTTCGCCGTCGGAGGCACCGAACAATCCGTGGTGTTGCTCTGGGCGACACCACGCTCCGGCTTTGCGACAGCCGTCGAGTACGTGAGTCCAACGGAGCTGATCGTCAGCTTCACGGGCGCAGAGGTGAACTCGAGCGTCAGAGTCTTGTGGTCCGAAGGAGGTCTCGTGGGCACGTCGGTGGAGGGCGAAGCTCGCTGAGTCCCAAAAAAGCGTTACGCTTGCTTTCGGTATTTCGTCACGCAGCGGGTTTCACGGCGGGGGCTCGCGGGAGGGGCTCAACATATGTCCAATCGGCGCGCACTCCTGCGTTTGCTATCCGTATTCGTCTTGGTGCTCTCGACGCTGTCCGTTCCCGCGATCGCGGTCGACGACGTGCCCACCCCCGACATCGTGGGCGGAGGCGAAGCCACACCTGGCGCGTATCCGTTCATGGCAGCCATCGTCCACGCCGACACGACCGATGCATGGCTTGGCCAATTCTGCGGCGGTTCGCTGGTTCATCCAGAGTGGGTCATGACTGCTGCGCACTGCGTGGAAGGCGAGAGCGCCTCCGATATCGACGTGGTGCTCGGCCGGCATGATCTCAAGAGCTCGGCGGGAGAGCGCATTCGTGCTTCAGCAATCGAGACGCACCCGCAGTACAACCCGACGACCTTTGAGAATGACGTCGCCCTGATCAAGCTCACCAGCGCTTCGAGCCAATCTCCCGTGACTCTCGCCAACAGCGCCAATCGCTCGCTGTGGGGTCCCGGCAAGATCGCAACCGTCATGGGCTGGGGTCAAACCGAGAGCACACCCGCCTTCCCCGAGGAGTTGTATGAAGTCCAGGTCCCGATCATTTCCGACAACGACTGCCTCGGCACCGATGTCGGCAACGATCTGGTGGCCAATGTGATGCTCTGCGCCGGCAACATCACCTCAGGCGGCGTGGATGCGTGCGACGGTGACAGCGGTGGACCGTTGGTCGTGCCAAACGGTCTTGGAGGATGGATCGAGGCCGGCATCGTGAGCTGGGGCTTCGGCTGTGCCGATCCCAATCGTCCCGGTGTCTACACGCAGGTTTCGGCCATCGAGGGCTTTGTCACCGACATCATCAGCAGCGTGCCGCCTCCACCAACGAACACGGCTCCGGTTGCCGTCAACGACAGCTACTCAGTCGAATCCGGTGGAACGCTGATCGTCGGCAAAGACACGAACGTGCTCGCCAACGACACGGACGTCGACGGTGACAGCCTCACCGCCATACTCGTTTCCGGGACCAGTACCGGAACGCTCAAACTCACCTCAGGTGGCAACATCCGTTACACGCACGGTGGCGGGCCGGAAACCAGCGTTTCGTTCACGTACAAGGCCAACGACGGCACCGTTGACTCCAACATCGCCACGGTGACCATCACCATCGGCGCTGGTGGTGGTGGCGGGGGAGGTCAAGAAATGCTGGTCAGCACGTCGCCGGATCGATCCGATCCGGTGAGTCTCGATGGTGCAACGGTCGACGGTTTCATCTACGTCTTTCTCGCCGTCAGCACTGACGTGACCGACACTACGTGGTATGTCGATGGCGTTCGCGTCGGGCGAGACAGGACCACACCATTCGACATGGCGGGCACCAACGCTGACGGCACCGCCAAGCCATACAACGCCACTCGTCTGGACGGAAACCACGAGTTCTCCGTCGACATCGTCATGGCCGACGGCTCGACCGAGACCGTGATCGCGACGGTCACTGCGCCTTGAGCGGGTCCTGACACTGCGGACAGTAGAAGAGGGCACGGCCACCGTGGCGTGACACCGCGATCTCGGCTCCACACAGCAGACAGCCGTGCCCACCACGCTTGTAGACGTACCGTTTGTCGGACGGTCGGAGCTGGGTGCCCTTCGGCAACCCGATCGCCTGCGGCGTCACGGTCTCGATCTGCCCCACCTCGACTCCATGCTGCAAGCCGGTGACAGCATGCGTCCAGAGGCAGTCGACCTGGCCCGAGGTCAACTCGTTCGCGGGTGTGTCTGGATCGATGTGGCACAAGAAGAGCAGCTCGGCACGCCACACGTTGCCGATACCCGCGATGACATCCTGATCCAACAAGACCGCGCCGATGGGCCCCGTTCGAGTCGCGAGGTTGCTGGCGAATTCGCCAACGTCGGCTTCTGGATCGAGCGGGTCGGGCCCCAACCATTCCTTCAGGCGATGCACCTCGATCCGGTCGAGTAGTTCACACTTCATGGGACCGGTCAGATACGCCGCCGCATCTCCGGCGGACAGGACGAGGCGCGTTCCCCGACTCGGAGCCGGGCGTTCGATTGTCCGATGCGTTCGAAACGAGCCAACCAAGCCAAGATGGACGTGGAGCATCAGACGCTTCTCGAAGGTGTAGAACAAGTGTTTGCCGACCGCTTCCACCGCCTCGAGCCGCTTGCCGTTGATATGGCTCGCGCCTGCCGAGAACCGACCTTGCGGCGAGGACGCGGCGACGTTGCGGCCCACGAAGAGGTCGCGATGGTTCCGGGCGTGACGGTGGATGGTGTCGCCTTCAGGCATCGTGCCCGGGGTGGGACTCGAACCCACAAGCCCTTGAGGGCAACGGATTTTAAGTCCGTCGCGTTTACCGGTTTCGCCACCCGGGCAGCGGGCAGAGTGTACGGCCCGACGTCCCGCTAGCGAACCGTCCGTGCGGCCTCGATGACGATGCCGTCCAACATGTCGCGCTCGGACACGGTGATGGTCCCTGCGTCCAAATGCGCAAGCGCCTGCTCGGCGACGATTGCTCCGCCCAGCAACACCGGTGCCCGCCGAGGATGTACCCCCCACCGTGAAACCGTCTCCTCCACAGTCGCCCTCGAGAGGCGCGCCACGACGTCGGTCAGAACTCCGGCGCTCAACTGAGCACCGTGCACTCGTCCGTCACCGATGAGGTGCGCAAGCGTCGTGAATGTGCCGCCAACTCCGAGAATCGTCCCTGGCTCGTCGGTCAGCACCACGGTGTCGAGATGGCGGCGGGCTTCAGAACGAGCCGCTGCAACTTGACCAGGCGTTGCAGGACGATGCGGCAATCTGCGCTCCGTGAGACGCACCGATCCGATGTCGATGCTCATCGCAAGGTCGGGTTCGGTCTTGCCGAGCACGAACTCGGTACTGCCACCGCCGAGGTCGATGACCAGATGAGGCGGTTCCCCGGTCGCTGCGTTCGTAGTCCCGCTGAAGGCCAGCGACGCCTCTTCCCCTCCCGAGATGACGGTGGGTGCGTAGCCCAGAGCCTGCTCTGCCCGCGCGAGGAAATCTTCTCGATTGGCCGCGTCGCGAGTGGCAGATGTGGCCACGGCGACAACCATCGACGCTTCGTGCCGCCGAATCGCCTCGCGGTATCCAGCGAGCACGGCGAGCGTGCGGCCCATCGCGTCCTGGGAAAGCACTCGATCGTCGTCGACGCCTTCTCCGAGTCGGGTGACCGCCTCGCGGTGGTCCAGCCAGTGCACCACGGTTTCGCTGTCTCGTGACTCGGTGCGGGCGATCAGCAGACGAACCGTGTTCGTCCCGATGTCAACTGCTGCGATGCGCATGGTGCGGTTCGCTCCAATCGGGGTTTCGCGTCACGGTTCCCTCGACCTCGATGACGCAGCTGATGGCGCAATCGAGTGGCTCGATGCTGTTGGCAACATCCGCCCCGACGGGGTTAGCGTTGCCGGCTGCATGATCCGCGTAGTGGGCGTGGAGGCACTTGACGCCAAGGCGGGTGCCGCCGACACCGCCCACAGGCGGATGCGCCGCCGCGGGGTCGACCAACGCGTTGCGGTTGTTGATGTACCGGGTGGTCGCGGCGTCGTGTTGGGCCGCAAACACTTCATCGTTCGCGATTCGCTCTTCGTAGGCCTTGACTCCCCCGTCGGCTTCCAGCCTGCCGATTCGGCGCGAGGCGAGCGGGCACGTCAGCCAGAAGCTTGTCGGAAACGGCGTGCCGTCATCGAGATGCGGAGGAACGGCGATGACAACCGGCACCGCGAGGTGGCATCGACCCTCGACCTGAACGGTCGAGCGCGGTTCTCTGCCTATCTGTGCTGCGACGACGTCGCGGTCTTGCGCCATGGCGCAAGCCTATTCGCCTGGGACTAGGTCCTTGCCAGTGAAGAAGTCCCGGACCGTTTCCCACCACTCGGGTTCGACGGGTGTCGGCGCTTCAGGTTCCGGACCGACCGGCGGCGCACCTGGCGGTGACACGGCGACGTATCCGATCTCGCCCGGACGAACCAGCCCGTAGTGCTCCCGCGCGATCCGCTCCACCTCTTGGGGCGTCTGCAATGCAGCTGCCTCGGCTTCGAGCCGGGCGTTCTCCTCCACCAGGGCGTCGTACTTCTGTTGCGTCAGGTCGACTTGTCGCTCCTGGGCGATGATCTGGCGAAAGGGAAAGATCCCGGCCAGCACGACAGCCAAAGCCACGAGCAGCACCATGGCGAACACGGACGACAGGCGTCCCTTCGAACGACTCACCGGGGGCCACCAAACGCGTCCCAGCCACCAAACCGTGCGTCGGCGCCAAGGTCCTCCTCGATACGAAGCAGCTGGTTGTACTTGGCGGTGCGTTCACCTCGTGCTGGTGCGCCGGTTTTGATCTGACCCGCGTTGGTAGCAACGGCCAGGTGGGCAATGAACGAGTCTTCTGTCTCACCGGATCGATGTGACACCATCCGACCGAAGCTGTGCGTCGCCGCCAGTTCCATCGTGTGGAGCGTTTCGGAAACCGAGCCGATCTGGTTCACCTTCACCAGAACCGCGTT
>JABDJC010000042.1 GCA_013003395.1 Acidimicrobiia bacterium
AGCTATTCCATCTCGCTCAGCCGTCGCTTGGACGAGAAGAGATGTCGTACGAACAGCAACCCTGCGACGGTTGACGCTCCGACGATGGCGGTCGCTGACCATGAGCGAGTCGAAATCGAGCCGACCAAGAGAGGTATGGCGCCCACGAGGATCCCGATCAGCAACACCGCGCCCCAGAAACGGGCAACCAACCGCCCTCCGAACGAGTCGATGCGGTCGAGTCGGTCGGCCATGCGTTCTTTCATGTACGTGGATTCGGACGGACGGAGTCGCCACTTGAGCCAGAGGTCATGACGCCGGCCGAGTCGATACAGGCTTTCCGCGGTGCACGATGTATCTGAAACAGACACTATAGTTTATTCGATATGACACACTCGATCGGCCCAACCTTGAAGAACCTTCGGACGCAACGAGGGCTCACCGTGACCGAAGTGGCGTCTAACGCGGGGATCGCCCAACCAAACCTCTCGCGGCTCGAAGCGGGCCTCGTTGACCCTCGCTGGAGCACCGTGGCCAAGGTGATGGGAGCACTAGACGTCTCGCCTGCTGACCTCGAGGCACCTGCTGACGACCACAGTGACGACGGCTTGTCACTCCTCTTCGACCTGTTCACGGCGAGTCAGAGAATGGCCCACCTGCTCGAGACGTCCATGGCGGACTCCGTCATCACCGCCCGTGAATACGCCATTTATAGTGTCCTGATGCTGGGCACCACCACACCGTCGGCGTTGGCGGAACGCTTGGGATTACCGGTGACCACGCTCTTGGACAACGTGCGAGTCCCTGTGGAGCGTGGGCACGTGTCACGGGTACCCAATCCGGCCGATGGCCGTTCGTACAAGCTTCACCTCACGAAAGCGGGTCGCCGAGCCCACCATTCCGCAAGCGAGTTGTTCCAGCCAGCCCTCGACGCAGTCGAGTCATCGATGGCGCAGTCGCCTGCCACGATGCAACGGGCGCTCCAAGACCTGGGACGTGCGATCGGTGACGCCATCAACGCCTGGGCAACTATTGCGGTTTCGTAGTAGTCTCGTTCCGATGAATTCGATACTCATTTCGCTGATCGTGGCGCTACTCGTCTCCGGATGCACCTCAGCTTCGGGCAGCGCCACGACTTCGCGTTCGGTCTCGGCCATCACGTCGACAACCGCGGCCGTCGAACCAGGAGCGTCGACGACGGACGCGTCGGTGACCTCTCTGACAACAAGCGTGCCGGTTGTCGATCGCTCTGCTGACCTCGCATACTTGGTTCGAGAGATCGAACGGCTCCACCCCGACCCGTTCTGGCGGACCGACAGAGAGCTTTTCACAGCAGAGGTGGATCGACTCACCGAAGCAGCCCTCGACCTCTCTGCGGACGAGTTCGCAGTCGAGGTCATGCGTCTCATGACGGCGTTCGACGGGCACAGCGGGGTCCAAGCGTTCCAACTCGGATGGGATGTGGCTCAGCTACAGCTGTATCTGTTCGAGGAGGGAACCTTCGTCACTCGCTCGGTCGACGATGCTCTGGTTGGTTCTGAGGTCGTAGCTGTCAACGACGTGCCGATACCCGCTGCGCAAGCCGCTCTCGCTGAGCTCGTCAACTACGACAACCCCAGAACCATCGACCTCAACATCCCGTTGCACCTCGTGATGCCCAGGTTGTTGCGAGCTGCAGGTCTGATCGATGGACCTGCCACCTACACGCTCACGACTCCGACCGGAGAGAGCGTGCATCTGCAGCCCGATGTCATGCCCTTCGATGAGTATTCAGAATGGCTGGGACACCCCTCACTGGGCCTCCCGGGAGCAGATTCGCCGTCGTATCTCTCAAATCGTGGCTTTGCGTTTTGGTGGGACCACCTGGGCGACGCAGACCTCGTGCATCTCCACTACAACCAGGTGTCTTCGAACTCGCAAGACCCGGTCGATCTGACCAATACGAGTCTTGCGAGTGTCGCCGAAGCAATCGATGCGACGCTGGACGCAAATTCGACAGCCAGATTCGTCATCGACCTGCGACTCAATGGCGGTGGAAACAACCAGACTTACGGACCACTCCTCGACTTGGTCACCGAGCGATACGCCGACCGGTGTGGCTTGTACGTGATCATCGGTCGCAACACGTTCTCGGCAGCCACAAATTTTGCGACGGAAGTTGAGCAAGCGACGTCAGCCGTGTTCGTGGGTGAGGAGACCGGCGGCTCCCCCAACTTGTTCGGCGACACCCGCTTGGTCGTGCTGCCTGAATCGAGAATCCGAGTGCACGTCTCGCAGCGCTATTGGGAGTTCGCCGGCCCTGAAGACGACCGGTTGTGGATCGAACCGGATCTCGAGGTCCGTCCCACCGCCGCCGACTATTTCTCCGGGCGCGACGCTGCCCTCGAAACCATCATGGCTCACACCTGCGCTTGAGTGTCTCTGGGCGCGGGTTCGTATCGATCCAGCGCCCGTAGGCTGGTGCGATGTCTTCCATCGATCCCCTTCGGATAGAACGCTTCCGCAGTTTGTGGCTGGCGTCGGTGGTCTCCAACGTAGGTTCGTTCCTGCAAGCTGTGGCGGCCGGATGGCTGATGCTCGAGTTGACCCGCTCCCCGTTCTGGGTCGGTCTCATGGCGGCGACCGCGACCCTCCCCCTACTGTTCCTTGCCCTCCCTGCGGGCGCACTTGCCGACATGGTCGACCGGCGCAAACTGCTCCTGATCTCGCAAAGCCTCATGGGGTTTTCTGCAATCGGTATGGCCGCCCTCTCCTACCTCGACCTCATCACCGCGCCGATCTTGCTGACCTTGGGCCTCACGCTGGGTATCGGCCTCGCCCTCAACCTCCCCGCTTGGCAGGCGATGGTTCCTGACCTCGTACCGCGAGGGCTCGTCGCCAGCGCAGTCGCACTCAACTCCGTCGCCTTCAACGTGGCACGGGCAGTTGGACCAGCGCTGGGCGGCATCATCGTTGCGACTGCTGGACCGGACCTTGCGTTTCTGATCAATGGAATCTCGTTCATCGGTGTGGTCATTGTCATCGCGTCCTGGCGAGGGACGCGATTCGGAGGATCAACTCCCGATTCCCTCAGCAACTCGATTGCGCTCGGCGTGCGATTCGCCCGCTTCACGCCACCGTTTCGTCGTCTCATGCTGGTCGCCGCCGTATTCGCCATGACGTCGGCGGTGGTGCAATCACTCCTGCCCAACGTGACGGACGAGTCCCTGGACGGGGACGCCTTTGTCTACGGCCTGCTCCTCGGCGCCATGGGCTTGGGCGCACTGCTCGCCGCGTTCACCAGAGGCAAGATGCAGACACTGTTGGGCCGATCGATGGTCCCGCTCTCGATCCTCGGCTTCGGGATCGTCGGGATCGGTGTCGGCCTCTCGACAGACACCTGGATCACCGCAGTTGCCATGTTCGTTGCGGGCGTTTTTTGGGTGTGGGCCCTCTCGACGCTCAATGCAACCGTCCAGCTCATGTCGCCGGCATGGATTCGCGGTCGTGCCATGTCGCTGTACACATTGGCGTTCGTCGGGGTACTGCCGATCGGCTCGATAGTCGGTGGGATCGTCGGTGATGTGTTCGGCGCAGGCAACGCCGTCGCGGCCCTGTCGGCAATCGGGGTGCTCGCCGGCCTTGTTTGGATGCGGGTTGGTGTCCCCGGACTTGGCGAAGTGGTGACCGAGGAACCTCCCCCCGAGTGGGAGCTCGAACCTCACGACGTAGAGCTCAGCGGTGGCCCTGTGATGATCGCCAACACCTGGGTCATCGATGAAAGCGACCTCGCCGACTTCCTCGACGTCATGAACCGATTGCGGCTCGTTCGACTGCGCACCGGGGCATATCGCTGGCGTCTCTACCGCAACGCAGGCGACGCGCACCGAATGACGGAGATGTTCATTCTCACCTCGTGGCAAGACCACCTCCGACAGCATCAGCGGATCGACGCCGAAGCCGCAGATCTCATTCGCATGGCCGTAGCTTTCGACAAGACGGGCGGCCCCGTCAACCATCACCTCGTCGCCGTCGAGGTCGAGAGCGAGTCAGACCGTCCTGAGTGGGACGAGCTGGTGGCTGTCCACCGAGACATGCACGAGCGAGACGGTTCGATCCCCATTGGCGAAGGCCCAACCGTCACCAAGGACTGAGAGCACCCGGAGCGTCATCCGCGCACCGGGCTCAAGGGTTCATTTCGTAGGTGTCTCGCAACGAAAGGACTTGGTTGGTCCACACTCGTTCGGTCCGCTCCACATCGTCGGATGGGCGCCGGACCATGCGAATGCAGAATTCGGCCTGATCCTTCGAGGTATTCGGCTTACCGTGCAGCTGCGTGGCGAATCGCGAGAAGTCCCGGATGAAGACGTCGAAGACCTGATCGATCAGATCGTCTCCAACCTCGTATATCTCGGCATTCTCGAGGAACAACTGGCCATAGACGACAAGCGTGAAGATCTCGCCGAGAGCGAGTAGGAAGTCGGTGTCTTTCGACTGCGCGTCATCGGGTGCCGCCTCGAGGAGCATCTCCTTGAGTACCGCGATCTGGTCACGGAAGATTCCTACGTTCGGTTGTTGATGGCCTGAATACACAGAGTCGTAGTCGTGGAAACGGATCCTCGACAGTCCCCTGGTTGGACCCTGGTCGAACAAGAAGTCGTCGTTGGCGGCATCGTCACGCTTGGGGACGGCTGGCAGCTCGACAGGATTGAAGAAGTAGTTCTGCATGAATTTGACGATGAGCGCAATGTTGACGTGCACCGTCCCTTCGAGCTTCGGGAGCGCTCGAATGTCGCGCCCTGCCATGTCGAAGTAGGTGTTCTTCTCGAAACCCTTGGCCGCAATGACATCCCAGAGGTGGTTGATCACGTCCTCACCCTGAGTCGTCACCTTCATCTTCACGACCGGGTTGTACAAGAGGTATCGCCGATCGTCAGCATTCGCCGATCGCATGTAGTCAGACGCCCGCAGAGCGACAAGCTTCATCGCCACCAGGCGAGCATACGCGTCAGTGAACAGGGCCTTCGCATGAGGAAACTCGGTGACCGCCATCCCATAGAGGCGACGATTGGCGGCATGATTGATCGCCTCGTAGAACGCGTGGGTCGAGATGCCGATCGAGGCCCACCCGAGGTTGTACTTGCCGATGTTCACGGTGTTGAGCGCAGTGTCCCATGCGCCGTCGCCACGCACGAGGATGTCGTCCTCAGACACTTCGAAGTCCGAGAGTTCGAACTCTGCGACGTAGTTCTGTGAGTGGACGACGTTCTGTTTGCATTCGAAGCCAGACTTCGTTGGATCCACTACAAAAAAGCAGTACTCGCCGGTGTCGGCGATCTTGCCGAACGTCGAGATCAAGCTGGCTGCGTTGGCGTTGCCGATGTAGTACTTCGAGCCGTTGGCGAGAAAGGCGCCGTCCCCGTTCCTGGTGAGGGTCATCTCCGATGAGTACAGATCGGCGCCGTGCGCCTGTTCAGAGAGCCCGAAGGCGAAGATCCCGCCCTCGGCGAGGAACTGTGCCGTCCGCTGCTTGACCGCTTCATTGTCGGACATCCAGATGGGTCCGAGGCCGAGAACAGTCACTTGCCAGGTGTACCAGTAGGGCAGCCCGTAGAAGCCGAGAATCTCACCGAATTCGCAATTGCGCCACGTATCCCAGCGAGCGCCGCCGTCGCCGTACGACTCTGGGGTACACATCGTGGCGAAGATGCCCTCGGCAGCGACGAAGTCGAGGAAGTCCTGATACCAGACGGCGTTGTGATCATCGGCCTTGAGCTTGGTCTTGCCCTTGGATTCGAAGAAGTCGATGGTCTTGACCATCACCTCCCGCGAACGGTCGTCGGCATACGGTCGGTTGTGGTGGTGAGGATTCAAAAGGATCATGTGGCAAGACTAGATCTGGCGAAAATGGCTCGGATCAGAGGTCGACAGCCCGACGTTCTCACGATGTGTAGTCATCAGATTCCCGTCGCACCACCAACAGCGCGACGTCATCACGGGGCGAACCGTCTTGGAATTCGACGACTGCATTGGCGACCACCATTGCGATTTCCGTCGCGCTGCGGCCTGCCAACGTGCGGAGGAGTTCATCGAGGCGCTCTTCGCCGTAGAACTCGGAGCCGCTTCTCGCTTCGGTCACCCCATCGGTGAAGAACACCACCGCATCACCTGGCTCGAGGACCAGCGAGTCTTCGTACTGTGCAGCGGGTTCGTACGCGCCGAGAAGGGTGCCGTAGCGACCGATCTCCTTGACTCCACCAGACGAATCGAGCAGGCGGGGCAGTGGATGACCGGCTGCAGCAACCTGCAACTTCACTGAACCGTCGTCGGGACGAACGAGCCGTCCCAGGACCGCCGTGCAAGTCTTGCCACTTGGATCGAGAAGCAGCGCGGAGTTCACCGCATCGAGCACCTTGGGCAATTCGGGGGTTTCCATGGCAGCTCCACGGACCGAGTACCGCGTCAGAGCGGTCAGAACGGCAGCTTCGGGACCCTTGCCGCATACGTCGCCGACCACCACCATCCAATCCCGATCGGAGAGTTGGAAAGCGTCATAGAAGTCGCCACCAACCTGGCTGCCGTCGCCCGCTGGTCGGTACGCGCCGCCCATGTCGAGGCCAGGCACCCAAGGCAACGAAGGCGGAATGAGGCTGCGCTGCAGGGTATCTGCAAGTTCGCGAGCCTTGGTTTCTGAGTCTCTGGCCACTCTCTGCGCAGCCAACAGTTCTCGCTCGTAGGAACGTCGGTCCTCCGCGGGGAACACGGCCACATCGATCGTCGTCCCGGGATCGCCCGGGTCATTGCTGGTGGCGTTGAGCAGGGCCGATTGCGGCCCGCCGGCCGTCATCAGTTCGACCGCGATCTCGCGTATCTCTCCGTGCATGTCGAGAAGCGGTCCGAGATGGGTCGCCCAGAAGATCCGATCGCCGGTGCGGAGCATTGCCAGGAACTCCGGAGCGGACGCCATGTTCTCGATGCCCATCCATTCGAGAAACGTCTTGTTCGCTGCCAGGACCTTGCCAGTCCGCGTAATGGTGATCAAGCCGCACGGCGCCTGCTCGTACAGCTCAGATTTCTGGTCCACCGCGTCATGCGGTTGCGTCACAGGAACGAACGGATGGCGTCGATGGTCTCTTCAGGTGCGCTCAGATTCGGACAATGACCGACGGCCTTCATCTGAACGAATGTGCTGTTGGGCACAGCGTCTGAGACGAATCGACCAACCTGCTCGGATGCCAGGATGTCGTCAGAACACTGCAACACGAGCGTCGGAGCGACCACCTGAGCCAAGTCTTCGCGGTTGTCAGACTTGAAGGTCACCTCCGCGAAATGCCGAGCGATGTCAGGGTCCGTCCGACAGAAGCTGTTGGTCAGCTCTTCACCGAGTTCTGGCCGGTCGGCATTGCCCATGATCGCCGGTGCCATTTGCGCAGACCAGCCCAAGAAGTTGCTGTCGAGTGATACGAGGAGATCATCGATTTCTTCGGGCGCAAATCCGCCGTGATACCCGTCATCGTTGATGTAGCGGGGTGATGGTCCGACCAACACCAAGCTGCTGAAGAGCTCAGGTTCCCGCTTCGCTGCGATGACCCCCATCATCGATGCGACGCTGTGGCCGACGAAGATCACGTCGGCGAGTTGGAGTTCGTGACAGATCTCGAGAATGTCGTGTGCGTACCCAGCGAGATCGCCGTACTTTTTGCGATCGTACGCGGTCTTGTCCGACGCACCGGCGCCGACATGATCGAAGACGATCACCCGATACTCGTCCTCGAAAGCCGGGGCAACGTACCGCCACATGTTCTGATCACAGCCGTAGCCGTGGGCGAACAGCATCGGCTGCCCGTCGAGCTTGCCCGACTCCTTGACATTGTTTCGTTCGAGCACGTTCATCGACGGGAGGTTAGTTCCGCCGAGGTTGCACCGGTCCAATCGACCAAGTGTCGTCAGGGATCTTCAGCTCACGCGCCTGAACAAGTAGGCAAACGCCGATCGCGTATATCCGATCCCTCGACCCAGTTGGAGCACTGCAGACCTTGTGATTGTGATGGGCTTCTTGGGTTCAAAGTAGGAGTCGAGGGCGTCAGTACTGACCCGGTAAGCGCCGGACCTGTGTAACACGACGCCGCACAGTTCGAATCGGGGATCGATGGAGGCAAGCGCGGCGTCACCGTGACTGGGATTGACGAGAAGGACGCCGCCGATCCGAAGATGTTGCGAGCAATACTCCGACACGAACCCGGCGTACAGCGAAATTAGCAGGTCGAAAGCTTCGGTATCGAGGGCCAGTGGTTGCTGATAGTCCTGGTGAATGAACACGAATTCTCGTGGGTGGTTCGAGCTGGCATGCTCGTCTATGAGTTCGTTCAGGCCCTCGGTATCGGCGAAGAACGCGGCAGCGCGCTTGTCCAGATCGACGTAGGTCACCGCTGGGAATACAAACGACGGAGCGAGGTCGACGTAGCTTCCTGGATAGAACACCGACTCGATCTGGAACACACCACCGACGGCCTGAAACAGTCGTTGGCGGTCACCGGGATGCTGGTTCTGCTTGTCCCACAGCTGCCGAGTCTTCTGTTTCACCGCTCGGACCCTACCGCCCGCTTCATCGGATCAGCCGGAACGAGCCGTCCGGCCGACGCTCATGCAGAGGCTCCCGAGTAGTGCTTGAGATTCATCCTCCAAACGGCGCGCGACACGACGACGATGACCACGGCGAAGCTCATTGCCAACACCACGGTTGCAGCACTGAGGCGATCGCTGAGCGCCTCGGCCGGGACCGTGATGGCGAAAGCCAACGGGATCACGAACGTCAACGTGCCTCGCAGCCACACGGGATAGATGGTCACTGGC
This sequence comes from Acidimicrobiia bacterium, assembly GCA_013003395.1. Taxonomy (GTDB): domain Bacteria; phylum Actinomycetota; class Acidimicrobiia; order Spongiisociales; family UBA5794; genus JABDJC01. Next base: position 8,812 of record JABDJC010000042.1, read on the forward strand.
CATCGCCCGGTTTGGTAGAAGCCTTCGAACAGGTTGAGCACCTCTTGAGAGCGGACCACTCGAAACGCAGTCGACGTGATCATGATCCACACGCAATAGACCATGAGGACACCGGCCAACAGCGTCGCTCCAAAGGCAACGACGTCGAGAGCTGAGGTCGTCGTGGACAACTGGATCATGCCGTAGCCGAGTACCAGCCCTCCCAAAACGAAATCAACCAGATGCCAGACCCGCAGTTCTCGAATGCTGGCCAGGATCTGCGGATCGACGGGCTTCGTCATCACGTAGTCGAACGTGCCCAATTCGACGTCGTCCATGAGCCTTCGCATGTTCGGCTCGATGAACGATCGGAGCACTGCCCCAACGATGATGTGAATTCCCATGACGATCAGCAGCTCGGGTTGCGACCAGCCTCCCAGGCTTGGCGTGTATTGGAACACCAACCAGATGGCGATCAAACCGGTCACCAGCGAGAGACCGGAATGGAGAAGCTGCACGAAGAAGTTCGCCCGATACTGGAGTTCGTTCATCGCCGCAATGCGCCAGTGGGTGCCGAGGAGCCGCATTGCCCTCATGAACCCACCGCCGAATACCGCCTGATCGCCCGTTTCCACACGACCGCGGTGAGCACGCCGAGCGCCGCGATCCACAGGAACTGATATCCGAACATGGCTGCGGTTCCGGCAGCATCGGTCTTGCCGATCACGACCTCGATCGGCCCTTGAAATGTCCACTTGAACGGCAACCAGTTGGCGAGGGTCTGCACCCACGGCGGCATGAGTTCGAGCGGAACGAGTCGTCCTGACAGAAGGAGTTCGGCCGTCGTCACGATCTCGAACAATGCGCTGGCCCTGGTGGTCCAGAAGGCGGTCAGGCCCAGTACCCACAAGACGATGAATCGAAGCACGAATCCGGTGATGACGGCTCCGAAGAACGCAAGTATCTGCCACAAGCTTGGCCGAATCTGCGGTTGGAACACCAGTACGAGCAACGAGGCAAGAGGAATCCACCACGCGATCCACACCGGTTTCCAGCCGGCAAACGACGCGAGATCACGATGGAAGAGATGCAACGGGGTGGTGAGGTGGTCGTTGATTCGGCCTTGCTGGATTCTGCCGTCCCACACGTATGGCGTCAGGCCGATGTTTGTCACTCGGACCAGCGTCCAGGCGATGTAGTACGCGACGAACTCGTCGGCGGTGTAGCCGGCGATCGCTCCGCCTTGTGCGGTGGCGATGGTGCGCCATACGACGAGATACACGACCGGTTCGATGATGAACCCGAGGATCGAAAACAACGACGCGACCCGGTATTGCATCTGTGCCTGGAGTCCCAGGCGCGCTTGCACCCAGTACGCGTTTGCGAGGCGCATCACGTCTCGGGTTCCGACGAGTCGAACACGTCGGCGATGACGTCCTCTATCGGCGGTTCGGCAATCGAGATGTCGAGGACGGACATGTCTTGCAGCATCCGGCGGGCAACAGCCGATACTTCCGCACGTGCCACGCGGACCGTCGCAACCTGCGCTGCAACAGACATGACCGATCCGTAGCTTTCCATGCTCGGAGTCAACTGTTCGGCCGTGACCGTGATCGTCTTGTATCCGGCGAACTGGTCGGCGAGATTCGACAGAGCGCCGTCGTAGATGATTCTGCCGTGGTGGATGACGATCACCCGCTCGCAGAGGGCCACGATGTCCGCCATGTAGTGGCTGGTGAGCATCACGGTCGCGCCGGTCTTGCGGCTGTGCTCCTTGATGAACGTGCGAATGCGCTGTTGCATCGTGACGTCGAGGCCAAGCGTGGGTTCGTCGAGGAACAACACTTCCGGGTGATGGAGCAGCGCTCCCCCGATCTCGACCTTCATGCGCTCACCGAGCGACAGATTTCGAACAGGCTTGTCGATGAGGGCACCGAGATCGAGCAGCTCGACGAAGCTCTCGACTCGGCTGGCGTATTGGTCCTTGGGGATTTCGTAGATGGCGCGCTGTAACTCGTACGAGTCGAGCGCAGGAAGATCCCAGTTGAGGTTGTTGCGGTTGCCCATTATCAATGCCAGCCGCTTCAGCAGTTCTCGCTCGCGCAGCGACGGATCATGGTCCAGTACCGAAGCCGATCCACTGGTCGGATAGAGCAGCCCAGTGAGCATCTTCAAGGTGGTGGTCTTGCCGGCACCGTTTGGTCCGAGAAACCCAACGATCTCGCCTGGTTCGATAGTGAAATCGATCGCCTTCACGGCCTCGACGTGGCGAAACTCTCGATTGAAGAGACTGCGCACAGAAGCGGCGAGACCAGACTCGCGCACAGGGACGCGAAAGGTCTTGGTGAGCGAATCGACTGAGACGACAGGCATCCGGCGAGGCTAGCTGTAACCGGCTCTCGTGCTCGCGCTCAAGAGACGACCTGGGCCTCCCGGAGTCAACCGAGAGGCCCAGGCCTGGCGGGACCTTTGACTTCAGCTCAATGGCTGGAGAGATGGCGACTGCGGTCCCTCTCGGCGAGGGTTCGCACTCGTCGGTCTCCCACGAACACCGAAATGGCGTGGCCCATCACACCGAGTCCCCAGAAGAGAATCGGCCAGTACGCGAAGTCGAGGCCGAAGATCTGGTCTCCGGCGGTGTCGGCGCGCAAGTCGATGATGATGAGGAGGGTGTTGACCACGACATAGGTCACCAGGTGATAGAGGAAATCCTGCACCCTCTTCACGTGCTCCCTCGCCCAATCCATGGATTCTTGTGTATTCATGGAACCTCCTCCCATCGTCATTGGACACTGCGGCGAGCGAGACGACCAGGGCCGAAGGGCACAACCACCCCCGCCACCTAGGCGAGGCTGAAGGGCGGATACCGATCTGTGACCAACAGCGTTGCGTATGCCTGAACTCGCAGCGCCCATCGACCTACACCGACGACGTAGTCGAAGAGTGCTCGCGGGTAGCGCCCGGTGAACAAGATGGCGAACCATGCGACGATCACTGCCCCGACAGCAAACACGAACAGCACCACCAACACGATGTAGTGCGGGATGGCCAGCAGCCACTTCACCAGCGGCAACCAACGGTTCAGGTCGCCCTCGACGTCCGGGTAATCGATGTCGAGGTGGACTGATTGTTCCTCGACTGTCGACGGGTACTTGTCCGTGAGCAGCGCCAGATAGGCGCCGACGCGGGTGGAGAACCGGTTGAGTTCGAGCGCAAAGTCGAACCACCAGCGCGGGTAGCGCATACGGAAGACGATCATCAGCATCGTCGTCAGCGCCAGTCCTGCGGTGATGCCTCCGCCCGTTCGCTCGACTTCCTTGCCGGCTTCGACGACGGTCTCGCTCCCTGTGGCGGTGAGCAACGCAAGGATGACAAGAATCGGTATCGCCCAGATGAGCCGGAGCAAGGTTGTCACTCGATCAAGCTTCTCGGGGTAGTCGATCTCGAGACGCGCTGGATAGGGCTCGCTTTCGGTGGTCACGGAGCACCTCCTCTTTCTCAATGCATCGTTTCAAACGTCTCGGCTGACCCGCTAGAGGCGAAGGACCCCGACGGGGTCAGCCACACACCGCCTTCGGCAGCGTCATGAAACCGCGCAACCTGCGCCGTCGAGAGGACTATCTTGGACGCCTGTGAGCACAGACGGCTTCGGCCAGGGCGAGAGCGCCATCATCGATGAGCTTGTCCGGCGCGTGAGTGACGATGATACGAACGAAGTCATCGGGTCATTTGCCCGGGCTTACCTGCGACGCATTCCCGCCGACTACCTCGCCTCGCACAGCGTCGAGAACTTCACCGCACAAGTGCAGGGCTTCTTTGACTTCGTCAACGCCAGAAGCGCCGACGAAGTTGCGATCCGGATCTTCAACCCTGAGATGGCGACGCATGGATACGTGCTTTCTGGCGCCGTTGTGGAAATCGCAACCCGGGACATGGCTTTCCTGGTCGACTCGGTCACGAACGAGATCGAGGACCAGGGCCACGTCGTCGCAAGAGTTCTACACCCGGTGATCGGTATCGAGCGAGATGCTGATGGGGCAATCACCGCCGTCCTGCCTGCGCGAACGGCGGCGTCTCGCGAGTCGATTCAACACTACGAGTTGGGTCGTCGGCTCAACCCAGAAGAAATGGAAACCCTGGAGTCTGGGATACGCAGAGCGCTGCTCGATGTGCGTCGTGCGGTGGACGATTTCGAGCCGATGCAGGGCGCCATATTCCGGATGATCAAGATCGCCCGCGCCGGAATCAGCCGCTACGGCAAGGAAGAAGTCGAAGAGGCGGTCACGTTTCTCGAGTGGCTTCTCGACCTGAACTTCGTCTTCCTCGGCTACCGCGAGTACCAGCTGACGACTGAAGACGGCGAGCGAATGGTGTCGGTTGCTCCCGGTTCTGGTCTAGGCATTCTCCGAGCAGCTGAAGACTCCGCGTTCGTAGCTCCGGTCCCCACCTCAACACTTCACCCCGCCATTCGGGAGCGCTACGAATCTGGCCAGCTCCTCGTGATCACCAAAACGAACTCTCCTTCCCGAGTTCATCGTCGAGCCAAGATGGATTACATCGGTGTGCGCCACATCGCACCAGACGGTTCCGTGATTGGTGAAGCCAGGTTGCTCGGATTGTTCACCACGAAGGCGTACATGGCGCCCGCTGACTCCATTGCAGTGCTGCAGAGCAAGCTCCAGCAGATCATCGAGGCAGAAGACCTCATCGAAGGCAGCCACTTCTACAAACAAGTTGTGCAGCTGTTCAACAGTTTCCCGACCGACGAGCTGTTCGCCACGCCGACTGACGACATCCGCGAGAGCATCCTCGGCATCGTTGACCTCCAGGAACGTAAGCAGATTCGACTTTTCGTCCGTCGTGACCTGCTTCAGCGGAGTGTGTCACTGCTCGTCGTGATGCCTCGCGACCGGTTCAACGCCGAGCTTCGGATGGTCCTTCAGGACCTCTTCCTGGAGCGGTTCGGTGGCACATCGATCGATTATCGGCTTGCGCTCGGCGAAACCGACACCGCCCGTCTGCACTTCACGGTGTGGGTCACGAGCGGTGCGCTGGCGGACGTTTCGATAAGTGATCTCGAAGCTGAAGTTGTCGCCGCTGCGCAAACGTGGGAGGAGCGCCTGCTCGAGAAACTCATCGAGAAGTACGGCTCGGAGACCGGCCATGCGCTGTCCGAAGAATGGGCAGGACGATTCCCTCGCTACTACCGGTCGTCGGTACCGCTCGAATCCGCGGTCGGTGACATTGGAAAGCTCGACGAGATGGTGCAAGCCGCCGACGGTCGGGCGGTCGTTGGAATCCAGAACGAACATGACGACGAGGAGCGCCTGACTCGCCTCGCCGTGTACCGAGCAGACGGAAAACTCGAGCTCTCCGCGATCATGCCAACTCTCGAAGCGCTCGGCCTGCGCGTTGTCGAAGAGGTACCGACGCGCCTCAAGAGCGGCAGCAGCGACATGTTCATCCACGACTTCGGCGTGCTCGACAGCGACGGAGCGTTGCTCGACCTCGAAGAGGTTGCGCCACGCGTATGTCGCACCGTTGCCGCGGTGCTCGAGGGAGTCGCCGAGTCAGACGCCTTGAACAGGCTGATCATCTCAGCCGGCCTGACCCACCAGCAAGTGAGAATCCTCAGGGCATATCGAACGTACTGGCAGCGCGTGAGTCCCGGCTTCACCGTCGGCTACATCAACGATACGTTCGCCGCTCATCCCGACATTGCCGCCGATCTCGTCAAACTGTTCGAAGCTCGCTTCGATCCAGATCACGTCAACTCGGAAGAGACTCTGGCATTGGCGGAGCTTCATCTGGCTCTCGATCAGGTTGCGAGTCTCGACGAAGACCGCATCCTGCGCGGTTTCCTCGGCTTGATCATGGCTACAGAGCGGACCAGCGCCTTCTGCGACAACCAGGATCGGCTTGCGTTCAAGTTCCGCTCGGCGAACGTGCCTGGCATGCCGCAACCGGCTCCCGTGTTCGAGATATTCGTCTACGCGAATGACGTCGAGGGCATCCATCTCCGTGGAGGCCTCGTGGCGCGGGGCGGAATTCGCTGGTCGACGCGCAAAGAGGACTACCGCACCGAAGTGCTCGGTCTCATGAAGGCGCAGATGACCAAGAACGCGGTCATCGTGCCAACCGGATCCAAAGGTGGGTTCGTGTTACGCCATCAACCCGACGCCGCGGAACTGATGAACGCGGTTCGCTCGGGGTATGTCACTTTCATCCGCGGTCTACTCGACCTCACCGACAACCTCGTCGCCGGCAACGTCGTTCATCCAGAGCGCGTTCGGGTTCACGACGGTCCGGACCCTTACCTGGTGGTGGCCGCAGACAAAGGCACCGCAACGTTCTCCGACACTGCCAACGGGCTGGCTGCCGAGTACGGATTCTGGCTCGACGATGCGTTCGCAAGCGGTGGCTCTGCGGGATACGACCACAAGGCGCTCGGAATCACGGCGAGAGGTGCATGGGAGTCGGTCAAGTGGCACTTCAGAGAACTTGGGGTTGACGTTGCGCGCGACCCGTTCACCGTTGTTGGCGTCGGCGATATGTCAGGCGACGTGTTCGGCAACGGAATGTTGCTGTCCCCGACGATTCGGCTGGTGGCGGCGTTCGATCACCGCAACATCTTCTTAGACCCAAATCCGGACCCCTCGGTATCGTTCGCGGAGCGACAGCGACTGTTCGCCCTACCGAGGTCGAGCTGGTCCGACTACGACCTCACGAAGCTCTCGGCCGGCGGGGCGATCTACGACCGCAAGGCCAAGCGCATCGAAGTGTCCGCCGAAGCGCAACAAGCGTTGGACCTACCTCCAGGTGAGCTCACGCCCGACGAGTTGATCAATGCGATCCTCAAAGCACCGGTCGACCTCCTGTGGAATGGAGGCATTGGTACCTACGTGAAAGCCTCTACAGAATCTCACGACGAGGTCGGCGATCGCGTCAACGACGCTCTTCGCGTCGATGGGAGCCAGTTGCGCTTCAGAGTCGTCGGTGAGGGCGGAAATCTCGGACTCACCCAGCAAGCAAGAATCGAGTTCGCCGGGCGAGGTGGACGGGTGTACACCGACTTCATCGACAACGCCGGTGGAGTGCATTGTTCTGATCGCGAGGTCAACCTCAAGGTCTTGCTGGGCCTGGCGGAGGCCACGGGTGATCTGACACTCGACGAGCGCAATGGCGTGGTCGCAGAGGTTGTCGACGACGTGGTCGAGGCGATTTTGTACGACAACTTTCTTCAGGCACAGATCCTGGCGCAGGACGTAGAACGCTCCGGGCATCACATCGAGGACTACGAGGACCTCATGGTCGTCCTCGAAACCGAAGGCAGCCTCGACCGAGCCAACGAGTATCTGCCGACAACTGACGAGATGCACGAAAGAGCAGGTCGCCACGAGGGAATGACCGCACCCGAGTTGTCAGTCCTTCTTGCGTACGCGAAACGAACCCTGCGTCAATGGCTGCTCGACTCTGACCTGCCCGACTGGCCGGACTTTCAAGATGTGGTCGTCGACTACTTCCCACCGAAGGTTGCCGCACGTTTTGGTCATCTCGTACCTTCCCATCCCCTGCGAAGAGAACTCGTGGCCACGATCGTCGCAAACCGGGTGGTCAATTCGAAAGGCGTCACCTTCGTAACTCGACTCATGGCCGAGACTGGCGCGGCGGCGGCAACCATCGTTCGCGCCTATCACATCGCTCGGGCCGTCGTTGACGCAAGAGAACGGTGGCGCGACGTCGAAGCGTTGGTTGGTCACATACCGATGCAGCTGGCGCGTGAACTGATGAACGGAATCGACGACCTGGTCGAAGCGGTCGCCCGCTGGTACCTCGTCAATCCGGGCGCGGACATCATGAGCTCGGTGATCGCACAAGCCAAACCGGCGTTCGACGAACTTGCGGCGACCATGGCCCAGAGCGGACCATCCAAGTGGCGTTCCCAACGTGATGCCGCCGTAGCCGATTGGGTTGCCCAAGGCGTGCCGTCCGAAGTTGCGCACCGTCACGTCTTCCAAGAGGACTTGATCCACGCGCCGGACATCATCGAGGTGGCGCGCTCAACGAACCGACCAGTGCGCGAGGTGGCGGATCTCTTCTTACTCGCCGGTCCGGCCTTCGAGCTCGACTGGCTCGAGGCTCAGGTCGCCACCTTGCCACTCGCCAACCGTTGGCAACGCCGAGCGACGCAGACGGTGGACGACGATCTCGTCCTTCTGCGGCGTCAGCTCGCCGAGCGGATTCTCACCGAGACCACCACACACGAGCCGCAGGAGGCGTTGGAGTCGTACCTCTTGGCACGCACCCACGAGGTCGGAAGGCTCACCCGTTTCATGCGTTCACTGGCAGCCGACGGTATCACCGACATCGCTCCAGTCGTGGTCGCCATCCGCCAGATCCGCAACCTGGCGAGATAGCGCTCGACTGAACTGAGCGATCGCCGCAAACACAAGGGGGCACAACGGGTCAAGGCCCATCGCGTCCCCACAACTCCGACGCGGCGACCGGCGACGTTCTCGTACGGTGATGCCCCCCTGCGGCCTAGGAGGCCGCGTCCCCCCAACACTCGCTGCGCTCGCGAGGGGGACAGAGAAACACTCGCTGCGCTCGCGAGGTGGACAAAGACTCTCAAGGCCCGCTGAATCGGTATCAGCGACACACCTGTACCGAAGTACCGCGGTCAACTGCCAGAGTCACCGGTCACAGTGACATGAGAAACCATGCCCTGTGCGTAGTGATCGACTGTAACGCCATCAGCTGTCTGTACGACGATGCGACAGGTGAACTCGTATTCGCCCGGAGTGAGGTCGAGATCGAGATCGATCGACTCGCCTGACGTGATGACCTCGGTAGCCGCGACCACGCGACCTGTTGCCGTTGCGACGACGAGGGTGTGGTTGAACTCGCCATCGTTGACGACTTCGAGCGTCGCTTTACCCGCGGCGAGTGTTGAATTGGAGACCTCGATGCGACCCTCGGTCAATGACACCACGGCTGAGTCAGCCGCAACTCCTTGACACGCCGCGAGTGCGAATACCGCTCCGATAAGCAGACGCTTCATGCCGACGCTCCTACCGGGTTGGCTACAGCAATGACCGGTAGTGCCACGGTCATCCGTGTACCGCTCGCAGAGGTGTGGACCGCGATTGCTCCCTCCAACGCTTCAGCCATCATCTGAGCCAAGTACAGGCCCAACCCGGTACCCGAACTGAAGCTCTTCTTTTCGAACTTCTCGAATATGCGCGGCAAGAACGCCTCGTCGATTCCAGGACCATCGTCGACGACGGACAAGTAGATGGCATTGTCGGGCAGCGAGCCCTTGACCAGCATCGGTGGATCGGTGAGCTCGGCGCTGCACTCGAGGACGACGTTGGAAGCACCGTGGTTGAAAGCGTTGTCCGTGAGCGAGGCCACAAGTTGAGCAACCGTCTGCGCGTCCGTGCGCACCGACGCTGATTCAACTACCTCGTGGCTGGCTCCCGAGTGGTCAACTCGCAACCTCGGATGTGCTGCCTCGACTTGATCGCAAAGTACGTCGAGCCGCACCGGCCCGAGGTCGAATTCGAACCCACGGTTTTCGATCCGCGCGACAGCGAGCATCTGCGCAATCATGCCGTACAGGCGATTGCCATCCGTCACCATGTCCGAAACAATCGTTTTGCGATCATCCTCAGAGAGGTCCGCATCCATCTGCAGCAGCTCCGCTCCCGTCACGACGCTCGCCAGTGGCGTGCGAAGCTCATGGTTGATCATGAGGACGAACTCGGCGCGAATTCTGTTGGTCTCCTCTGCCATGGCCAAAGCGTGTTCGGCCTGCGTTCTGGCTTCTTCGAGGGCCACATTCGTCAGTGTCAGTTCGGTGGCGTGGCGGTGAAGCATCTCGGATTCTCGAGCGAGTTCGCGGTATCGGCGCACAGTGCGTGCTCGACCAATGAGGAGCATTGCCGCCACCAGAGCCAGACCCAACGCGGCTGCAGTGAGCTGAAGCGTCAATGGCGCTATGCCGGTAGTGCGGATCCGACGCTCCAACAGTTCGCCAACGTCGTAGAAGAGGAGGAGCGACGGCCCACCATCAACTGACGGTTGGTGCACTTGGTACAACACATCACCGGTCTCCCACTCCGCTACCCCATCGATGGATATCTGCGTTGGTGAACCTACGGCGATGGCTGTGACTCGTTGGGATTCATGACCGAAGCTCAGGACCGGGTTAGAGAGAGCGACTCCGACAAGCTCTGGAGCGGTTGCAGCGACGACAAGACCGTCACTGACTGCAGCAACCGCCTCGATGTTCAACTGGTTTCGAAGCCTCTTGACTGCTGATTCGACAGAATCACCGTCTGCGATAAATCGAGCTACCGAGTGAGCACCCTCTCGAGCGTCGTTTACGAACAGGTCTCCTTCGCCGACAGGTCGTGTGACTTCTCGCTGATGTTGGAGTGCCACCAGCGCAAGTACGACGGCCAACGCTGCGGCGACAGTCGTGACGAGCAGCCACCAGACAGATGGCCGGC
>JABDJC010000094.1 GCA_013003395.1 Acidimicrobiia bacterium
CTTCTCGGTCCCAATGACGCCCCATCTCGCCACAGACTTCGTCGCATTGCGCGATGCATCAGGCCGTACCGATCGTGCGGCATTCATGCGGTTCAAGCAAGAGCTCTGGAACGCCGATCGGACGCGCCTGACGGTTCTGATCGACCCGGGCCGCATCAAGCGGAGCGTTGCCACAAACCTCGATCTCGGCCCCGCGCTTCTCGAAGGACATCGCTACGAGCTGATCGTCGACCAGGGCTGGGCATCCGCCGACGGCTCATCAGTACTGCCATCGTTCTCGAAGCACTTTCTCGTCGGCGGCGCCCTGAGGGAGCCGCCCAGCGTTGAGCGGTGGAGCTGGCAGCCGCCGCGACCTGGAACACGCGATGCATTGCGGATCGTCTTCGACCGGCCGTTCGACCGCCACCCCCTCGACGACGCCCTCTGCGTCGTCGCGATCGAGGGGCAGGGCATCGATGGCGAGCCATGCGTTGGCGAGAACGAGTCGTCTTGGTCGTTCATTCCCGACGAGCCATGGATCTCGAGTGACGTGCGAATCACCGTCGACGACACGCTGGAAGACGTCGCTGGGAACAACTTCCGCGAGCTTTTCGATCGGGACGCGGCTCCCCGCTCGGCGCTGGCAGCAACCCCCGACACGCCAACACAAACAAGGATCAGTGGTGCATAGCCCTGGGAACCCGGGGAGCACCGGATCCGTGCTTCGTCGTCGGCGGTCCAAGATCGCCGTCGACACGGCATTGCTGGTTGGCTTCCTCACGGAATTCATCACCCGGGAAGGACCTGACTACGGGGTCCATTCATGGGTCGGGATCCTGCTGGTGCCGGTCATCGCACTGCACCTCCTGGGCAACGCAGCTTGGATCAGGCGCGTCACTGCACGCGGCCGCACCGACCGAGAGTTCGCGCTCGCGGTGCTCAACGCCGTGCTCGGACTGTTGACGGCAGTGTGCATCGTCACCGGCTTCCCGATCTGGCTCGAATGGTCGGACGCAGGAGCCTGGCCGATCACGCACACGATTACCGGCTTCCTCTGCATCATCTTGATGTTCATGCATCTCTGGCGGAACCGCAGCCGGATTGGCCAACTCGCCGCCGTCCGCTAGCACGACCAGGGGAAGCTTGGGGCCAACACCGGAGCCATGTAGAACCGAAGCATGGGCCCTGAGCAGGCAAAACGCCTACGCCGCAAGCAGTTCGACGCTCCAGGGAGCGCGTGTACTTAGGGTTAAACTCGCCCCTCCGACACAAGCGTTAGTACACGCGTCAGTGTCCGAGTCGGCGAGATTGTCTCGGGTACCCGGGCAACGCCGGGACGCACAGCGTTGAGATTTCTTCCTAGGATTTTTGTTGGACTGAGTTCCGCAAGAGTGTGCCAGGGTTTCAACTACCGCTATTTGTTGAGACAGCGCTTCGTCCAAGAGACTATGCGACCGCGAGTGGTGACCTGAAGGTCGGCTCGCGGTATCAGCTTGAAGGAAGCTCTGGCGGTCTGATCGAGGCTTGCGACGAGCCGAGCTCCTTTGCGGTCACCTGGGAGTACGACGGGTCGATGTCGTGGCTACGTGTGACACTCGAACCGACTGGAACTGGTACAGCCCTTGAGCTCGTTCACGAGTCGCCGGTCGACGCGCTTTTCTGGGAGCAGTACGGTCCCGGAGCGATTGGGCTCGGATGGGATCTGACGATGCTGGTCCGCAGCCAACGTCTCGCGACAGGAGAAGCGTTGACCCAGCGGATGAACTTCTGTTTTGGGGTTCGCCTCAAGGTGCCGTATTTCGTCGCTCGGCTGCAACGGCATGGGCCGACGCCGCCATCAACGACGGCGACACGGTTGAAACGGCACGAGAAGCAGCCGAGCGAAGCGCCGACTTCTATACACCCGATGGCAACTCCACCGAGTAGATGAACACCATCTTCGATGCTCTCGGCGAGCGCAAACGTCGCGAGATTCTTGAGTGGCCTGACAAGGCAACGGGTTCGTGCGTCGCGTCGTCATTCGACCACCGATAGCTGATGACGGCGATGAAGGCGAGGCTGGCCAGCTGGAAGATACCGAAGACGATGTCGTCAGCGTCTTTGGGCCACGTGCCGGCAACACCCATTGCCATTATGGCGGCGACCATGATGTTGGCGAGTCGGTTCGTTCGTCGAGGCAGAACCCGTGCCAGGACGACCATGGCGAGCGGTAGCTGCAGCACGATCCCTGAGACGAGCAGCGTCGTGCCGGTGACTTCGCCGCCGTTGACGGTGCCGGCGCTCGCGAGTTCGGCGATGAAGCCATCGCGGAGGTACTCGT
>JABDJC010000095.1 GCA_013003395.1 Acidimicrobiia bacterium
CCATCGATTCGAGAATGGCGCTGCTCACCGAGGGTGCGGCGCGGCCGCGTCCCACGTCGACGGCAACTCTGACGATCGAACGGACCATCTGATGACAAAACGAACTCGCCCAGATGTTCAGGCTCACGATGTCGCTTTCCCGAGTCCACTCTGCTCCGTCGAGCCGACGTTCCGTCGATCGGTTTGCTGCTTTCCGGCAAAAACTCGCGAAGTCGTGGAGGCCGACCAGCGGCCGCATTGCGACGTTCATCAATTCGACGTCCAAAGGCCACTCGATCCGCCAGGACGTCTTGTCCAGGAAGGGATCGGGCGGTTCTCGGTTGAGAATGTCGTAGCGATACCGACGACCAATCGCCGAGAACCGCGCATCGAAGCCTGCAGGCGCCGCGACGAGTCCGAGCACCGACGCGGACCCGCCCAATTGGCTGTTGACCGATCGCTGCACGTTCACACAGTCGAGTTCGTCGGCCTCGAAGCTGACGACCTGGCCAGTTGCGTGCACGCCAGCGTCTGTGCGTCCGGCGACGACGGTGGTGAGGTCAGGGACATGGTGCCCGAGCGCCGTCTCCAGATCGCCTTGCACCGTTCGCACGTTCGGCTGGATGGCGTATCCACGGTACGCAGCCCCGTCATATGCGAGATCGATCCGGTATACGGTCATGGCCTCAGAATGCGAAGCCGCTGAGGATGCTGGAGATGATGAGGTACCCGGCATACGCGCCGACCACCGCCAGGGCGCCACGAGCGAGCCCTATCTCGACGGCGTGGTCCAGACCCTTCGCCACGATGTACCCGAACCAGATCGTTCCCAGCAAGCCCGCTATCAGCACCGTCGAGCCAGTGGTTGGTTGCAGAAACGCAACGGCGGCTATGCGCAGCAGTCGGGTCGGATAGGCGAAACCGGTGAGTCGCAGCACGAAGGCGAAATCGAGATTCTCCTGGAAGAGGAACTTCACTACGGCAAACGCCAGTCCTGAGAGAATCAGCCAGAAAAACAACGCATCCACCACGAACGACAATGCGAGCGTGAAGAAGTCGGCATCGAGGAAAACTCGGAGGGCGCGGAAGGTCCCGATGAGCGTGAGGAGCTGGGTTACCGCAATGAAGATGATTGCGTCGCCGGTGGCGCGGTCGTTGAACTCCAGCCACGAATAGGCGTCACGCTCGGTGCGCCAGGTCCGCAGCAGCATCTTCATCGAATCACGCATTCGGTCCTCCTCGACACAAGAGCATACCGGTCAACCAAAACGTGCCTCGGCCGTCAAACCCTGATACCGTCTCGCACCAGATGAAACGACTTCTCACTCTCATTGCCATTTCCGCCCTCGTCGCCGCTGCTTGCGGTGGTTCGACCGCCGACAGCTCCTTCGAGATCTCAGACGAGTACGCCGTGTTGCGTCTCACTGGGACCGCCGGCTCGGTGTCGGTGCAAGGAGAAGATCAAGCGACGACGACGATCGAGGCCACGTCCAATTACGAGGACACCGAACCAGAGGTCATCGCCTCGGTGTTTGGTGGAGACCTGATCATCACCGACACGTGTGAGGAAACCAGTTGTTTCACCGACTACACCATCACCGTCCCCGAGGGGACGTCGGTGTTCGTGGAGACGACCACCGGACCGGTCGCCATTGGTGGCACGACCTCTGAGGTGACGGTGGTGACCACCGACGGCAACATCACGATCAACGGTATGAGTGGTGCTCTGGAAGTGACCTCAGGCAGTGGCAGCCTTCTGGCTCTAGGACTCAGTGGGCCGTTCGCCTTCGTCACCACGACTTCAGGGGTGATCGATCTGTCATTCGAGGAGTCGATCGAAGACGTCCGTGCCAAGTCCACGAGCGGCAGCATCACAGTGCAGGCACCCGGTGAGCCCTATGCGGTGTCCGCCGTGAGCGGCAGCGGCACCGTCGACGTGAACATCGAGACGGCTGACGACGCACCCGGTTCAGTCACCGCCGAGACCGAATCCGGCGACATAACGATCTACCGGCGGTAGGTCCGTCCAATCGTCGAGTGTGCTTGGAACCGCGCCCACAGCGAACGCAAGCACACTCGACAACGCGCCGACGCAAGACCAACCGTCGACTGTGCTTAGAACCGCGCTCACAGCGAACGCAAGCACACTCGATCACGCGCCGGGCACAACCAACCGTCGACTGTGCCTAGAACCGCGCTCACAGCGAACGCAAGCACACTCGACAACGCGCCGACGCAAGACCAACCGTCGACTGTGCTTAGAACCGCGCTCAGCGCGAACGCAAGCACACTCGATCATCCGGCGCCGAGCCAGGCCAACACTCTCGCCAGTGGTCGATCGTCGCTGATCGCTGACGCCTCGTCGATCGCAACCCACCGGGCGTCAAGCACTTCGTCAGCGGCCGCCATGTCCCACGACGGGGCGCGGAACAGGAACGAAACGTCATAGTGGTAGTGCGGGTCGACGCCTGACCGCCCGGGGATGGGGTGGACATCTAGGTCGAAGATTCCGGGAGTCTCCAGAACGAGCTCACTCACCGCCGTTTCTTCAGCGACCTCACGTCTTGCCGCCGCCAGAACGTCAACATCGACAGGATCGACGTGTCCGCCTGGTTGCAGCCACATGCCGAGGCGCCGGTGGTGTATCAGCAGCAGCGCAGAGGCGTCTGGAGACAGAACGAACCCAGACGCAGTGATGTGCCCCGGGCGATAGTTGTGTTCGTCGAACGGGTCCCGTACGGACTCGATCAGCTCGGCGAACTTGGACTTCGCAACGTCGCTTCCGCTGGCCGGTTCAAACGACCCCAGCAGCTGGCGGAACGGCGCGACGCGTTCGATCACGGGTGAACCGTTGTGGAGGAATCAGCTTGTGGAGACGTGGTGACGAAGACCGTCAGACCAGTTCGATGATGGCCATTTCGGCGCCATCGCCACGGCGAGATCCTGTCTTCACGATCCGGGTGTAGCCGCCAGGTCGTTCGGCATACCTGGGAGCAACCTCGTCGAACAGCTTGGTGACTGCTTCGATGTCAGTGATTCGCTTGATCACCGTGCGGCGAGCGTGGAGATCTCCACGACGCGCCTTGGTGATGATCTTCTCGACATGGGGACGCAAGAGCTTCGCCTTGGCCTTCGTCGTGGCGATCCTCTCTTCCATGATCAGCGAGGTCGCCAAGTTGTCGAGCATCGCCTTCTGATGCGACGGACTACCGCCGAGGCGGGGGCCCTTCTTTGGACGTGGCATCAGCCGACTCCCGGCGAATCGTCGGCAGAAGCGCGAAGGGACAAACCGAGCTCGTCGAGCTTGGCAGTGACCTCTTCGAGGCTCTTCTGGCCGAAGTTGGTGATGTTGAGCAGCTCTTCCTCGCTCTTGAGGACGAGCTCGCCGACCGAGTGCACCTGCGCACGGCGCAAGCAGTTCCGAGGACGTTCCGAAAGGTCCAAGGCGTCGATCGGCAGGTCGAGGTCCGGAGAAGACGACTCAGTCGTGATGACATCGCCGAGTTCCAGTCCAACGCCCTCTGCGATGTCTGCAAACAGACCGAGCAGCTCTCGCAACGTCTTGCCGGCCGACGACATGGCCTCGCTCGGCGTCACCGATCCGTCGGTGTCGACGTCGAGCACGAGGCGGTCGAAGTTGGTCATCTGACCGACCTGCGTCGACTCCACCTTGTACGAAACCTTGCGAACCGGCGAGAAGATCGAGTCGATCGGAATGACGCCGATGGTGTCAGACGACTTGTTGCGATCAGCGCTGCGATAGCCGACGCCACGCTCGACGGTGAACTCTGCCTCGATCTTGCCAGACGACGACAGCGACGCCAGGTGATGGTCGGGATTGACGATGGTCACACCGGCAGGGACCTTGAGGTCGCCGGCGGTGACGTCCATCTTGCCCTTGACCGACAGGTACATGGTCTGCGGCTCGTCGACTTCCATGTCGACGACAACCTGCTTGAGATTCAGGATGAAGTCGACGACGTCTTCGACGACGCCTTCGAGGGTTGCGAACTCATGCTGCACGCCCTCGAGGTTGACGGACGTGATCGCAGCGCCGGGTATACGAGCCAGGAGGGTGCGACGCAGGGTGTTCCCCAACGTGTACCCAAATCCGGGCTCGAGCGGCTGCACGATGAACCGCGAACGGTTGTCGTTGATCTGCTCTTCTTCGATTGCTGGTCGCTGAACGATGAGCACTCGGCGCTCCTCGGGATCGGGGGTTGGACTTACTTGGAGTACAGCTCGACGATGAGCTGTTCTTGAATTTGCGTATCGACTTGCTGGCGGCTCGGAAGCTGGGTGATGGTGATCTCACGACCGTCGGTGTTGACGGTGATCCACTCCGGAGTGGCGTGATCGGCCGTGTCCAAAGCGTGCTGCACGATGAGCAGATCCTTGGAGCGCTCCCGCATCGTGACGACGTCGCCCTCACGAAGACGGTACGAAGGAATGTTGACCTTCTTGCCGTTGACCAGGAAATGACCGTGGTTTACCAGCTGGCGAGCCTGCGGACGGGTCTGCGCGAAGCGGGCCCGAAACACGACATTGTCGAGACGGGTCTCGAGGATCTGCAGCAGCCGTTCACCGGTGACCGTACGAGAACGTGCGGCCTCCTGGTAGTAGCGGCGGAACTGACGCTCCAGGATGCCGTAGATGTAGCGAGCCTTCTGCTTCTCACGAAGCTGAATCTGGTACTGCGACTCACGGATGCGGCCACGACCGTGCTCACCCGGTGGGTAAGGACGACGTTCGAACGCACAGGTCTTCGAGTTGCAGAGAGTCTGGCGTGCACGACGGCACGGCTTGCAGGTTGGTCCGGTGTATCGAGCCATGTCAGCCTCGCTTCCGCTTCTTGGGGCGACAGCCGTTGTGAGGTATCGGCGTGGTGTCCTTGATGCCGGTCACTTCGATGCCCATGGTCTGGAGGGTCCTGACTGCGGTTTCACGACCGGAGCCGGAGCCACTGACGATGACGTCGAGCTTGCGGATGCCCATCTCGCCGGCCTTGCGGGCTGCGTTCTCTGCAGCGACCTGGGCGGCGTATGGCGTCGACTTACGCGATCCCTTGAACCCGACGGATCCGCCGGACGTCCATGCCACCGCGCGACCTTCGAGGTCGGTGATGGTGATGATCGTGTTGTTGAAGGTCGCCTGGATATGAGCCTGTCCGTGCGACAGTTGGCGCTTGGCCTTGCGAGGCCGCCTTTGGGGGGTGGTCACCTATGCACTCCTACTTCTTGACCTTCTTCTTCCCGGCAATGGCAACTCTCTTGCCTTTGCGGGTACGAGCGTTCGTATGGGTGCGCTGTCCGCGCACCGGCAGGCCACGGCGGTGCCGCAGTCCCTGGTAACACCCGATCTCCATCTTTCGCTTGATGTTCTGCGCCACTTCACGGCGCAAGTCACCTTCAACTGCCACATTCGCGTCGAGGTACTGACGGATGCTCAAAACTTCACTGTCGGTGAGATCTCGCACCTTGGTGGTCGGGTCGATCTCGAGGTCAGCCACGAGCTGACGAGCCGTGGACGTTCCCACACCAAAGATGTAGGTGAGTCCGATGTTCACGTGCTTGTCCCGTGGGAGGTCTACTCCGGCGATTCTTGCCATTCGATTACCCCTGTCGCTGCTTGTGTCGCGGGTTCGGGCAGATGACCCAAACGCGTCCGTGGCGCCGGATGACCCGGCACTTCTCGCACATCTTCTTAGCTGAAGCTCGTACCTTCATCGATACCTGTAAGTGATTCGGCCCCGTTCGAGATCGTACGGGGACATAGCCAATCTGACGCGATCGCCGGGAAGAATGCGGATGTAGTGCATGCGCATCTTTCCAGAGATATGGCAGAGCACCTCGTGGCCATTTTCGAGTTTCACCCGGAACATTGCGTTCGGGAGAGGCTCGACAACGGTGCCTTCCACCTCAATTACGTCATCTTTTTTTGCCACAGAAAACCTAGAGACCACAACGGGTCGGCTCGGAAATATAGAAACCCTGCGGGCGCAGGACAAATCGAGTCAACACATCGGCGATTCACACCGCGTGCGACTCGAACGCTGA
>JABDJC010000111.1 GCA_013003395.1 Acidimicrobiia bacterium
CCGGAGGCGGTGCGAAAAATAGTCCGAACCCACGCCCAAATCTTCACTGACCAGCTCGCAGGATGCGAGCGTCATATGAGGCCCACGACAACTGGGGTCGAGCCGCAGGACGCGGCGTGAACAACGCAGCCACCGGCGTCCGGCAAGCACAACCACCGTCCACTGGCAGGATGCCAGCGCAAGGGTCCACGCCCGACCCAACCTGCACGAGGCGGCATGGACGCCGCCGGTAACCACGCAGCCTGCACCCGCCGGAGGCGGTGCGAAAAATAGTCCGAACCCACGCTGAACCATCCAGACGCGAGCCCGCAGGATGCGGGCGGTGTATTTGGGCGCTCCGCCGTCCTGTGCTTCGCCGCAGGATGCGGCGGATCGAGCGGGGGTCGGTTGCGCGCCGGACGACTCAGCGTTCAGCGAACGACCAACTGAGGCCGAGGGCGGCAGGACGCCGCCCGTGGATACGCAGGGCGTCCGGAGGTCACCGGCGTGTTTGCGCGGTTGGAGGAGAATTGGATTTGGAATGGGAATGGGAATGGGAATGGGAACGGGAATGGGAATTGGAATGGGAAGGCGAAGTGGAATTGGACCCGGAGAGTGGGGACCCGGGGAATCGTGAATTGGAATTCGGAGGGCGGCAAGAACGCCGCCGGTCCCCACGCACCCCCGTCACCAAACTCCAACCCCCTCCCCCCCAATGACCGATACGCCCCCTAGCCATTCAGAGCACGAACCCCCCATGCCCACCACCACCACCCCATTCCAAGGCGACCAAAAAGCCCCCCTCGTCTCCCCCCTCGCCGCCGCCGAAGCGAAGCTGATCAACCGTCTGCTCCCCCACTTCCCGCGCTGGGTGCACGGTCATCACCTCACGCTGATGACGATCATCTGGTCGGCCGGCGTGATCTTCGCCGGCTGGCGTGCGCAGGAGAGTCACCACTGGCTGTGGCTGTCATCCGCGATGCTCTTTCTCCAGTGGTTCACGGACAGCTTCGACGGCAAGCTCGGCAAGCTCCGCCGCGTCGGCATTCGCCGCTGGGGCTACTTCATGGATCACTTCCTCGACTACGTCTTCATGGCGTGCGTGATGGGACACTACGCCTTCTTCGTCGGCGATCCCGCGGCTCTCTGGTTCCTGATCCTGGTGCCGCTGTACGGCGCATTCGAGGCGGTGTCGTGGCTCGAGTACGGCGCGACCGGCACGTTCCGAATCACCTACCTCTTCATGGGCCCGACCGAAATCCGCCTGGTGTTCATCGGTCTGAACACCGCCATCATCGTCTGGGGCACGGCGTGGCTCGCGCCGGCTCTGCTCCCCGCCCTGATCGTGCTTGGCCTTGCCCTGTGCGTCGTTGTCTACACGACACAGCGTCGGGTATGGGCAATGGATATGACGGAGCGGGCGGACGAGGCCGGATAGGGCCGCGGCGCCTGCAGTTGCCGGCGTGGCGTCGAGCCGGCGCCGCAACGCCGAGCCGCTGCAATGGTGCGAACTGCCCGCTGCGGCCGGCCGCGGGAGACGGTATCGTCGACGTGATGACCTGGAGGGGAGTCGATCGGCGAATTTCACGAGGCCGCCAACCGGAGCGGCTGATCCTGGCGGCGATCGGCGTCGTGGTTGCCGCCGGCTCCGCTCACGCCGGCGTACACCTGGTCTCACAGAGTCGATTCGTTCACTCCGAAGCCTCGATCTTCGGCAGCGGTGGGCAGAGCGACGCGGACAGCGTGTTCGCCGACGTCGTCGACTTCGGACCGTTCGACGCGACGGTCACGGCGATCGCGGAGGTCCGGTCCGGCTCCGTCGTCGGCACGGCCACCCAGCGATCGACTCTGCTCCCGTCGGTCATCACCGCCGAGGCATCGGTGATCGCCCTGGCCAACGGAGACCGCGCGCTCGACAGCGGAACCGGAAGCGCGGTGAGCAGCCTCGACCTGATCTTCGAGATCGAGCACCGGATTGCGTTCGACCTGACCGCAACGGTGCCGGCGGTCGTCATCGACGCGGGTTCTGCCTCCGACACCTTCGCCTGCTTCACGCTCGTCGGCCCGGCCGGTTTCCTCGTGACCGCGCGGGCGGATGCGAGCGGCGGAGGGCACGACATCGCACTGTCCGGATTCCTCGAGCCCGGCGTCTACACGCTCACCGCACTCGCGACAACCGCAGCGACCGCCGGTTCCGGCACCGACTCATTCGGCAGCGCCGGCTTCGACCTCACGCTGACGATCCCGACGCCCACGGCGTGGGGGCTGCTCATCCCGTGGAGTCTCACCCGTATTCGGCGGAGACGGACGGAGACATCGCTCCGTCGTCGCGCGGCCGATGGATCGCGCCACGAACGCGTCGCTCGCGGCCGGCTCGAGCTCGGCCAACCCCGCCAGCACGCACTCTCGGTTCGATGAGGACTCAGCCGCCCCCGAACGTGACCACGTCGTCGAACGAGTCCAACCCGGCCGAGCCCTGCCGGAGAAAGTCCTCGTACGGGAAGGACTCGTACTCGCCGCATCCCCCCGAGCCGATGGGGCGGTTCGCCGCGCCGGGCCCGTCGGCGGCCGAGAAGAACACGCCATCCGCCCCGGCCGAGATCAGCAGGAACTTCCCGCGTGGCGTGCCGGGAACGCCGAGGTCGACGGGATCGACCGGCCCGGAGACGGGGTGACGGAGGATGAGCGCCATGCCGCGTCGCACGAGCGAGGGGTCGAATCCACCCGGGGGTCCGGTGAAGTGGTTGCCGTACAGGAGGCTTCCCGCTCCGTCGCCGCCGTCGCACGGATCCCGCCAGACCTGCCGGCGTCCGCGGAGATAGGGCCATGCGGAATCGATGTAGAACTGCGGCTTTTGCGCGAGGTACTCGTGCGCATCGCGGACGAGCCCACCGTGCTCCCGCGCCTGCCGCATGTAGACCACGGGGTTCCCCCACGCGTCCACGAGGTCGGGCAGCCCGAAGAGTGCGATCTCCTCCTCGTCGCCGCCCGCGGCGGGCCACTGCACGTAGTCATCCGCCCCCCGTGCGACCGTGCGCACCACGCCGCCGGAGGGGTCGAAGTACGGCGGATACGCCTTGCCGTCGATGACCGGCCCCTCGCCGATGCGACCCGGGTTGAACTTGAAGCGGTACGGGATCGCCGAGGGCGTCAGGAGCTGCACCTCGCGCCACCCGTCGGCGGCGGTCAGGGCGTCGTACGTCGCCGCATCGACGTCGCTGGCGCGAACGTAGCCACCCAGGAGATGAAGCAACGCATTCTCGGTGCTGCTGATCGCGTCGACCGGCTCGCTGTGAATGAGCTGGTGGTTGTGAAAGGCCAGAACGTCTTCGGGCACGAGGCCGGGGTAGAAGCCGTGCTCGAGACGGAACGCCTCGCAGGCGTTGGCGAACGACGTCAGGATCGCCTGGCTTCGCGTCTGCCGGCTCCGCTCCCGGACCTTCCCGACCGCGACCATCAACAGGCCCACCATGACCGCGATGAGCGCAACGACCACCAGCATCTCGGTGAGCGTGAAACTCCGGGCTCGTCGCGACATTCGGGCCTCCTGTGCGGGGTCAGGTCACGCGCAACGCCCCGGGCAGGACTCGAACCTGCGACCTGCGGTTTAGAAGAACGCAGGCAGACCCCACTGATGTTATCGCGAATGCGGCCGCCAAGACCAAACCCCCACTGGTTGCCGACTGGCTTCCGAGAAGATGACGACTGGCACGGGCGCGCTTAGGGCGCGCGTCGGCGTTTCGGCCGTTTCACGGCGCAGTTCGGGGCGCAGCCAAGAGCCCTTCCGAGCGCCGTTCCGGCCCCCCAGAAGCCGCGCGTCCAACGTCCTCCGGGGTACACATCCGGCGAGCAGCGACATCCGCATTGGCACGCTCAGCATTGCAGCATTTTAGCGTGCCAGAACTCCTGTTCTTCGTCACAGATCCACGGGCCGGGCGAGCTCGCATCTCTCGACCTCGCATCGAGTTGTAGGTCGGCTGACGATTGGAACACCACGAGATGGCTATCAACCCGACGACGACCAAGAGCAGAGTCATGATAAGTGCAGGTGAAGAACCGATTACAAGCTCATTGAACACGGGGAGCGTCCTTCACTGAACACCGGTCGCAGGTCATTGCCGTCGCGACGGCCGCTGGCCCTCGCCTGACGTTGATCAGCCAGAACTGTCCGAGTCGGGTGGCCTACTCGCCGATCAGATCGCTGCGACACGTGATTGACCTCGAGGCCATCGGATCTGGTCGTCTGGCACGCATTCTTCCGATAGAGGTGAGGATCTCCAGCCCCACACCTCCGACGGAAAAACGCGAATGAACAAGATGGACTGTCGGTGCCGCTTGGCTCAGATCGCTCGCTCAACACCGCGAGAAGGCCTGACTCCCCGCCACGTCCTGTCGGGCCTTCTGTGTGCGATGATGTCGACTGTCTTGTACGCAGAGTGTCCGCGGTATGAGGTTACCGCGGTTCTCGAAGCACCTGACTGCGGCTTTCAAGCTGCGAGGATCCTGGCCTGGGACATCAACGTGTTGGGGGACGTGGTGGGATGCTTTTCGTGTCCGGGCGGAAACGACGTGCCATTCATATGGCACCTCGGCTCCGAGCTCAGCGTGTTGGATCTACTTGATGGCATTACGGAGGGAAGGGCGTATGCCGTAAACGACGTCGGGCAAGTTACAGGGTTCATGGGTCCCCCTCGCCGTGGGTTCCTGCTTGATGGAGACGATGTCTTTGACTTCGGTCTCGTTCCCGAATCGACAAGAGCAGAATCCCTTGACATCAATAACAGCGGCATGGCAGTTGGATTCTGGACGCACGTGGTGGTTGGACCTACCCACGGGTTCATCTGGCAGGACGGGAAGACGCTCAGTCTAGCCGACTCAATTGGAGCCGATTTCAGCCGAGCCCGCGGAGTCAACAATTTCGGCCAAGTTGTTGGATGGCGGCAAGTCACCTTGGCGGAGGAGCGAATTGCCTTTCTGTGGGATGACGGGGTGGTTACCGAATTGGGCGTTATCCCAGGTGGCTGCTCAAGTGAGGCGTTTGCGATCAACGATGGCGGTGCAGTTGTCGGATACAGCGAACTGCCAGCTCCAGGCAGACCAGGAGAACTGGATGCCCATGCATTCCTCTGGCGAGACGGAGAGATGGTGGACCTCGGAACGCTACCCGGTCTGAAGACATCCATGGCCCATGCGATCAATAGCTCCGATCAGGTCGTCGGAGTCACGAGTAGCAGCGGCGTGGGCGGGAGTGCTTTCTTGTGGGAGGGCGGATGCATGTTCGATCTCAACGATCTTGTGCCGCCAGAGTTCGGCCGCCCGCTTGGCCTTGCTCTCTCCCTGAATGATGTCGGACAGATTCTGGTCACCGGCCTTGATTTCGCTGCCGTCCTCTCGCCAACTGGTGTGTCGCTTGCGGATGTTGACGGCGACTGCGTCGTCGGCTTCGGCGATCTTCTGGCAGTAATCAGCGATTGGGGACGCAGCGACACCTCGACAGATTTCAACTGTGACATGACCGTAGATTTTCGCGACCTGCTGTTTCTGTTGGCTCACTGGGGGTAGAGCCCCAAGGCCAGAAGAACAAGCGTGCATGGATGCCGTATTGTCTATGTACTCGGCCGCGTCGCAACTGTCGGTCCGCGAGCAACTTGTCAACAACGCGAGAGCCCACCTCCCGGCCGGTATCGTGCCTGGATGTTCGTCAAGCTCATTGCATTGGATTTCTTGCTGCTGGCTGTCGCGGGCTTGGTCAACGAACACCAACTCCGAGTGATTGAATACCTGCAGGAGGAGAACCGAATGGCACCAAACCACTGTCAGTCGACGATGCCGAGACCGTGCTGGATTGGGCATTCGAGCTCGTGATGCCCGGCCTGCGGGCAGGAGCGGACGATCTGGCGTCTCCTTCTAACTGGCGGGCAAATCCAGTCCCGCATATCCACTTGCGAGGTGCCGGACGGAACGGCCATGTGCCTGTTGAGGCCGGTGTCAAGCCGAGGTAAGACTATGATTCGAGACGACACAATGAGGTAAGACTATGTTTCGAGACGAGACAGTAGAGCGGCTTCGTTGGCACGCGGGCCTTTCGTCCGTACCGGAGCCGGATTCGCCGTCGGTCGCTGCAAGCACACTGTCGAGGAAAGTGAGATCGACAGCAATTTTCCAAATGGCCATCGCAGACTGCCTGGATGTTCTGGTCAAGCTGAACCACGAACTGAACGGCGAGTTGCCCTCGGCCGGCTTCGACTGTGGGCCGGAGTTGCCGCGCAGCCTTGTATACTCGATCAGCGAGATCATTCGCATGATACGTGAGTGCCGTACGGATGATGCTAATCGTGCGGCATGGCGCATCGAAACAGCTTGGTTGGCGGTCCTGGCGGGGGACATTGACGACATTCTGGAACACGTGGCGGGGGAGGAAGCGAGTCGGCTGGAGTAGCGGAGTCATCCCGTGGTGTTCCAAATCGCGCGGTACAGAAACTCCGCGGACGCAGAACCATGAAGGAACGGGGATTCCAGATCCATGAGTCGGCACGCAGGCGATGACGCGAGAGCTCGATCTAAGGAGCATCCCGTAGTGTCTAGAAACTCAGCCGACCGGCCGATCCGACGCGGTTCAACCGCGCGCTCCCATCAGTGCGTCTTGATCTGTCCTTTGCCAAGGTCGATCAGCTCGGTGATGAGCTCGACGTCGAACCAGTCGTGGAACATGTCAGCCGTTCGGTTCTCTGGCCAGACGGACGGGTCTCCCAATACCACTCGTCGACCAGCTCGTGGAGATCCGCGCCCTCGTGCTCCGGGATCAAATAGAGCGTGGGTGCGGACCGCTGATCGTCCAGGCTGAGTATCGGTCCGCCATCTTCGAACGAGTTTGCCCACTCCACATATGGCAGCTTGGCCCGGACCAGGATCGACCATCGATTCACGAACATGGCTACGCCGCTTGTCTGGAGTAGTACTTCAGCAGCCCACCGAGTCGCTCCCGGCACACCAGCTGGCCGTTGATGTTTGCCGTCGATGGCGCCGGCGTCAATAACTCGTTGCTCATCCCCTGATGAAAACGCTCTCGGTTGTAGAACTCGACGAATTGGACCACGGCTCGGTATACCGGCCGATCGCCGAAGAAGATGAGGCGATTGGTGCACTCATCCTTGATCGTCCGA
The DNA here is from genome assembly GCA_013003395.1 of Acidimicrobiia bacterium. Lineage (GTDB taxonomy): Bacteria > Actinomycetota > Acidimicrobiia > Spongiisociales > UBA5794 > JABDJC01. Next base: position 7,143 of record JABDJC010000111.1, read on the forward strand.
ACGAAGCGCTCGGCGTGGGCATTCAGGTTCGGAGACCGTGCCGGCAGAAGAACCACCTTGGTGCCTGCTCTCTCCAACAGATGCACGAAGGCATCACAGTACTTCGTGTCACGGTCGATGATCAGATACCTCTTGCCCGATAGAAATCCGTCGAACGGATCGGTCACGTTCTTGGCGACCTGCATCAGCCACTTGGCGTTCGGATTGGTCGTGATGCCGCCCAGGCAAACACGTCGCGTAGCCAGATCCATGAAGAACAGCACGTACATCGTGACGAGACCTCGCCAGGTCCATACCTCAACGGTGAAGAAGTCGGCGGAGACTATAGTCGTCCAATGTGACTCCAGGAACTCCTTCCACGTTGTCTTCGTGGATCGCTCGGGCGCCGGCACAATCCCGTTCTCGCGGAGGATCGATGCGATCGTTTCTCGCGAGATATCGTGGCCGACATGCGCGAGCGCCCCTTGGAGCTTGGTGTATCCCCACGACCGATTGTCCAGGGCGAACTGCACAACCAGGCGCCGGATGGCCTGGATGATTCGAGGTCGACCCGGACCACGCTTCGAGGAGTAGTCCCACTTCATCGCAATGAGCTGGCGATGGCAACGGAGCAGCGTATCCGGCGTCACGATCGTGGCGATCTGGTTGAGGACAGCGCGGCCGAGCAGCTTCGCTTTGGCCGCCAGCCGGCGCCGTTGCTTGTCAGTGAAGCGGAGCCGCTTCTTGCCAAGCATCTCTCGGAGGATTTATACCGCCACCAGCACTTTGTTCCATACTTGCACCACTTCATTCACGGACCCGATCTACCGAAGGACGCAATTGATGGGCTGTGTACGATTCTGAATGAAGATCTGGGCACGTCTGGCATGCTGATGGGCCAGTATTGTAAACACGCCCGATCGTGCGTTCGCAGGCACGGCCTCAACCCAAACAAGGCCGCAACGGAGTTCTTTCGCCTGGGCATCGAGATCGGAATGTAGCGCGGCAGCAGAACCGACTCGAATGGTTCGCGCTCCGCCTCCGGTCGGCGATCGTGCACACGTGGTTTGCGAACCTCGATCGGCCCGATGCCAGTCTGGATCGTTCGCGGTGGCTGGTGACCATTTCGGACGATCAGACGGTGGCCCTCGTCGTCAAGGAGATCCTGACGGGAAGCGATCCAGTCGCCGACCTCGGCCTCGATCGCGGTGACCAGCATCCGCCGGGCACCCGTGCGGAGCAGCTCGGTCAGCACATCCCTGGGCTCGGCGTCTGGCAAACAGATGCTGTCGGTGGTAGCTTGATCCATGGTGGCGGACTCCTGTGCTTGGTGGTACTTGCACAAGATACGCCGCCTCTTTTCTGCGCTCACCTCATCCACAACATCTGGTCATACCCCCAACATCTGGTCATACCCCTTTTAGCGTGCCACAACTCCTGTTTTTCGTCGCCGATCCACGGGCCGGGCGTGCTCCCATCTTTCGACCTCCCATCGAGTTGTAGGTCGGCTGACGATTGGAACACCACGAGGTCGGCTGACGATTGGAACACCACGCCACCAGTTGGCCGTCCCTCTGGGCCACAACAACGCACGACGCATGAGCGAAGAGAAGCCGCCCGGGACACCTGCGTTCCCGAGCGGCTGCCATGCTCAATCACGTCTGATCTGGCAGATCAGTGCTTGGATAGCGGATCGCCGTCAGGACAATCTGGCAGATTCGGGCAGCTAGGCACACAGTCCTCCAGGTAGTGCTGGAGCCAGCACGCACAGTTTTCCTGTTCGGCCTGCGTCCCGTTCTCCATGCAGTCCATCAGTGTGTCCCAATCAGCCTGTGAGAGGCCCGCGTTACTCTTCACTTCCTCCAGCGTCTCTTCTGTGCCGCATCCTGAAGTACAGGGACAATCGCCCCACGCATTCAGAACCGCCAACAGATCTGTGAATGATACGTTGTCATCGCAATTAATGTCTGCCGGACAGCCGATACACGGACCCCACAACCCGATCACTGATAGAAGATCGGTGAATCCCACGCAATCGTCCTCATCAATGTCTGCGGGGCAAGGACACGGCTCTCCGGTGATGGCGTATCCGATGGTCGGCACCGCGAGGCATGGATTGTCTTCCCATTCGGGTCCGCCAGCAACAAAGATACCTCCATCCAGAGTCACGGATTCGCCGAGTCTCGGAGTCGCACAGACTCCGGTCTCCGAGAATAAGTGATGTGTGCCCCATTCTCCACTACCGAGATCCCGTGTAAATATCTCCACCGCTCCTCTCTCTACAAGGGAGGGTGCTGGTTGTCGATATCCGCGAAATCCAATCGCTATTACGTCACCTTCGATTGCCACAGATGTCCCGAATCCTGAACCGACTGGTACGCTAGTCGACTGAAGATTCGCTTGTTCAATCCAACTAGTACCAACTCTTTCGAATACGAATGCTTCTCCAGAGTCGGTGCCGCCGCCTTCTGCCTCTGCTCGCGGAACACCTACGACGAACGTGCTGCCGTCAACCGCCACCTCGCTCCCGAAGCCATCACCAATCTGCACGCTGCTTCCAAACACCTTCTGCTGTTCTATCCAAACGCCGCTCCCATCGCGTTCGAATACGTACGCCGCTCCCTTGCCATCGCCCTCGTCGTCCACATTGGGGGAGCCCACGACGAGCACATCACCAGATATCGCGACCGCAACTCCGAACGCATCTGCGATTGCTCCATCTGACGGAACGAGAACCTGATGCAACCCCCAGTTACCGAAGCCACCCCTGTTCCGCTCATACACGAGCACTTCACCAGCGCTCGTCGGATCGACTGCCCCAACAATAGCTGTGTTCCCCTCGATCGCCACGGACCAGCCGAAGAATCTATCCGCTCGGTTGTTGGGATCGATCAATGCCACTTCAGATCCATCATCACGACCGAATACGAATGCAGCCCCCTCAAGCGAAAACGCGCCTGTACGAAACGGTGCTCCCACAACGATTGCATCGCCGCTGATACAGCACTCAAAGCCGAGTTGATCGCCCGGAAGAGCATCGCTGGCAATGAGCTTGCTGTTCTGTGCGAATCCACTTGGAGTCGATTGGAGCAAGTAAACCGAGCCCGCATCGACCCCGGAGTCATCATCCTTGTGGGCCCCAACGACAAGCCAACCACCGTCAAGAGAAACGGATTGACCATACTCGTCATCATGATCTGGATCCAACGCGAATACTCGCTCGAACTCCGCACACTGCCCGTGAGCACTACCCCCAGCTGCGACTGCACAGATCATGCCGGCTCGAACAAGCTTTGAGCACATGTGAGTTTCTCCGTTGAACCTCTGACACACGTCATGGCGAATGGACACGACTCCATTCACCGAGCAGAAACAGCAAGTCCCAGAATCCAACTTCACAATCACGATTGAAGTCAGCTGTACAAGTAGGCGGACATGGAACCCCGCAGATGCCCCAACGAGTTAGAAGCAATAGCAAATCCGAAAAGCCAACCACCCCGTCGCCATCGAGATCCGCAGAGATGCGACATTCATCCGGCACGCCGTCTCCGTCCCTGTCCATGCTGACTCCGTCAAAGATGTCACACGAATCCGGCTCATCATTCCTGTTGCAATCGACATTCAAGACGCCAGAGATCACAGATGCCTCACCAATGCTGCCTGGCGATCCGACCAACGCCAAGTTGCCACTCGTAGACACGGATGTACCGAAGTGAGCACCCGCTGAAGCCTGCATCGCAATGATCTTGGTATCCTCGTGCCACCTTTCCGAGTTGTGGCGGAACACGTAGACCGCACCGGCTTCGAACGCACCTTCACTATCACCGGAGGCACCGATCAACACTGTATTGCCGTCATCAGATAGTGAGATTGATCGACCAAGGAACGCCACCGGTGATGCATCCGCTGCTTCCAGCTTCTGTTCCTCACTCCACCCTGATCGCGATCGTCGGAACACATATGCGGCACCAGAATTGGCACCAGGATCGTCCTCCTGCAACGCCCCAACCGCAGCGACGTTCCCATTGATCGATACCGCACGCCCGAATTGATCACTCGTGTCTGGATCGCTCGCGCGCAGCTCACTCTCGAGTTCCCATCGTCGTGAGCGTGTCCTAGTGAACACGAGGGCCTTGCCAGAATTCGAAGCTGTGCCGTCGAAGCCGTGTGCACCGATCACGGCTGTGTGGCCTGACAACGATACAGCGACTCCGAATAGGTCATCCTCTGCACCGACCGGGTCCAGAAGTTTGGCCTCGAGCATCCACGACCCGGAGTCTCGAATGAAGGAATATGCAGCTCCGGTTCTCCTACCTCGCATGTCTTCTGCCTTCCATGCTCCGATCAACACGCGAAATCCGTCTGTCGCGACACTGGTACCGAAGAAGTGGCCGGCTCCGCCGTCTCTCGCGACCAGATAACTCTCAAACGTCCACTCGTCTCCTATACGCCTGAAGATATAGGCGGCACCTCGATTCAGCTCCGGCATTGCTGCACCTGGAGAACCCACAATCAACAGATCATCGGCTAGGGCAATGGAATCACCGAAGCGATCGGCCGGTTCTGGCACTGGTGCTGTCAAAATCTGAGTTGCTTGCCACTCATCAACGAAGAACCTAAAGAGGTGCACTCGCCCGGCCTCAGGAAATCGGGAGTCACCAACCACCGCGGTTTCACCAGATATCGCAATTGACCGGCCGTAGTCTACAGGTTCACTGACAGATAGCTGAGCGACCTCACACTGGCCATGCACCGCAACGATGACAAGCAGTTGGGAAAGCGCTACCACGAGAGCGTCTCGCAATGGGACCATGGCCACACCTCCGCTACAGGCACCACTCCGACCGAAGTCGAGCGGCTGCCGTTCCATTCTCTCCAGAGGAGACTTGATTGCCAAGCGGCAGGGCACTGATTCGGACACCATTTCCCCGAACAGCTTGCAATCAGGATCCAACGGGGTCACACTTCGACTCGGCGCGTCTCCTTACCGAGTAGCTCAAGCAGCTGACGCTGCAGCCGATGTACTTGTTCTTGCTCGGTCACAGCGAGCCGTCTTCGCTCCGCCGCCAGATCACCAAGACGGCGTTGGAGCTTCTCCCGTTCTGGATAGCGATACGGTGAGTAGCGTGGAGTGCGACGCTCCATTTGCATCAGTTCAGTATTGATATAACACTCGAAGCTCAGCAGGCTATCTCTGAGACCGTCATGGAGGGCATGCACATCTGCCAAGTGCTCGCGTGTCAACGCGATGTCATCTTCAAAGCCTGGCCGTTCAGATGGACCGGCTGTGCTGGGCGTTCGACTAGCAAGACACTTGTCTGCCATGCGTTCGACAAATGAAGCGTCACGCTTTGTGCTCCTGTGCTTGGTGGTACTCGCACAAGATACGCCGCCTTCTTTTTGCGCTCACCTCATCCACAACATCTGGTCATACCCCCTTCCCTATTGACAGTCGTCGCACTCATCATCCCTCCGATCCAACGATCGGGAAGACAGGACAGGCACCATTCTCCCGGTGATTCTACCGCACTCGCCTGATGTCCTATCCACGCTCGGCACAGAAGACTGTTTGACAGTTCTGTGGAGACCAGTACATTCTCTCGTGCCCTATCAACCCTGGGAGGAGCAACAGAATGGCCAAGCGAATCGGACGACCAACTCGTGAGATGATGGACGCTGTGAATCTCGCTATTGCTGGCAAGCGACCGCAGGCGAACAAGCTCATCAAAGAGCAAAAGCTCAGCAAGAAGCTCTTTGATCACTACCTCGAGATTCGAGATGGCCAGAAGTACACCTTTACTCGCAAGAAGACGACTTCACGCAAGCCGACGATGGTGCGTAGTGCCTCTGCTGCCAAGCCCATGGCTGTGTCTGATGATCTTGCCTCGATGATTGATGGCAGAACAAAGGTGGCCACGCTGATTCAGATCGAATCGCGAGTTGCAGATCTTCTCGCCAATAAGCCCAAGGCCGAGATCAACAAGGTGCGCAAGGCGGTTGAGACAGTCGATCAGCTTCGCGAAGAGCTTGAGGAGGCCGAAGCGTTGCTTGGGATGTAGCGTTGGCAGGCTCACTGTGTGATTATCCAACTGCAGATGGACCACACCACCTCTTGGTGGACTTCGGAGCGGCGTTATTGCGTGCCGGAACTCCTGCTTTTCGTCGCCGATCCACGGGCCGGGCATCTCTCGACCTCGCATCGAGTTGTAGGTCGGCTGACGATTTGGAACACCACGGGCGCTCACGCCATGACCACGCGCGCTTCATCCTCATTGACACGTTCCGCTGCTCCGCGGAGTTCCGGTACCGCTCGCTCATGGATCTAGATGCCAGAAATGTTGGAAGATGCCGACTCAAGGAGTTTTTATACGGCGCGAGCTGTTACATCCCAGAATACTTACGTGACACTGCCGTGAGACGCTCCGCCTCCCAAGTTAGATTCGTAGCAAATTCCTCGAACTCCGCCCTCGCTTGGTGAACGCTCTTCCCCAGAACGCTCTCTACGAACTGTTTGTTACCTGCGACCAGAAAGTAGTCGCCTGTTGTGCAGACTATTGCGAACTCGCGATCATCCGGGATGATCACGAAATTGAAGTGACACCATGTAGATTGAATTCAAGGATCTGATCCGGAGTAGCACTGATCCTCTGATAGCGTTCGATGTTATCAAGATCTTCAAGCAGCACCGCACTTACCTCTGATTCCCCAGCTCTCGTTAGCGCTGAGGCAAGACGCTCCGCTTGACATCTGTCGAAGTGAAGTCCGGATTCCACGGGCACGACGACCCAATCCCGAGATCGCAAGAAACTCTCACGAAAGTGATAGTCTCCGTCAAGTGCGATATCGATCCAATCGGATGCACTCGTCATCCCCGACTTCTTGCTCCAGTCTGTCATGAGTCAATCCCGTCCCGTTCCATTCGCCAGCCGACGCATCAAGCAGCCTCACGGTAGTACGAACTCAGCATCCCGCCCAAGCGCTCACGTCGTTGTACGCGTCCAACCGAGCATTCTGGAACGCCATCGATCAGCTCGTTGTCGATCCCTTGGTGCGTGCGCTCAAGATGGTAATGCTCAACAAACTCGTCGATTGCTCGGTGCAGGTGGCCCTCTGTCCGATGATAGTGGTGACGTCATGTAGCACTTCATCTGCGACGGAGCAACGCGAATGAACTGGACTCACCAAGACCTGCTGTTGGTTCCGTTGTTTGCAATAGTATCAGCCTCGTGGCTGTACGCGGAGTGCCCGCGGTACGAGGTCACGGCCGTCATTGACGCACCTGACTGCGGATTCCAGCCGGCAGCGATTGTCGCACAAGACCTCAATAACCTGGGACAAGTTGTCGGCAACTATAGATGCCCAGGAGGCAGCGACATTCCGTTCTGTTGGTCAGAGGAGACTGGTCTGAGCGTACTCGACCTGCCAGAGACGACCGGCCGTGCGTACGCGGTGAATGACAGTGGTCAGATCACCGGCATGATGGGATCGCCTTTCCGTGGGTTCATATATGACCACGGTGAGGTCTCCGAGTTCGGTCTCATCTCGACTGCCACCGAAGCGGAGTCACTCGACATCAATCAGTTTGGGGTAACTACTGGGTACTGGAACAACGGATTGGTTGGGCCGACTCACGGATTCGTCTGGCAGGACGGAGACACTATTGACCTGGGTATCACGATTGGCGGGGAAGCAAGTCGAGCTCACGGTATCAACGATGCTGGACAAGTTGTTGGATGGAGACGAGTCGGCCCGAGCGACGAACGCATTGCCTTCTTGTGGGCGAGAGAGCAAGTGATAGAGCTGGGCCTCGTTCGAGGGGGCTTTTCCACCGAAGCCCGCAAGATCAACGATGTTGGTGACGTCATCGGATTTGCCTGGCTCCCGAATGAAAAGGATCCTTCGGATAATGTCCGACACGCGTTTCTGTGGCAGAAGGGAACGATAACCGACCTAGGAACACTCGAGGGGCTGAGTGATTCAACCGCACTTGGCATCAACACACATGGCCAAGTTGTCGGAACCTCGTCAAACCACCTCACACACTGCCGGCCATTTCTATGGGAAAGTGGGTGCCTATATGAACTTCGAGAGTTGGTCCCAGCGGAATTCTCTCGCGAGCTAGGTGGGGCACGGTCAATCAATGACAGAGGTCAGATCCTAGTCATTGGTTTCGACTTCGCAGCCATTCTCACCCCGACTGGTGTGTCACCTGCCGATATTGATGGCGATTGCTTTGCAGGCTTCACTGACCTCCTTGTGCTTCTCAGCGAGTGGGGAATGGAGAGTAGTGCCGATTTCAACTGCGACGGAGTTGTTGGATTCACAGACCTCCTCTTCTTGCTCGCTCATTGGGGCTAGATAGTCTTGCTCCATACGTTCTGTGATGCATGGACGCTGCTTGTCTTCAGGAGATTTAGACATGGCGTCATGTTCAAGACCGATACTCGTGCGGGCACTCTGTGCATCCAGCGTTGCGGTACTGAGTTCATCCGCCTTCGCAGCAGTCCTCCGCGTGGATAAGGACTCGACCGCTGGCTCTCCAGACGGCTCCACTTGGGCTCTGGCCTATAGCTCACAACCTATTTGATCGAAAGGTGTCGCAAGCCGTTGAGACGATCGGACGAGCAGCACCAGTCAAAACCCACTCGCCACCGACTATCTCGCGCCTGTTGAGGGCGCGCTCAGGGCGCACCCGGCCGCGATCGCTCAGCTCCGAGATCGAGCGAGTGAAGAAAACCCCGCCTAATGTAGCGCGAAGCGGGTTTCTCGCAACGCCCCGGGCAGGACTCGAACCTGCGACCTGCGGTTTAGAAGAACGCAGGCAGACCCCACTGATGTTATCGCGAATGCGGCCGCCAAGACCAAATCCCCACTGGTTGCCGACTGGCTGCCGAGAAGATGACGACTGGTACGGGCGCGCTTAGGGCGCGCAGCTCCCAGAATGCGCGGTTGGGGGCGCATCTGACGGCGCGACCCCGGCCTCCCCTCGCGTGATCGCACCGGCCTACAGCTCATCCGCCGGATCAGCGATCTCCAGCCGAAACTGCCATCCCTCGAATGACATCAGCATCTCGCCCAGTTCATCCCAGGAGAGCGAGATCCCATCGACGACAACCCGTGGGATCCGGCCGTCCTGTTCCTCGTCCCACTCAAATCGGCCGCGAACTGTCTTGTCCTGAATGCCGCCCGGCTTCAAGTGGAGCCGATTCAAGCCGCGATGCATCTTCTCCATCAGACGGGTGATCATGGCGTCATTCGGTTCATCATCCTCGGCAAGGACTGCGAACTGGTGTCCGCCGGAACGACCGTCTTCGAGCTCGAACGCCCGAACGCCGCGCGGAATCGGATCGTAGCGGAAGTGAAACTCGTGAGGCTCACCTCTGCGTTCCGCAAGAATCCGGGTCCAGCACCTGCCGCAGACGAACCTGAGCTCAATCGCGTTCCCGACCGACTGATGAACGCCGGAGTGCAGCGGTGCTACTTCCGAGCAGCGGGTGCATTGCCGCGTTATGCGATCATCACCCATCCTGGCTTCATGCTCGTGACATGCCCGCTTCGATCCTTGAGGAAGGAACTCCCGATCTGATATCGTACCGTGGCGCCGAGACAGGAGACAGGGGGACTCATGGCCGGTACATCGCGCACCTCCACAAACGCGTTCAACGACGCCGCCGACGCCCGACGGTTTCTGTCGTCTCTCCCCAAGACTCGCCTCGTCGAGTTGCTGTCGGATCACGCGATGTTCTGCGATCGGCTGTTCGAAGCGCTCCAACTCGAAGCCGTCTGCACACAGACTGCTCCTGACGTCTCCGGATTCCGGAAGATGATCGATCGCGTCATACGCCGCGACACTTTCGTGTCCTACCGCGAGTCGTTTGATCTCTCGCGCCGGATTGATGACCTCGTCGACCGGCTCGGTACGCGGCTCGAGGACGGGCGTGGCGAAGACGTCATGACCCTCACGGAGCACCTCCTTCGTCGATGCGAACACGTGCTCGGAAACATGGATGACTCGGCCGGAACGATGAAGCCCGTGATGGAGCGAGCGACGGCGCTGCATGTCGCCGCCTGTCGTTCGGTTCGACCCGATCCAATCGAGCTTGCCCTCCGCCTCTTCACATGGGAAATGACGACCGAGTGGGATACCTTCTCCCATGCCGTTCGCATGCACGCTGATGTGCTCGGCGACACGGGGATCGCCGAGTATCGTCGACTCGCTGAGGATGTGTGGCGTGAATACGGCACGCTCGCACCGGGCGACCGATGCGAGTTCGATCCTCGGCGCTTCCGTTGCACGTGCGTCATGGAGGACCTTGCCCGCCTCACCGGCGATGTGGACGCTCTGGTGACGGTGCTTGGCCACGACCTCTCTTCCGCCTACCGGTTCCAGCGGATCGCGACCGAGCTTCGAGGATCCGGGCGGCTCGATGAAGCGATACTCTGGGCCGAGCGCGGCCTCCGGGCGTTCCCGGACAGGCGTGATGACCGCCTGGTCAGTCTGACCATCGAGCTCTACCACCAGGCCGGCCGGCAGCCGCATGCGATGGACCTGGCCCGGGCGACGTTCGAGACGAATCCGAATCAGGCGACCTACCGGCAGCTGCGGGCCGTCGTGCTGTCGAGGCAATGGCCTGAGGAACGAGCACGAGCGATTGCGCACCTGCGGAGCACTCTCAGACCGGTCTCGAAGACTGATGCAGGGACTGATGCCGGCCAGCCGTTCGGATGCCACCGTGCGGACGGCTCGACACTGGTCGCCATTCTCCTCTCGGAGGAGTGCGCTGAGGACGCATGGCAAGCGGCTCGTGACTACGGTTGCTCGGAGACGCTTTGGACGCAACTCGCCCACCTGCGAGAGGACGAGCATCCGCTCGATGCCGCCGCGGTGTACGAGCACTTGATCGAGCACTTCATCGGCCACAAGGACAAGCGAGGATACCGTTCGGCAACGGATCTTCTCGTTCGCGTGAAGGCGCTCTTGGCACGCGGGGGCAGGCCGGAGCACTTTCGCAACCTCCTGCAGGCGACCATTGACAAGCACCGCCGGAAACGCAACTTGATGAAGCTGATCACGGCCTCATTCGGTGAGATCGCATGATCATTCACCGCACTCGCCACGGGGGGGACAAAGGACAGGCACTTTCCTCCCGGTGATTCTACCGCACTCGCCTGATGTCCTATCCACGCTCGGCACAGAAGACTGTTTGACAGTTCTGTGGAGACCAGTACATAACCCTGGGAGGAGCAACAGAATGGCCAAGCGAATCGGACGACCAACTCGTGAGATGATGGAGGCTGTGAATCTCGCTATTGCTGGCAAGCGACCGCAGGCGAACAAGCTCCTTAAAGAGCAAAAGCTCAGCAAGAAGCTCTTTGATCACTACCTCGAGATTCGAGATGGCGACAAGTACACCTTTACTCGCAAGAAGACGACTTCACGCAAGCCGACGATGGTGCGTAGTGCCTCTGCTGCCAAGCCCATGGCTGTGTCTAATGATCTTGCCTCGATGATTGATGGCAGAACAAAGGTGGCCACGCTGATTCAGATCGAATCGCGAGTTGCAGATCTACTCGCCAACAAGCCCAAGGCCGAGATCAACAAGGTGCGCAAGGCGATTGAGACTGTCGATCAGCTTCGCGAGGAGCTTGAGGAGGCCGAAGCGTTGCTTGGTATGTAGCGTTGGCAGGCTCACTGTGTGATCATCCAACTGCAGATGGACCACACCACCTCTTGGTGGACTTCGGAGCGGCGTTCTTGCGTGCCAGAACACCTGTTCTTCGTCACCGATCCACGGGCCGGGCGTGCTCGCATCTCTCGACATCGCATTCGAGTTGCAGGTCGGCTGACGATTGGAACACCACGGGTTCGACGTCGAGCTCATCACCGAGCTGATCGACCTTGGCAAAGGCCGGATCAAGACGCACTGATGGGAGCGCGCGGTTGAACCGCGTCGGATCGGCCGGTCGGCTGAGTTTCTAGACACTACGGGGAAGGACACGCTTCAATGACCTTCACTTGCGTCCGTCAAGTCCGCAGGCGGCGGCACACACACAGGCGGCACTGGTACCCAAGAGCCCACGACGGTCCGACCGACTCCCGCACGCGCGTACGGTGAGACAGACCACCCAGCGTCGTTTGCAGCAGCGATGAGAGAGTCATGCAGCGACGCTGGTATCCCATCGCGCAAGACTCGTTGAGCCTGGTCGCGGTCGAGGTTGCAGAGGATGGCCGGGTTCCCATCTCCGAATGCCGGCGGGTACCCGGTCGGCATCTGGATCACCCATTGAAGCCGGATCTGCATGGGTGGCTGGTCATGCCGGCTGTCGGGATCGTACACCACCAAGAGCAACTTGCTGGGATCGCTCGGAATGGCGACAGACGCGCTGAATGGCGGCCGCGCCCGCTCTGACTCGAAGAAGTGGGAGCTGCATCGTTGTCCGCCTATCTGCTCGCAGAACCGTTGGAATTCGGTCCTGCTCTGGAATCTCGGAGTGGCCTCGATCGCCAGCACCACGGCAGCGAGGACACCTGTCAGCAACAGAGCATACGGCGACCACCGATTGACCCATGCGACGAACCGTCGCGTGTCTTCTTCCCTGCTGAGGAGGTCGTTTGCCAGCTCGCCACACTCCGGGCAGCGATAGGTCTGTGCGGTTTCGTGGATCGGATACATACATGACGGGCACGACCTGCCGAGTTGCTCCTGTGTCGTCACGACCAGTGCAGTCAGACTGCAAGCTGCCGTTGTAAGACCGCAGAGCAGAAGCGCCCCGATGCCAACCAGGAAGATAGATGAAACAACAGAGTTGGCTGACACTGCCACAAGATGGAACTGGAACAGACTCGTCGAGACAAAGCCCATACCCAAGGCCGCGCCCGCCACGAACGCAGTCCGCCGGCGCGGGGAAAGGTATGCGACCACGGCCCCCGTGAGAATCGGGAGCAACAAGCCGATCAAGAACCATGGCCCTGAAAAGGGCGAGCGCATGACCATCAGACCGCCTAGGGCACCACACCACAATGAAACGACCGCGAAGGCGCTAGTGCGGACCGGATAGACAAGATGGGTTAGCACCACATCGGCCTTTCGTCACGAGCCATCGTGCGGTGACGCGCACCTCTGATCGTATTCCCGCGTGGGCAGGAGCGCCTTCCACATCCTCCGCTGCCTCCCCCAATCCGCCGCCGCGGCGATCCGCCGTACCGCGTGTTCCCGGATCGGATCCCGCCCCCGCTTGACGCGCGGCAGGAACAGGATCTCCTCCTGGATGTCGGGCGCCAGCAGGTTCAGATTCATGAGCTGCCCCGTTTCACGAGATTATCTGCTGAATCTTCCGCCCACCCTGAACCCTGAACGGCCTCATCAATCTGGTCGGCTGTCCAGGCTCGATCGTCCATCTGATTCTGCCATCGCCCCTGCGACTTGAAGCCGCCGAGTTGCCACTGCCCCTTGGCGACGGTAGGACACTCAGCCGTCTTCCCAGCCGCGATTAGCTCATCGAGTGCTTTGCTCTGCTCGGCCGTGAGCTCGACGATCTCCTCCGATCCATCTGCAGCCAGCAATTGTAAACACCGCTTGCCGTCCGGACTACTCTAGCGGACAGTGTGCCGAGTATCGCCGCCTCGTCCACCGGCCGGAGGATGGCTATCCCGACGGCACCGGCAACGGCTACTACTCAAAACCAGATCGAAGTCCAACTCGTCGGCGTTAGAGCGGGAGCAATAATGGGTTATAATGGCGCAACAGCGGGTCGCAGCGACCCGTGTAACGAACGGCCTCTTCGACTAAGAGGATAGCGACGGCCACAAAATCGACAGGATCTAGGGGGTCCAGGCTGCACATCCACGGGACAGTGAATGTGTACACCGAGGTAACCGTGACCAATGTGGTGGTACTCGTCCTAATGCATAAGCAACCGCTGCCGCCGCAACCGGTTGCCGTCTCCGGCGGCAGGCTAGGATGCGGCGGCGTAATCGGGGAGCAGATCGCCTGAAGAACCAGTTCAAGCGGCGGACAGTTAGGAGTTGTCCAGACTGTCAGGTCACACGTGTGCTCGACTCCACTACACGTTGGGTTGGGGCAGCCCGGTCCAAACTTCTGCGGAACCAACTCGGCCCCCGACCCGGTCGTCTGCAGATGTGGCGTGAGTCCTAATGGATCCGTGCCTTTTAGCGGCTGAGAGAGTCCATAGGAGTACAAGTTGGGTCCATCGGCATAGGCTGCCGGGTCCCTCGTTAGCCATCTCCCGAGATCTGAGTTGAGCACACGATGCCGCACATGGTAGAACCGGAACGCGCTGCCCAACGCGTCATCGAACTCGTAGCCAGCGTACGCCTTGCGATTGGCGATCTCAGGCAGCGACAGGGCTCCAAAGCCGAGGCTGTTGCCATCCAGGGCTTGGACCGCAGAGTGATCACTGCTATCGACATCGCCGTCGAGGTCGAGATCCCCGCGAACGTCATATCCGCTGGTTATCCACCCATTGACTATGCTCGCGTCAGTTGAATCGACGTCGCCATCAGAGTCGGCGTCACCCGCTGGCAACCCATCCGGGATGCCATACGCCGTGTATCGAACTTGCTCGAGCTGTCCGCCCGATGAGTCGATCAACGCCACAACGTCATGACGCCAGTTCTGGCAGTAGTAGACACGCTCCTCGAGCGCCCCGTCAGCAGCCGCGTCCCAGTCGGTGTTCGCATCCTTGTCACGCAGAATCACGTCATCGATGTAGGACGCGGAGCCAAGGCCATCGCTGCCGGCGTTGTGATAGACGAACTGTTCCTTGGGATCGCTGTCACTCGTTGACGCCGAGGCTCCGCGGTACGTTGCTACGATCCTCCAACGGTCATCGTAGATGAATCGATACCACGGATCGCTTGTGTCCACGTCGCCGTCTGCGTCGGCGTCATAATGCCACGCGATGCGATGACCGAGGCCGTTGTACTTGTACTCTGCAACAACGTTTCGGTCTCCGTCCGTCTGCTTGATCTTTCTCAACCGACCAAACGCGTCGAAGACGTACTCGTACTTCTCGTCATCATCGTCGAGCTGACCCGCGCTCGTGTGCGAGAGGTTGTAGTCGTTCGTCGCGTTGCTGTCGATGTCTCGAGCCGTTAGCTCGCTTGCCACGTTGTGCGTGCGCGTGTCGTCGTATTCACCGCTGACTCCGGTGAAGTCGCCATCGCCATCGAGGTCGAACTTCACCCGATCCCAGCTGCCGGTCTGACTCAAAGTCGTCCAGAGTTGCTCGCGGGTTGCGCTCGTGATCGTCGAGCCATTCCACGTGCCCTCCTCCGCATTCGTCAGGCGGTTCAGATTGTCGATCTGATACTCGACGTCAAAGCCATCATGGACGTTATTTTCCGTCAGCGTGATGTCGCTGTTGCGGTCATGGGTGATGTCGACGTCGTAGAAGTCCTGGTCGGTGGCCAGGTCCTTCGTCCATCGGCTGGAGGTGACGCGGCCAAACCGATCCAAGTCCGGGTAGGAGCCAGAGGTTGTGCCATATCTGAGCCACATGACGTCGATCTCGGGGTAGTCGGTTCCCACAAGCTCGCTCACGCCATTGTAGTCATAGTCCGCGATGGTGACCTGGTTGATGATCCCGATCTTGACCCGGCTGACCCGGCTGGCCTCGTCGTCATGGAGGCTGCCCGACGAGAGGTAGTCAAGCGTCAACCGCTGACCGTCGGGCAGGTCCATGGTGCTGCGGCGAATCGTGTTGCGGCCGCCGGTGGCTTCGGTGTAGGTGAAGTCCACGTCGAAGAGCATGGTCCCACCGACGGCCGAGTCGTGGTCCTGCTCGATCTTGCTCACCGGGCCCCAGTCGTCGTAAGCACGCTTCACCTCGTTCACGACGTTGCCGGCGGAGACGGCGTCATACTGGGTCACGGTGTCCACCCGTCCGAGGTTGTCGTATGCAGTGGCGACTCTTCTGACGGTTGAATCGATCCCGCTCGCCAGCGTGCTTGCCGCCTTCGTCTCGACCCGGCCTGCGTCGTCGTAGGTCGTGTCGATGATGGTGCCGTCCTGGTCCTTGCGGTAGATCTCCTGTCCCTGGGCGTTGTAGGCGAAGCTCATCACGTCGGAGTCGTCTGTGTCGATGTCGGCCGAGGTCGTGGCGGTGTTGGTCGAATCAGGATAGACGGTCGCGCGGAGCAGGTGCCCAGCGTCAATCTCCGAGTCACCAGCGCTCGCACCAGAGCTCACGCCGAAGATGTACAGCGTGACCTGGTCATCTGCGTCCTCAACATCATCGCCATCCAGATCGACCCACATCTTCGTCTGGAGGCCATCGACGTATTCGTAGCGGACATGGTTGTCATCGTCGCCAGTGGGGCCACTCGGCGTGCCGTTGACGTAGTTGCTGATGACGGTAATCCGTCTGCCAGCGTCGTCGTACTCGAATCGAGCCTCGAGATCTCGCGGGTCCGTGGTCGATTGGAGACTGCCATCCGTGTTGTAGACCGACTCAATCAGCAACGCGGTGTCGGATCTGGCTGGCACTGACAGGCCATCACGGTCAAAGTCGCTTCCGCCGTAGGTGCCGTATCGCACCTGATCCGTGACGCGACCGAACCGGTCGTACCAGCTTGCCGTAATCCGGATCCGCCCCTCGATGTTCGTCGCCGTGTACTTGAGGTCATCAGCATCGGCGTTGGTGTCCAAAGCTCCGGTGGTCTCGCTACCGCCGTAGTCATCGTGATGTCGGCTGATCACGGCCGACATGACCACGCCAGAGCTGTCGTACGACTCGTACACGGTCTGCTGCTCGAGCAAGACGATGTCGCCCGTCACATCGTCGGCATGGGCATAGGCCGTGTCATTGTCGCTGGCCAGCATGAATCGGTGGGTCTGACGGCCGAGCCGGTCATAGCTGGTCTTCGCCAGCCGTTGGCCATCGACCTTGATCGTGCGTCCAGCCGCGTCATACCAGGCCAGGCTCTCCAGATCGTCATCATCGGAGCCATCGGACTGATCGATCTTGTGGCGCTGCGTCTTCCAGACCCGCCCCATCTCGTCGTAGAAGGTCTGGCTCAAGCCGAGACGATTCGTCGTCTCAGTCGTTGGATCATCAGTACCCACCACGATCGATGCCGTCGAGCTGAACTGACCCGAGGCAATCACACGACCCATGTTGTCGTACTTGTTGAAGTGATGCGGCGTCTCTGGATTGGTCTGTAGCAACACCCACCCTCTGACGTCACGGCTGAAGCTGGTGACACGCTCATCAGTCGCCGAGTCCTCGACGAAGAGCGTGCGTTTTGTGACCAGGCTATTCCCCTTGTCGTTCCCGGAGTCGTACTCGGTCTCCGAGGTCTTGACCATGTTGTCCGTGCCCGACGACTCGCCGTTCACGAAGTCAGAGTCGTTGGTTCCGATCCACTGGCTGGTCGCACGCCCGAGGGTGTCATAGTTGGTCCGCGTGATCGTGCCGTGCGGAGCTTTGGATCGGATCTTGCGTCCCTGGTCGTTGTAGGCGAACGTCGTGGGGTCGTAGTTCGTGCCATCGGAGCCTGCGCCAGAGGTCGGAATGTCAAAGTACAATCGACTCTCCTGGGCCGAGGACCCGGTCTCGTCGTAGATCGTGGTTGAAAGACGAGCAACGGTTCCCAGGTCCATCGCGGTAATGAGGTCGCTATCCGTCTCATCGACGTGACCGGTCAACGCGGTCGTCGATTCGTTGCTCGTCAGCGCGACCGTTGCCTGCGCCTCAGACTTGCCGCCGTGGTTCGTCACGCTGTACTGCACCGGCCCGTAGAACTTCAGCGGTGCAGAGTCGTAGTCGTTGTACGAGAGCGTGATCAGCCGTTCGTCTGCAAGCTCCGAGTAGTACCGCTTGAGCACTCGGCCATCGGGCTGGGTCACCGTATCTGATCGTCCCTGGTCGTCATATGCATACGTCGTGATGACCCGCTTGCCATCCCCAGTCTCGGTGATCCCAAAGTCCGTGTTCGGATCATCGCCCGAGGCGAAGTCCGTGGCGTGATTGGTCTGGGCGTCATTGATCTGCTTGGTCAGCTGCCCCTCGGTGAACAGGCTGTAGGTGAAGATCCCGTCTTCCGCCTCCGTAAACGCAGTCGAGCCTTCCTCGCGGATGTAGCGGTTCGAGGTCGTCGAGCTGCCGGAGCCATTGTTCCCAGTACTCACCGCCGGATTGGTCGTGGTGATCTTCTTGGGGGCCAAGTACAGCACATCGGTAGCCGTCGCGCTGTGGAACGTGTGGCTGTAAGAGGTCAACCGTGATCCCGTCGTGCCGAGAGTGATCTCCTGGGTATAAACACGCTGGCTCGCGACGAACGGACGTGTCACACTCACATCTCCAACCGTGAGGTCCCGGGATGTGTAGGTGAGCGTGAGATCCAGGTAGGCGCTCCCGGATGTGCCGGTCTTGTGTTTGCGCTGGTACGGGAGCCCCTTCATGTCTCCTGATGCAATCCGAGTCGAGAGGTTGTACAACCCGGCACTTGAAGAGGTCGTGAATGAGGCCGTGCTGTGGGTGTAGGCCGTTACATTGGCTGGGGAGGCGACATCGGTGACCTGACCCGTCGAGCTTCGCCTGACCTTGCTCGCCCACACGTTGGTCGCCGTCGATGGATCGTCATCGGTCTGGATCCGATGAAGCGGCTGACCTGTCTCATCGAAGTACTGGGTGACCCACGATTCGATCGGCGTGTCGGCAGTCTTGTTCTTGAAGTCGGGCTGTTCCACAAC
>JABDJC010000118.1 GCA_013003395.1 Acidimicrobiia bacterium
AAGGTGAGCTTCCAGTTGAAGCCACCGACGCTGAAGAGCGCCGGCTACGACAAGAAGATCAAGATCCCCGAAGGCACCGGAAAGGCGACGTTCAAGTCGTTGCTGAAGACGAAACGTCTCCGTGGCACGAAATTGGATCCGTTTGGGCGCACTGAGGAACGACGGCTCGAGCGCGAGTTGATCGAGGACTACCGCTCACTGCTGGGGGAATTGTCCCATGGCCTGTCGGAGGAGAACGTGCGCGAACGGGTCGCCGTGGCTGACCTTGCCGACATGATCCGAGGATTCGACGAGATCAAACTGGCCAACGTGGTGCGCTACCGGGAGGACGTGGCGTCGGCGATGGCCGCCCTCTCCGTCGGCGACTAACGTTCGCGCCCATGGCCATCATCCATCAAGCCTCGCTCACACCATCCAAGCTTGAGATCCTGCGGGAGTATCTTCCGCAGATCCCCGCCCTGGCCGACTATGTCGACCAGAACCTCGAACACATTGGCGCCTATCGGTTCGATGATCCGGATGGTCACGTCGGCGTCGAGACCCACGTGTTGTCCGGTGCGAATGGCGCCGTCCTGCAGATGCCACTGACCTATCGCAACGAGGCTCTGGTTGGTGCCGAACGCTGGTTGGTCGGCACGATGCACCATTCGGTCCTGGGTGATCGGTGGGTGTACCACGGCGCGGGTGACCCGGTCTACGTCGGCGAGCTGTTGCGGACGATCATGAGCGGCGGTACCGAGGTGGCCGAGATCATGGAAACGCAGGATGGGCCTGTGCCCCGCGACTCCTCATTCCACGTGCAGGGAAGCGGATCGGATGAGCCGATCCCGTCATCGTTCACGTTTAATGCTGGGATTGACGGCACCGACACAGTGATCCATGTACGCGACGAAGTGTTTGTGCACGAGATTGTGGTCCGCCATCTCCTGTCGAGCGCCGCGCCTGAGGTGAAGACGCCTCGGCTGGACGGTCAGGCGCACGGTGTGGACGAGTCAACGCTGTTGGCGTACCTGCGGTAGGCGATCTCGCTAATCCTTCGCGTCCGACCAGCGCTTCACGATGCTGACGTCGGCGACGAATCGGACCCGTGGGTCTGGTGACCAGTAGTGGGCGGCCTCCTGCACACATTCGGCCACCAAGGCTGCGACCTCGTCCGCATGTTCGATCGGGGTCAGCACGAGCAGTTCGTCATGCAGACAGAGCACAATTCGTGCGCCAAGGTGCCGCACTCGGCGTCTGACGGTGATGGCCCATACCTTGAAGAACTCGGCTGCGGCTCCCTGGATCAGAGCGTTCCTCGCGAAACGACCCCGGGCCGCAGCCACCGAGATCGCCTTGTCGATGTCGCCGGATACCGACGGATCCACCCACATCGGAACTCGCCGGCCGCCGGTCGTGAATACGTCGTGACCAAGCCGTCCGGCTTCGGCAGCTTCCTCCAGTAGTCCCATGGCGATGGGGTAGTTGTTCTGTAGCCCGCGTAGGGCGCCGGCGGATTCCCCAGTGGTCGCCCCATACATCGCGCCCAATATCGCCACCTTCGCGACCTCGCGCGTCACTCCGAGCCTCTGCGCGACCGGTTGGTAGAGGTCATCGTCCTGGGTGGCGGCGACGAATGCTTCATCACCCGAGACCGCAGCAAGGACTCGCGGTTCGATCTGGCCCAGGTCGGCGCGCACGAGGCGTTCGGACGCCTCCGGGGCAATGGCGGTCCGCATGGGCGCCGGCAGGTTGTGCAGTCCCGCTGAAGCCGTCATTCGCCCGGCCGCGCCGTCCGAGCTGGTCCACTCGCCGCGCAGTCGCCCGCCGGCTACATGTTCGGCCAGCCAAATCGTTCCGTAGGTGGTAGCGATTCGTTCGGCTTTGCGCCACGTGAGCAAGGCGTCGACGAGAGGTTCGGAGTCGCGGATCTTCTCCAGTCGCCACGCCCGGGTGTCCGGCAAATCAAGTCCTGCTCGACGCAACATCGTCTTGACCTCCGCCGGGTTGCGAAGGTTGACCTCCTGAGATGGCTGAAGGTGTCGAAGCACGAGCTCGTCGGCGCGTTCCTCCTCTGCCTGGGCGATGATTCGTCGGGCTTCCCCCTCGTCGATCGGAAGGCCATCGCGTTCGAGCTCGGCACACAACATCTCGGCGGCAGACTCCGAGCGGGCGGTCATGAGAGCCCGCTCGGGTGAATCGCGATCACCGAGAAGCGTCAGCTGCGCGTCGTGGGCAACGAACGCGAGCGATGCCCACCGAGCCATTCGGTCGGGGTTCTCCGTCCAGCCTCCGGTGGCCCACTCGGGTCGGAGGTGGCCATCGGGACGCAAAGGGTCCTCCGCGTTGTCACCTTCTTCGCTCGCCGCGTCCAGAAGACCGAGCTGACCCATTCGGGGGAGCGACTCTGTTGACAAGTCGTTGAGCCACGCCCAGGCCAGCGGTATCGATGTCTTCCAGCC